>CAYSJO010000210.1:0-27035 GCA_964431285.1 uncultured Planctomycetaceae bacterium
AGCGGCCAATAGCGGAAGATGCTCACAGATTCGCACGCCTGCCGTTCGCGTGGCGATCGTCGTGAACTCGCCACGTGTCTCTTCGGAGGCTTGCGGTTTTGGATCACAAGTATCGATATGTGAGAATCCACCTGGCAAGTAGATCAACAGAACGGATTTGTTTTGCTGGCCAGAGTCACGCCCTTTGTCTTGCGCGCACAGCGTAGCGACATCCCCCATTGTCAGCCCAAACAATCCAAGGCTGCCAAGTTGAATCGCTTGACGGCGATCTAAATTACCAGACATCTTTACCTTTCATTCTGGGCTCACTGGGCGTTGACTCCACTATATCTTCCGGCCTGTCAGTCCGGTTTTGCGTAGTTGTGCTCATATTTGTCGACTGAGAACTGGTCGTCCCGCAAATGCATTCCGGTCATTCGACCCGACTCCGTGGCCAGCCGGATTCGGACTGAACCTGACTGTCGCGGCATGGAGCATCGCTGCACTCAACTTGTGAACAGTAGCGATTGCCCCGCGCGCAGCCAGCAAAGTGGCAGGTACTACTGTCAAACTTTGCGCAATCGGAACAACCGACACCCAATCGGGAAATCCACGACCGAGACGGACCAACACACGCCGCAACGCGACTGCTTTCGTCCGATTGATCCACATAACCGCTACATACGGAACGCGATGCTTCCACGTGCCACCCTCGATCTATGGAGATTCGACGGGGTGAGTGAGGAGCGAGTCTACCTCGGAGGCTAATCCAGTGATGAATTCAAGTACGTTGATTCCTCTCACGATCCTGCTCAGCTTGTCAGTGCCTCGAGTTCAGGCGCAGGAACTCATTCGACTTCCGTCGTCGTATCGGCAGTCCATCGAGGAGTCGCGGGCAGCCCAGCCGGAATCTGACCACGCTCCGGAGGCTTCCGTAAATCCGAACGCGAATCGGCACCCCGCAAACTACCGGCCACTGACGTCTCAACCGAATGCGGTTGTTGCGCAGGCTGATATGCTCCGCGACGTCGGCTCTGAGAGGTTCCGAGAGAAGTTTGAGCCGAAGCAGGCCATCTGTGCCGATGCACCCGTCGCATGCCTGTTGGGCATGGAATGGCAGCACGAGGGACAGTCATCCCGTGACAACGACGTATTCGCCTGGATCGACAGCTCGACGCACCCCAATCTGCCTCAACTGTCAGTATCCCCGACTGCGAAATCGCTTGAGCCAGAATACGAAACGGACCAGCAATTCGTCGGTCTTCCGCCGGAATCGGCGTTGATGGACTCACCACTCAATGAAGTCGCTACGGACTCAGGGCAGTTCACCGTGAAACAACCGGTGACACGCCAACGACGACGGGAAGCGGCAACGCCGAGCCAGGTTATTCAGACCGTTCACGAGTCAGCCAATTCAGATTTTTCAGGTCTGCTGCAGGTCTTGAACACCGAGCCCTCAGGAGAAACCGAGAAGATTCGTGAATCCGCCATTCGTGGCCTCCGCTTACCGATCTCGACCTGGGAAACGAAGGTCGGAGTGGTTTACGAGCTGGATGTGCCAGGCGTTTCAGAGAAAGAATTCGACGTTTACATCGAGGACCGGATCCTGACACTGTCCGGAACGCGTGAGGTGTCAAAACGCCCCGGTGCCATGCAACTCGACGGCCAGCGCTACGGTGAGTTTCGACGAACATTCACACTTCCCGACTCACTCGATGCTTCAACCGTGTCAGCCCACCTGGATAATGGTGTGCTCACCATTCGGATCGACCGCAGAACCGAGGCACTGCCGCGCAAGATCAAGGTCGGTGTCAAAAGCAAATCCGAATAAGGCGAGACAGCCCT
Organism: uncultured Planctomycetaceae bacterium; assembly: GCA_964431285.1. Taxonomy (GTDB): domain Bacteria; phylum Planctomycetota; class Planctomycetia; order Planctomycetales; family Planctomycetaceae; genus CAUZFZ01. The sequence goes on from CAYSJO010000210.1 coordinate 1,825, forward strand.
CGTTGGCCCTGTTGGAGTCTGTGAGTGTCGAGCGCCTCCTGCGAGTCATTGAGCTCCCGCAGTCTTCCCTCACGCTTTGCTGCCGCAGCGACAATCTTCCAACAACGTTTAAGAAGATCATTGAACGGGCCGAAGTGAATTCCTGCCGTTCGTCAGCGCATGACCTGGCAATTCGGCAAGACCAACTGCAATCGTGCGACGCCGGCATCAGTGACGCCTGTTCCTTTCAGGTACAATCGCCGCAGTCGCTTCAGATTCTGCAGATGTTCCAGACCGGCGTCCGTGATGACCGTGTTGTCGAGCCGGAGTCTCTCCAGTCTCATCAGGCCCGCAAGGTGTTTGAGCCCTGCATCAGTGACGTCGGTGTCCTGCAGGAGTATCTGCTTGATGCTGCCGCGCCCTTTCAGCTTGGCCAGCCACGCGTCATCGACTTCCGTGCTGGCAAGAAACAGGTATTCCAGGTCGTCGTCGGTGCCCAGCCGCATTGGGATCTGGTTGGCCGGAAACCAGCTCGGCCCGTCGGGTGTGGTCAGATAACCACCGCCCGATTCCTCGATCGCGCGCATCAACATCCGCCGCTGCTCGACCTGTCGGTAGAGAATGCTCAGCAATGATCCAATGGCCAACATGGTTGCGCACGCAAGAAACACGCGCCGTCGTTTGAACGTCGACTTCCAGTTCATGCCTTGTCCCGCCTCCCCATACACGGCCAGTACCGTTCCTCTGATTCAGACAGCGGAGCCTGAATCAGTGACCTGGATCCGCTTCATGCATCAACATACAGTGTGTGGCATCCGTTCAATCAATGTGAACGTGTCGCCGACAAGACGTATGACAGGCAAACGCACACAAGTCGCGGTCCGCGTCCAATCTTCAAGCCGGTCAACTGCTGCGACCCGGTGACTTATCTCGCTAATTGACTCAATTATGACGACGACCTTCAACACCGAATGGATCGAGGCGGTCTCAGAGACAGTCGTCTCCTACCGTCGGATGATTGACGCGATCGTCGCGCAGCTCTCCGATGCCGAATTGCATTCTCGCCCTGCGGCAGACATCAACTCCGTGGCAATCATCTTACGACACCTCGGCGGAAACCTTCGTAGCCGATGGACTGACTTCCTGACGACTGACGGCGAGAAACCGGACCGTAATCGTGAAACCGAGTTTCAGCAGTGGGATGGCGACCGGGAATCGCTCATGCCACATTTCGACGCCGGTTGGGAAGCGCTGACTGCTGCCATCCAACTGGTCGATGATTCGAACATCAACCAGCAGGCATTGATCAGAGGTGAACCCCACTCCATCCACCAGGCACTAACTCGTTCGATGACACATCTGACATACCACGTCGGTCAAATGGCGATGATTGCACGTATGGTCCATGACGGTGAGTGGCGCTGGTTGACAATAGCACCGGGCGCCAGTTCAGAGCACAACGAGCGGACGTGGGGAACCAATGCAAGCCGCAGCGTCTTTGGCGAGGACTCGGAATCGGAATAAGAAGTCGCACGTGTGAGCGGGTCAGGGAGAGGGGTTTCGAGTCGGGTGGATCTACTGAAGACCAACTCCGAAAACGCTCTGGATCAACGAATGGAACTTACCTGTCGGGAATCCCTGGCATACGATTTCAGCGCGAGTTCTCTTTCGTACTGGAGGTAGCAACTGCTGCGGCGATACGCCGCGGATGGGATTCACCATGAGCAGCGAAAGCCATGACGGCAGCTACGCACAGGTACGGCAGCCGACATGAGTGCCGTCTGGAGGTAAGTGGCTCTGTGCGGAAGAGACTCGCTTTTTCGTCGATTGCGATTGATGACCATTCCTTGCCGCTGCCTTCTAGCTAAACTTCTCTCGATCTCTTCCACACAGGAGGTAGCGATTTCTGCGGCGACTCTGCCCGCGACTGCCGGATGTCGATTGGTCGAACACGGGCAGCATGAACTTCTCCTGGGCAATAGAGCAGGATTTCGTTGTTACGCTACAGGTCCCGGAACCGGAGATCTCCCGCGCGCGGCAATCGCCTGCCCCGTCCTCTTGCAGGAGGGTCGGACTATTATCCATCTACGAAACCGGATTACTCTGCCGACACGTCGTAAACGCTGAGCGATTCCTGGTCGCGGATGTAGAGGTCTCCGCCAGTGACGATGGGGTGTGCCCACGCAGGTCGCCCGTGGTTTTCGAGCCTGAACCGGCCGGTTTCGTTGTACTCGTCGGGAGTTGCTTCGGCCAGGGCCACGTTGTGCCCTTCGCCCAGCATGTAAAGCATTCCGTCGGCGTAGCACAGCGACCCTTTGCCGGCGCCTCGAGCCTGCCACTTGATGTCGCCTGTGGCGAATTCCATGCAGATCACTGTGCCGCTGCTGCACGAGTACATGTAGTCACCTACCTTGACGATTCCACCATGGTGGCAAGCGAGCTTCTTACCAAAGTAGACCTCTTCGGCCGCTTGTATGCTGCCGTTGAGCGTCACTCTTGCCAGTCCGCCACCGACGCCGTAGCCGCTGGACGCGTAAACCAGATTGCCGTCGATGATGGGCGAGCAGCAGTTGGCAGTGCCGTTGGCCGGAGCCGTGTATCTCCACAGGGGTGTGCCGTCAGCCAGTGCCACGCCGAAGACGCTTTGGCGTGCAAACTGGACGACCTGCTGCACGCCGTTGATGTTCGCCAGTGTCGGCGAGGAATAGTGAGCCCCCTCATTGGACTCGGAAGTCCGCCAGGCCAATTCACCATTCTCTTTATTGAGCGCCAGCAGCGTGCCACCTTTCCCGCCGGGTGTGACGACGACTAGATCGCCAGCGATCAGCGGGGATTCCGAGTAACCCCAGCCGGGCCTGCCGCCTCCGAAGGCGGAACTCAGGTTGACGTGCCAGAGCGTTTCTCCAGTTTCCGTGTCGAGACAGACCAGGTCACCGTTGCCACCCTCCGCGTAAATCCGGTTGCCGTCGACCGTTGGTGTTCCGCGTGGTCCGTCGCCCATGCCATTGCGGTAGCCGCCGATCGCTTTGAGAAGTTCCTGCGCGGTTAACACGCCATCGCCGCTTACCTTTGTCGCTACATAGTAGAGTCGCAGTTCCTCGCCAGAGATCGCTCCGTCCTTGCCCGCTTCGTGCTTTGCCAGACCGGCTTTGAGTTCGTCTGCGGTAAGAATGTTGTCTCCGCGGTTCGTGTCCGGATCGCGCACATCAAATCGCCCGAACTGTCGGTCGACCCAACTGCCGCGTGACTCCTGCCGATCTAGGCTACCGTCTTCGTCCTTGTCGAGCGATTTCAGATAGGCCGCCGTTCGCTGCGCGGCGAGCGCTTCGGCATCGGCCTCTTTGTCGGCGCGGTCAAGTCGCTGCCAGTCATTCCGTAACAGTCGCCCGCCTTCTTCGTAAGACAGGCTTCCATCACCGTCCTTGTCGATCTCCTTCAGCAGAGTCGCCGAACGGCTCGCGACGATGGTGGCCAGGTCTTCGCTGGAAGGAGCATCATCCGCCGCGACATTGTTGTAGTTATTCCATCTCCAACCAAATCGGGTGAGCGCTTCGATCTCCGACACCGTGCCGTCGCCGTCGGAGTCGAGTCGCTTCATCTCCGCCGCGAGTTTTTCCTTCAGCAGAGAGACCACCGGAGCCGGCTGGACCGCCCACAGCAGTTTGCCGTCTTTCACATCAAGCGCAATGATGTGCTCGACCCCGTCCAGGTCGCCCTGAGTGAAGACTCGCCCGTCCTTCACAACGATCGACGAGTAACCGACCCCGACGGAATCGACCTTCCAGGCCAGCTTCGGGCCGTCTTCCGGCCACTCCTTCAGCAGTCCGGTGTCCGAGCTGATGCCATCCCGATTTGGCCCTCGCCATTGCGGCCAGTCACCCGGTTCAGACGGAACCTGAGCCATTGCCTCCGCGGCAGGAAGAACAAGCAGGCTCAACAGAACGATCGAATAAGCAGGTCGCGTCATTGGGCAGGACTCCAATGGGAGCTGGGTACGGAAGGCGAAGCTATGGTTGAATCGCAGTGTGGAAGATTGTTGTCGTGCGTCGTCTGACGAAAGTCCAGCAACCGGCGAATGTGAGATGCGACGCCGGCCGGAGGTACCTCGATCATCGAGTCAACGTTTACTGAAGAGGTCGGATAGTACGAGTTTCTCGATCACGTCGCGAAGCCGATAGTTATTTGATTTGCCTGCGGCAGTGATGGCCTTGATTTGTGCCGCATCGTCAACAGTCATCACCCGGCGCAGAGCAAATGTTGCAAGCTGCTCGACGAAGGCTTCAGCAAAGCGATCGAGATTGCCGGCCAGAAGCTGCTTGAATTCCTCGGGGCCACGGTAGGGTTGACCGTCGGGAAGAGAACCGCTGGCGTTGACAGGTGGATCTTCCCCCTGTCCGCCGGGGACCTGCTCGGCGATTCGCCAGCGACCAATTGCGTCGTAGTTATCAAAAGCGAATCCAAGCGGGTCAATCTTCCGATGACACGATGCGCACGTGGCGTGAGTCGCGTGTGCTTCAAGCTGGTCGCGAATCGTGGACTTGGGTTTATCGCTCGGCGTCGGTTCGAGTGGCTCGACATTGGGTGGTGGAGGTGGAGGCGTTCGACCAAAGATCGCCTCGGAAACCCATACGCCACGATGCACGGGCCGATGTCGTGTACCGTCTGACGTCAGCGACAGGACGGATGCCTGAGTAAGCAGTCCCTCGCGATGATCGGTCGGGGCCAGTGCACTCGGTGAAAGCCGGGGCGCGATGCAAACTTGATCCCGTAGTGCATTGCCAGTCGCGAGTTCATCACGGTCCAGTCCGAGGAGAGGAACTCGCGTATCGACCGGTTCTCGGAAAACATTTCGCGAAAGAACCCGGTCGTCTCAAGCACCATGCTCCGCTCCAGCCACTTGTCATAGTCTGGGTAGAGTTCTGTGTCGGGAGAAAACTGACCGACTCGATGAAGTTGCAGCCATTGCTGCGGAAACGAGTCCGTGAATCGGTCGATCCTTTTGTCCGTCAGCATTCGTTGCAATTGAGCCTTCAACACATCGACCTTGTGCAGCTCACCCTGACGAGCTGCCTCCAACAGTTGTTCATCCGGCATGGAACTCTACAGGAAGAACGACAACCGCGACGCAAGTTCCCAGTCGTTAATCGTGTCTTGCCGTTCATTCGGCGTGCCTTCGACGAGGTAGTAGAAATTCTTCGAAGTCAGCACTCCGGTCATCGCGGCGAGGTATGCCGCCCGGAATAGCTCGCCTGCGGCCAGTTCTGATTCGACGAGTGTGATATAGCGATCGACCTCCGAGTCGGATGCCGGCCGGCGCCACACGCGCTATAAAATGCTTGAGGCTGGCGCGGACCTGAGTCACGTCCTTCTCACCGACGGGATAGAGGCCTTGTCGTTTCTGCCGGTCGGCGTCAGTCAGAATCGGGCCTTCAACTTCCAGCCAGTCCATGATCAATAGTGGAAAGATCGACTTGCCATCATGTGTGAACAGTTTGTAGCCGGTCGGATTTGGACGGTAGTCCTTCAGTCGAGTCACAGTTTTGATTGTGGCACTTGGTGTCGGTCCGTCGTCCAGTTTGCCGGGCGCTTCGTTGATGAGTTGAAACCCACCCCGAGGTAGAAACGCTTCAATCCCGATAACGACTGGCTCATCTTTCGGCGCGTCGACGTCCTGCCCCACAATGGCTCTTTTCAGGCTGTTGCTCCAGACGGAAAGTCGCGCCAGGCGTCCCTTGAATGACGGCACGGCACTCAATTGCACTCGGATACGGTACAGCCCAGGAGTACGGACGTTGATGTTACCCTGACGGAGTCCCGGATAGACCAGCCAGCGACCGGGCGCGTCCGCCGCCTGTCGGTACTTCGTCGATTTGGGCTTCTGCGCCGGGAATGCCTGATTCAGTACCGTCTCTGCAGCTTTGAAATAACGACCAACGTGCGAGGGTGAGAGTGACAGCATCGCCCCAATTCGATCAAAGCCGTGCCAGCGGGGATCCTCGTTCAGCGCACCGGACATACGCGCGTCGAAGTGAACACCCAGCAGGTCATATACAACATTGGCGTACTCGTCTCGACTGAGTCGGTAATGTGCGACCGGACCACGCTTCGCCATGCGCGCTGCTCGCCCTTCGTTGATCCGCGTAGAGATCCACTCGGCCAGTTCGCCCAGCTGTTTGGGATCCGGCTGGGGTTCATCTTTCGGCGGCATCTCGCCCGAGTTCACTCGGAACAGAACCTCACCCCAACGCTGCGCGACGCCCATATCCGTGAAGTCGCGGGGCAACGAATCGAGACGAAACTTGCCCTCCTGCTTCTGCGCATCGTGGCAGCGCAGGCAGTACTTCGCGAAAAACGGCTGCGCGATCGCCACAAATCCAGCCGGTTCATCAGCCGAAACGAGATCAGGCAGCGTGATTGCGAGGAGAGTGATCAGTGTCAGTGAGGACTTGCTCATTGTGACGATCAATTGTGCATTCGAGTTGGTATGCTCATAGATGAAGATGCTGGCCGGCTAATTGGCAAAGTTGCCGGGTGGTTTGGCTCCAGCGTTGATCACGCGCACGCTGTAGAGTGATGTGCGGGCGGTGATGAACAGGGTTTTGAAGTTGTCGCCGCCAAAGCAGACGTTGGCCGGACCTTCGGGCACGTCGATCTGCTCCAGCTCTTTGCCGTCCGCATCATAGACATGAACCTTGCCGCCGTGCGTCGTGTAGAGATTCCCTTTGACATCCACGGCCATGCCGTCGCTGCCGGCATTTATGTGGAACAGTTTTTTACCGAGTGTTCCTTCTTCGCTGACCTCGTGGCATTGAATGCTGGCGGGCAGTTTGTGGAACTGGGGGTCGGGGTGTCGCTTGTGGCCGCCAGTGTCCGCGATGTAAATCCGCTTTTCGTCGGGCGAAAAGACAATCCCGTTCGGCATCGCAAGGTACTTGTGAACGACGTTGACTTTTCCTGTTGTCGGGTTGAGCCTGTAGACCCAGTGACCTGGAATCTCGTGCGGTCCGGTCAGTCCCCACGGCGGATCGGTAAACCACAGGGTTCCGTCCGACCGCACGGCGACATCGTTCGGCGAGTTAAATCGCTTACCTTCAAACTTGTCTGCCAGAACAGTTGTGCTGCCGTCGGTTTCAATCCGAATCAGGTTTCGGGCGCCATGCTGGCACGAAATGATTCGACCCTGCAGGTCGAGAATATTTCCATTAGCGTTCTCGCTCTTGCGATAGATGGACAGGCCGTCCTGTTCACTCCATTGCATGAGTTTGCTGTTGGGAATATCCGAAAACACCAGCTTCTTTTCGCCAGGGAGCCAGACTGGGCCTTCGGTGAACTTCATATTGCCCGCGAGTTTCTTCACTTTCGCGCCGGGCGCAATCAGCGAATTACTACCGTCGGCATGTGCAATGCTGACTGCCAGGGTAAGAACCGCGAAGTATGCGGAAATGATACGGAGCATGCCTGTCTCCAGAGTTTGAGTTGAGTGACGGTGAGTTCCAGTGAAGGGATGCGGTCACCAGGAGAGGACCATTTTCGCGCCGCGTTCCTGTTCCGCTCGTGACGTAAGTCGTTCTTCCGGAGGCATCGTCACGAATTTCCAACTGTCGCATTTGACACGGACACACGCACCAGGCACGTAGCCGGCCAGTAGCTCGACAAAATTCAACTTCAATTGAATTCCGCTGCTGCCGAGTGGCGGATTCTCCACTTCTTTCCACTCGACCAGCTTGCAGAATTTCCGGTCGGCACGGTGAAACCACGTCCGCAGAGTTTTCTCAGCGACCGCTACGGCGATGCGGTCGTCCTTTTCCTTCTGAAAGTCGTCAATAATCTGCTGATCAACCTCAAACAAAGTCAGGGTGACAATTCCGCCGCCGAAGTCGAAGGCCTCGACATGATCGATCCAGCCTGGCGACCAGCGCTGCCGCTCATATCGGACATGCCGCCGGCGCTGGAATTCGGTGGCGTGATCGCGGCTTTCTGGATCGAGCCAGATGTCACCGACCCGGAATTCCCCTTGCCCCCATCCCTGTGCCCACGCGAGGTTCAACTGCACCGTTGTGCCAGGCACGATGTCGGACACATCGCTCAACCGTCGGTCTTTCCAGATGTGCGTCCTGTCATCGATGTCGAACGTAAAGGGTGTATTGATTCCGTCTTTGACCAGCTTGCCCGAGCCACCGGAACCAGGAGTTGGTCGCTGCGCACCAGCTTGATTCCGCGAATCGACAATCGGATCGACGTTGATCTTTTCCTTTTCGACATCAAGGGAGACCACTTTCCACGCCTGACCGCGTCGCTGGTAATAGCTGAAGTCGTCTTCCAGGCTGATCGCGTGGTTGTGTTTGATCGTGAATCGCTTCTGATCTTCCGGCAACGAGGGGATGGTGTCCTCTTCACTCTCGGGCGGCACAAAGAAATATCCATGCACGTGAGTGCCGATCGGAATGTCTCGAATCTCGGCGAGTGACCCGTTGTGCCAGACGACGGCGTACGGAAGTAAAGCGAAGTAATGCAGCGGACCTGCGTGGTAACGACCCCCGGGAGCGTTGCCATCAAGCCGTATCCCGCCGCGTCGATTGACGGGATCGATATAGACAAGTTCGCCGGCGATGTACGTGCCTTCCTGGGCCGGGAACATCCCTGGTTGTGGAACATAGTCATCGGCGTCTGCGGGCTGCGCGAATGCACTCAGGGCAAGCAGCAGTAAACATGGAGGAAATACTTCTCCGATACACATCATAGACTGTTGAATCATTGGCATTCCCTCCTGCAGTGTTCCCCCATCCGCCTGTAATTCCACAACCAGTGTCAGTGGGGAGTTGAGTAGGATCGCGTGTCGTTAGCAGTCCGTTGAAATACTCGGCCAGTTTCGCTGATTGTGTGCCACTGGCTGTGCCAGTGCCTTCTTTCAACCGGGGTCGTAACGCGTTTGCACTGGCGGAGCCAGTGGCACACTTTTTCAACAGACTGCTAAAGCATGTCAGACACTGTGCCGTTGCTGTCGGCGAATCTGTCGGTTTCGACGTCCATCTTCTGAGCCATTGTCAGCAATACGTTGCTGAGGTGCGACTTCGAATTGACCGGACGGAAGCAGATCGCGTAGTGGTTACCGGGATGGTCCAGGTCGTAGGTGTAGCCGTCGGGTTTGCCGGCACCGTTGTAGTCAATGTGCCGGCCATGCTTCAGGCCGAGTCCTCGACCACCAGCAAGAATGATCGGCAGGTTGGCGTTGCCGTGGCTGTGTCCAAATGCCATGCCGCTGCCGTACAGAGCCATCGTCGAATCCAGTAACGGACCATCGGAATCCTGCACCGCTTTGAGCCGGTCCAGGAAGTAGCTGAACTGCTGAATGTTGAACGTGTCGCTGGCCGTCAGGTTTTGCAGCAGTTTGGGATTGGCATTGTGATGTGACAGCGAGTGGCGATCCTGCATGATACCGATCTTCGGGACGGCCGGCCCCGTGCCTTCGTTACCCGTGCTGAACGTCGCGACGCGGGTGAGATCCGTCTGAAATGCAAGCACGATGATGTCGTACATTGTGCGCAGGTACTCACCGAGTTGCTCCAGCGAGATGTTGCGATTCAGTTTTGACGCGACGCCGGAGTCGACCTTCGGTCGAGGAATATCTAACCACTTATCGGCTCGCTGCGTGCGAATTTCGACTTCGCGCACGGACGTCAGATACTGTTGCAGACGCCCTCTGTCGTCCTTCCCAAGCTGGTCCCCCAGCGTTCGCGCTTCATCGAGAATCGCATCAATGATGCTGCCACGACGCTGCAGGCCACGGCGTTGCTTTGCCGTTCCGCCCTTAGGTTCTTCAAACAGTTCTCGGAACACGACTCCCGGATTCCTCTGCGAAGGCAACTGGATTCCGTCCGCGTTCCATGACAGCGAGTGCCCCTGATTGCTCAGCTCCAGCGATGTGAAGCGAGTCTGCGGTGCGGTCACCTGCGCCATCAACTGATCGACCGAAATCGTGTTTCGTTCGGACTGTCCGATCTTTCCGCCGGTCAGCCAGATCGTGCTGCAGTTGTGGTGGTGTCCGAGCCCGTGCGGATGGTACAGCCCGCTGATCGGAGTGATGTCCGCTCGATGTTTTTCGAGCGGCATCAGCGACTTGGAGAACTGATAGTCCGGCCCGGCCAGACGTTTCAAGCATTTCCTGACCAACATCGGCAAAGGATGGAAGACGGAATACCGCACTTCGGCAGACGGCGTTCACTGGAGCGATCCGCACTGGTTAAGTGGCCCGCACGGGGATCGCACAACAGTTTTCTACAACCCCTTCCGTAAACGCTGGGTCTTCGGCCTGCGGACGGGGGATCGGTCGCCGGCCCGGCTGGGTCGATCAAAGAAGTACTGGGAAACGCCGGATATCAACGACGCTGCGACCGTGCAGTGGCCGGCGTCGGAGCCAGGTCGATTTGACGCCCAAGCAAAGTCATGGGTCACGGCCGACCGGGGACTCGATCACGTGCGTCACGAAGTCGGCGTGGCGCCGCAACTCTATCATCTGGACTGCGTGGCGTATGAGAGTCTGACGCTGGGCATGTTCAACATCCTGCGCGGCGACTTCCACGAGAACGATTCCGAAGGTCGCGATGCCTTCCCTGGACGACCCAAATGCGCCGAGGTGTGCCTGGGATACTCGCGTGACGGATTCCACTGGCACCGGCCGACTCACGAGACATTCGCCGGAATCTCTGAACGACGGGGTGACTGGAACTGGGGCAATGTGCAATCGGCGGGAAACAGCTTTCTTGTCGTGGGCGATCACCTCTACTTTTACGTGTCGGGGCGTCGAGGTGCTCCGAAATTCAAGGAACAGAATACGGCCCTGCTGAATGCCGCATACGCCGGCTGTTCAACTGGGCTGGCAATCCTGCGCCGCGACGGGTTTGCCTCGATGGATGCGGAAGGCGATGACGACGAAACGAAAACCCTGACGACCCGCAAGGTACAGTTCAGTGGATCGCGGTTGTTTGTGAACACTGATGCGCGTCAAGGTGAACTGCGTGTGGAAGTTCTTGATGTCAGCGGACAGGTCGTCGCCCCATTTACTAAGGCAAACTGCCTTCCGGTCCGTTCAAACAAAACGCTCCAGGCCGTGACGTGGCGCGGTGGTGGCGACCTTTCGGCACTTGCTGATCAGCCGGTTCGGTTGAGATTCCATGTCACAAAGGGCCGGTTGTACTTGTTCTGGATCGGGGACAGTAAGGGGGCCAGCAATGGTTACGTCGCCGGCGGTGGCCCCGGATTTCCATCGAGTCGAGATACGATCGGCTCCGCGATTCTGTCGGCCAATCAACCGCCTCTGGCCGATGCTGGTCACGATCTGACTGTCCGAGACACCGACGGAAATGGGACACATGGCGTCACCCTGAGTGGGAAAGGCAGCGTTGACAATGACAGTGCGTCGGTTAGCCACCGTTGGCTCCTGCATGGGAAGCAGATTGCCACCGGACTCGAACCGACATTCGATTTTCCCGTGGGCCGACACTCGGTCGTCCTTGGCGTCAAAGATGACGATGGAGCAGAAGGCTATTCACAGGTCCTGGTCACAGTTCTTCCGAAGACGGACCCGGTGCCGTCACCTGTCGGCCTGGTCATGTGGCTGAAAGCAGACAGCCTGATGGAAGTTGACGATGGTTCGCCGATTGCGGGCTGGGGAGATTCATCGGGCAACGGTATGAACACCGAAAAGTCCGATCCGAAGCGGCAGCCGGTCTACGTCGCAAAGGGAACAGGTAATGCTCCCGCCGTACGTTTCGATGGCGTGGACGATCATCTCGTCGTTGATGAATGTCTGGGCCTGCTGTTCACATTTCACAAGTCGACAATCATCGCGGTCGTGCGTCCGGAATCAGGCGGCACAATCATCAGTCAGGCTCACGCGAACCTGCACGTGACTGCGAGTCCGGACGGGCGACTCGGTTACGGATCGAGTCATCCGATTCCCGGTGGTCAACTCGCGTGGCCACAGATTCACTCGACGAAAGGTGAGTCATTGCCGGCCGGTCGCGGAGCCATTTGCGCCATGCTGCACGCGAACGATCGCGCCGGCGGCACGGCTCTGTTTGTAAACAGCCGAAGAGACGACGACGGCACGGCGTTCCCGTATCACCGAACGAGTGCCATTCGATCGTTCCTCGGTTGCGCCTACCGCGAGCGATCCCTATGGAAGGGAGACATTGCCGAGGTCCTCGTCTACAGCCGAGCGCTACCAGACCAGGAGCGTGTGGCAATCGAACGCTATCTGGCAGACAAGTACGACATTGCCGAGTGAGGCGCGAGACATTCAGATTTGGTAGTCCGCCGCTCATTACAGCGCACGACCGTAGCGATGTATCATTCAGACGTTTCGCTGCCACTCCCTTCCAGTGCGACCCATGACCGGTTCTGGTAGCTGCAACTGCAGCCAGCTGAGGCGTCCGGGACGAGGACCAGTCCGCCGACGGGCAGAGCGTTGATCCAGCAGCCGGTACGAATGCCGCCGTAGTTCTCCGTACCGGCTTTGCGCGTGTAATCGAAATAACCCAGTGTTCCCGAACGGAACATCAACAGATTCTTTGAGCCGGACAGTTGTCCGCAGCCGTACGACTTCGGGACGCTCATCGCTTTCGTTTCACCCGTCATCAGGTCAAGTGCCGACGGATGCGCGACGATTGTCTTGCCGTTGATCAGAGGTCGTGTGCGGTAGTTGATCTTCTTCTCCCACATGCGATATCCGCCCCCCGCATGGAACGCGGCGATCCGGCCACCGACTTCGGACGGCAGGCGGAACGATGTCGGCTGGTAGAACATCAGCAGCACGTCGTGCCGTTCACTGAAGGCGAGCGCCGTCCCGAAGATGTCCTTCTGTGATTCCCACACACGGTCACCACTCTTTGCATCGAGGGTGATCAGTTCACCGGTGGGATGACCCACCGCGGGAGTCTTTGGCGGCTGTCCGCGTCGCGCGGGAGCCCTCGATAACAGGTCGTCTACCGCCAATGCACGATCAATCAGATGCACACGACCAGCGCCAGTTGCGATGGCGTTGTGCCGAATGGACTTCTCGGCATTGAATCGCCACAACAGTTTTTCGGTCTGCACGTCGTATGCGAACAGCGATGTCGACTCGGAAAACTGCCGCTTCATATGAGCATCGGCTCGGATGTAAGCATGCCGGACGACGTGCGTTTCGTTGGCAGTCGATCCGAACAGAACACCGTCCTCACACGCGATATAGGCCCATGTGGCAGGTTTGCCATCGGGATGTGCGAGAGTTGGAAACGTCGCTTTGACTTTGCCAGTGGCCGTATCGATGCGGAAACATCTCGCGCCGTTCCGCAGGAAGATGCTGTCGCCCGCGATGCAGATGTTGCTGCCGGTCACGGCCGTACCGGCCAGATGGTCGGCGTTGTAGGCGTCGAGAATCCCCTTCTGTTCGAACCGCCATAGTGGGTGACCGTTGTAGGCATCGACCGCGATCAACTCGTTGAGACCTTCCGCGAAGAGCCGGCCTTCGTGAAACAGGGGCGATGGTCCGCGTCCGTGACGCTGCGGAAAATCGAGGTTGATGTCGCGAAACCACACGGCTGTCAGCGGGCCTTTGATCGAGTCCGTCGTACATAGTGTGTTCGCGGGATTGGAATACAGATGCGTCCATTCGCCCGCTCCATCCAGTGCTCCGCGAGTATTGACGGTCATCGAACCGGGGCGTCCCACACACGCGACTCCACCGAATGGTCGCTGTAGCCGAAGCGCCTCGTCAGTGTTCACAACCTGAGCGCCATCGCCCAACGAGTTTCTGGAGACCACAAGATTGGCGAAGTACTTCGGGAAATGTGTGTCGGGCGGGTCGCCCAGGTGAACGCTCACGCGCGTGCCGTACAGTCCGGCGGCGGCAAGTTTCTGACGCGCGCTGGCAACTCTTGTGGGATCGGCATCGATCGCTACCACGAACAGGTTGGACTGTTTCACAAGTTCGTAAGCCAGACGACCGTCACCACAACCCAGGTCCACGCAGTAGCCTTCGGTGATCTCCGTACGGTTAATGATCTCCGCGGCTGCTCGCGCCATTTCATCGTTGGCGCCGAACGGTGCTTCGGCCGCTTGAGGCCGAAGTTCGGCCTGCAGATTGCCGGGTAGTGCAGCATCTGAGTAACAGTGAATCGCTCCACTGGCCGTGCTCACAAACAGCCGGCCGTTCGACACCGCCAGGCCATACGCAGTGTCATCAACTTCGTCTGACCAGATCGATTTCCCGTCTTGCGCACTGACAGTCGCAACGCCGTTGCCACCGCTCGTCACGATCGTGTCCGCAGCGACGATCAATGATGTACCAGCCGGAACGCCCTTTACCGACCAGCGAGACTGATGTGTGGGAACGGTGATCGGATTACCTTTGCGGTCCTTCGTTTCCTTCATCACAACGGAAAGCGCGACGAGTTGACTGCCGGATCCATGGACGATGCCCTCGGGAGACGCCGCGACAGCTCCTGCAATTCGATCATTCAGCAAGGATCCATCGTTCGTTCGATACGCGTAGCCGCCGTTGTAAATCAGGTCACCAGCCAGCACGGCGGTCGTCCCGCCCCGACGTGTGTTTTCCTGCAGTCGGTAGTACTCGAATTTTCCGCTACTACGTTGAAAAGCTGCGGGCACTGCGCGACCGGTCGGCACAAACAAGCGGTCTTTGTTTGCCAACAGATACCCCTGTGCCGTCACGCCGCTTTTCGCGTTCGCGCCACCATGAGGCTGGGGCATTTCGATTCCGCCGGAACGATCGTTCGTCCACACGATCTCCCCGCTGTCTGGGTCTATGGCGTGAATGAACACGCCTTCCGACTGCCAGATGCCGGCTGCCCAGTAGCGCAACCCGTCGTGAATCACGGGTCCGCCCCCCGCGGGCCACTTCGAGATCATCTGCGTGTTGCCGAGAACGCGGTCATCACGTGGCCCGCCACGCCAGCGATCGATCAACTCCCCGTCGAGCACCTTCAGGCAGTACAGAACCCCGTCATCACTAACGACAAACAGCCGGTCCTTCCAGACGGTCGGCGCAAACCGCACGGGCCCTTCCGTAGAGAACGACCATTTGAGTGCTCCCGTCGCTGCGTCCAGAGCGGTCACCATTCCGTCCACTGAACTTGCGAAAACGACTAACCCATGGGAGACGACCACATGATGCGCCCGATCAAAACTCATGCGATCATCGCGCGGCCACGCTGGCGTCGGTGCGTGCATCGGATGCCACGACCAGCGGAGCGCCAACTTCGCCGGGAGACTATCAGTCGTGTAGCCACTCCGTGACGAATCGGCTCGCCAGGTCGTCCAATCAGCAGCAATCACGGATGTTGCGGCGAGACAAACCACGGCGATTGTTGCAATGATTGTCCGCATGGTTTTTCTTCCCCGATTCCAGAGGCTGTTCCGGTTCGTCTGTTCGAGTGACTGTGAGATCGGAGCGACGCCGTCTCGGCATGCCCTTCAGTTGCGTGTCGTCGTCGACAGTTTTCGCGTCAGCGTTTGCTGCCACGTGTATCCTGGATGAAGTCTGAAGAAAACTCCGCTCGCTTTGATCCGTCCGCTCTGCGGAGATTCGATCCGTGGTTTCGTTTGAAACCCAGTGGGATCGCCAGACCATTGGTCTCTTTGAGCCGCTGGTGCAGTTGGCTCCTCATTCGGGTCACTCGCTCTTGATGTTCTGGCTCGCGAATCAGGTTGCGCGTCTCCCTCGGATCGTTGGCAACGTCGTAGAGTTCGTCTGTGTCCCAGATACCGTGATACTGGATCAGTTTGAAACGATTGCCCCGCAGGCAGAACATCGTAGGCGTCTGCGGGAACTGCGGCTCCCAGTAATACTCATACAACAATGAATCCCTCCATGACTCGGTTGCTGACGGGTCCTTGAGCAGGCCTGAGAAACTGTGCCCGTCGATCCAGTCGGGCACGCTCAGTCCTGCCAGTTCAAGCAACGTGGGGGCGCGACGTCGATGTTTGCCACAATGGCGTCACACTTGGCTCCGGACGTAATCAGTGACGGTCCATACGCGAGAAGTGGAACCCGAATGGACTCTTCGTAGGCACAGCGTTTATCGATGAGGCCGTGTTCACCCCAGAAATGGCCGCCGTCACTGGTAAACAGCACGAGCGTGTTGCGGTCGACGCCGCGTCGTATCAGTGTCTGCATGACGAGGCCGACGCTGTCATCGACCGAGAGAATCATCTCGCAGTAATGCCGGTACATCTCGGCAAGCGTCTGCATCGAACGACCGTAATAGGGGAATTCGACGCCGTGCCAGCTGTAGCGTTGATCTTTCACCCACATCGGCTTGCCGGCATAGTTCTCAGGCGAATTGGCCAGCGTTGCAGGCGGGACGACTGTGGCGTCCTTGTAGCGATCACGGTGACGTTCAGCCGGATCGTAGAGCCCATGCACGCCTTTGTGAGACAGATACAGCAGAAACGGTTCGTCGCGTTTTCGGTCATCCAGCCACTCAACAGCATAGTCGGTCAGTTCATCCGTCATGTATTTGCGACGTGGAACGAGTTTCCCGTTGATATTGAGCGTGTGCTTTCCCGGCGCGTACGTGCTTTGACCGGGGAAACTCACCCAGTGATCGAATCCGGCCCGCGGCGCCGCACTGGAACCGCCCATGTGCCACTTGCCAATAAACGCAGTTTCTTAGTCGGCCTTCTGCAGCAATTGAGGGAATGTCAGCGTTCCCTCGGGCATCTGATCTGCATTGTCGACGACCTTGTGATTGTGCATGTACCGCCCGGTCAGAAACGATGCCCGAGACGGTGAACACAGCGAGGCTGTCACAAATGCATTGGTGAATTGCAGACCGCCCTTCGCCAGCGCATCGATATGAGGCGTCTCGACAAACGAATGGCCCATGAAGCCAAACGTGTCGTAACGCAGATCGTCGATCAGAATGAAAACGATGTTGGGTGATGTTGCCCGGGCATCGGCGGCTTCAGCCGCCCGGAGCCCACCGTACATACCGGCGACGAGAATCAAAAGAATGGTTTTCACGGAAGAGCTCCATTCACTGGCGGTCAATCGGACGACTCGTTGTCGTGAGATTTAGTAGAAAGATCATGAGCGACGCCGGACAGTCGAAGCCGACTTACATCGTCTGAACCAGCTTCTGGTTCTGGAGTGCCGTGACCGTTTCCTCGAATGCGGTCGTTGCCTGTTCGATGTCCTGCTGGGTATGAACGGCTGAAACGACGCCGCCTGTCGAACTCATGATGTCGACGCCCCGGTGTCGCAATTGGCGCTGATACTCGACGATCAATTCGGTGGGCATGCCCTTCAGGCGGGCCGCGTCGGTTGTGTGCAGATCAGCCCGCGTCGAGCAGTTGCGGACGCGATCCGCATTCGTTTCGAAGTAGGCGTGCAGGGTCGAGCACGGACCGTAGACATACCCGGCGATTCCATGACGTTCGAGCACCTGATTCCACTCAGTCTGCAGTTTTGCCGTGGTGGCATTGGCCTGCTGGATCGGTTCTCCCGTTGCGATGCGGCGGAGCATCGCGATGCCTGCCGCTGCGGAAAGCGGTGCTGCGTTGAACGTCCCGAAATGGATCACGCGCTGATGACGGTCGTGATGTGCGTCACCTGTGATATCGAACAGCGACATGATGTCGGCCTTGCCCACGACTGCGCCGCCGGGCATTCCACCGGCGATGATTTTGGCCAGACAGGTGAGATCCGGAATCACTCCGTGAAGTTCCTGGGCGCCGCCAGGACTGAATCGGAATCCGGTGACCACTTCGTCGAAGATGAGGAGGACTTTGTGTTGGCTGGTGAGTTCCCGTAGCCCGCGAAGGAATTCAGGGTCGATCGGCACACGTCCCCAGGATGCCCCTGATGGTTCGATGATCGCCGCGGCGATGTCGTCTTCGCGTGAAAGCACTTGCTCAACCAGATTCAGGTCGCCATCCGGGATGGCGACCATCTGACCGCGAACATGTGGCGGCACTCCCAGCGAACCGTCGGCATCGAAGGGGGGATGAAAGCCGTGCACCACGTCGTCGTGCCAGCCGTGGAAGTGGCCTTCGAAACGGAGAATGCGGTTGTGTCCCGTGAAGGCACGTACCATCCGAATCGCCAGCAGTGTCGCCTCGGTTCCCGAGTTCACAAACCGCACGCGGTCGGCCGACGGGATCAGCTGGTGAACCAGTTCCGCCCACTCAATATGCAACGGATGATCGTTGCCAAAATGTGTCCCCCGCCCGACAGTTTCGCTGATGGCTGCAACAATGTCCGGATGGGCGTGTCCCAGCAGGAGTGCACCGTTTCCGCCCAGGAAGTCGATGTACTCGTTGCCGTCCACGTCCCACTTTCGGCCGCCGGCTCCACGCTCGATGTATAGCGGAACCGGTTCGAAGTGACGCAGATCGTGTCCCACTCCACCACCAAGCACTTCACGCGCACGCTTGAACCAGGTTGCGGAGACAGGGCGTTGCTCCGCATACGCCGCAATGAGTTCCTGATCTGACATGTAGGATTCCTCGATGAGATTCTCATCAGTCGCCGAGTGCCACTGGCTATGCCAGTGCCCTGAAGACTGAATTGTGGTTTCGCACTGGCAGAGCCAGTGGCACACAATCTGAGTGATTGAGATGGCCAGAGCATCAGAACTCGGCCAACAGTTTTCGTGCGAGACCCACGCCGCCGCCGATAGCGCACATCAACAGGACGATGGCCGAGAGGATACCGCTTGCCGCAACCCACCAGCTCAGTCGATACAGTCGCGGCAGAGTCATGTTGAAATACAGGACGCAACTGAAGACGACAAACAGACCGAGGCTCACGGTCAGAAACGCCGCGATCTGCGTCATCAGGTCGAACGTGATCCCCGACCACGTCCAGAAGACCGAAGCCGCAAAGCATCCGGAAACGATGATGCACTTCAGACGCCGGATCGGGAACTTCTCAAACCGAGGCCAGATGGCGCACAGGAAGTCGTAAGTCACTCGTGTGATTGCCTCGGGCACACTCGCCAGCGTGCCCCACAGTGCGGCCAGAATCATCACGTAATACACCGGAACCATCGACTCGTGAATTTCGAGCCAGATGGCGGACTGCTTCGTCAACAGTTCCCAGGAATTTCCACTGAGCGTTTCCTGCCGGGGAAACAGAATCGTGGCACCAGCGGCAAGGAACGCCATCGACACGATCAGCAGCACGAACGCTCCCATGCCGACGTCCCACTTCAACGGCAGCAACAGCCGGCGCAGTCGCCCCGCCTGTTCGGGATCGTCCGGCAGATAGTTGATCCACCGTCCGCTACCCGCTCGGCGGCGGATTTCATCGATCTGTGCGTGCGAGTTGATGCCCCAGCCGCTTTCGCGCACCCAGCTGGAATACGCCAGATGCCCGCTCACACTTCCGCCGATGTATCCGAAGATCACCACCATGTTCAGCGAGTAATCCGTGCGGGCTGCTGACGGTCCCCATTCGGGAGCGGCGGGAAGATGACCAAAACTGATAGCGCCGACGAGCATGCTGCCCATGTCTGGCCTGACCAGCAGTGTGGCCAGAATTGTTCCCAGCACGAGAACTCCGCAGATCACGATCTGCTGTCGCTCGAGTGCGTGGAATGAACTCAGCAAACTCACACCCATCGCAGCGGCAAAGATCACGTTGGTCCACAGATTAACCCACGTGTCGAACTCCAGGTTTCCTGGCAGCGATTCGTGAAAGAGTGTGGTGATCAGGTTCCCGCACGGTTTGGCGACGGCGGTCAGTCCCATTCCGATCAGACCGAGTTCCGCGATGATGACGACCAGCAGCAACCAGCCGCGCGGCCCCGGCAGCATGACAAGCCGGTGCCCGATACGTTGCCCCGTGACGGCCGTGTAACGACCGATCAGATACGTCACGAAGACGCCTTTGACAACAACGCTCAGAATCAGCAACCAGAACAGATCGTACTCGGACCACGCACCCAGTCCGGTGACCATGATCGTTTCGCCGACTCCCAGACCGAGCGATGCGACAACCGCCGCCGGTCCGAAGAACTGCATCATGCGCAGCAGCTTGCCAGGAGTGAACGGTTCCGCGTAGAGACCGGTCAGGGGCGGAATCTCAATCGGCCGGTCGTCGGCTTGCTTAGACATTCGATCCTCAGCACCGTCCACCACAGGCCGGAATCGTCTGGCCGGTGACAAAGCTCGAATCATCGGAAAGTAGAAACTTCACCACGTCGGCAATCTCTTCAGGTTCACCGATGCGGCCCATGGGTGTGATCGCAATCAACTGCTCAACCATATCCGGGTTCGCGGAGCGTGCCAGGTCTGTGTTCGTCAGTCCGGGAGCGACACAGTTCACTCGGACGTTGTACGGCGCGAATGCTTCCGCGCAGTGCCGTGTGAACGAAATCAAAGCCGCCTTGGTCGTGGCATAACTGATCATGCGGCTCTTGATCTTGATGCCGGCCAGCGACGAGATATTGACGATGCGCCCATAATTCCGATCGATCATCTCGTCCTTGACCGCCCACGTCGTCAGAAACGGGCCATCCATATTGACTTCGAACATTCGCTTCCAATCGGCAAACGGTAGTGCATCGTGGGGTGTACTGGTCGCAATGCCCGCGTTATTGACAAGCAGATCGATTGGACCCAGCCGTTCACGAATTGCCGCTGCCATGCCTGCGACCTGCTCTTCGTCGGAGACGTCCGCATGGACGATCATCGCATCCGCCCCGGCCCCCTTGATCAGTTCGAGCGTTTCCTGCGCGGCTGGCTCGTTCCGTTCGTAGTTGACGGCAACACGTGCACCTTGCGAAGCGAGCATCTGGCAAATGGACCGTCCGATCCCGCGAGCACCGCCAGTTACGAGTGCCGTCCGGTCCGAGAAGATTCTGTTGGTCATCGATTCCTGTTTCCTTATGTGGCAGCCAGTTCTTCCAGTAACTCAACACAGTTTCCAACCACAGTCGGTCCCCATTCACGAGTGAACGGAGTGGGCAGCATGTAATTCTGATACGACTCGTTGACTTCCATTCCACCTTCTTCGAACGCTTTGGGGGTCGGCAGATAACCAAGGCATCCGTTGCTGTATCCCAGAAAAATGGTCTTTCCGAGTGGCGATCGGCGTTTCACTTCCAGTGCGAGTTCCGCGAACGGTTCGCCGTTTACCGCCACGATTCCCAGATCATTGATCCGCATTCCCCAGCAGATTAGATCGCGAGTCACCGGCTCGCCCGCGTCGATCGTTCGCATGACAAGTTCGGCCCAGTGGACCAGTCGCTGAGCCACATGGACTGCTCCCACACCTCCACCAGCTCGGGCCTCTTCAAGCTGCTGGCGATATTGATCCAGTTTCGACTCAGCCACAGAGCAATCGGGCGGCGCGGCCATTGGCAGGGTGATTCGTCGACTGGCCACGCGAAAATGTTCGAGGCAGGCTTCAGGCAGCGGTTCGTAATCCCGCAGCGAGATTGCCGCGACTGACTGCACGATGCGACGCGGTCCGCGCTGGTTGTGAGTGCGAATTCCCGCCCAGGTCCTGACTACTTCACCGCCGAGCATGGAGCCGATGCGTTGCAGATCGTCGAATTGCTCTGCCCCACCCGCGCCAATGCCACATCGCGGACTGACATTGCCGGCCGCTCCCTGAAAGAACAGCGACGGCGCACCGGATGCCCGTTCGACAATTTCGCGAGCCGGGCCCACGTAATCGGGCGACAATTGAGATGTTTGCGGTCCCAGGACAATCGTGTGAGCCGCCGCCGTCATGACGATGGCGATGGGACTGCCCGCCAGATCATCGATCCGGACCACGCCGGCATCGTGATCAACAGGCCCGTCGGGATTATCGCCGATCACAATTCCGCCGTCGGGCAATCGCTCGCGACGATTGACGCCGATCTCGGCATGTCCGATGCCGACCCCGATGCGTGCGGGTTCCTGTTGCTTGTTGGCGACCGTCGCAACTTCAACAAGCGATTCTTCCAGTGTCGAAAGATAGCGTTGCTGCAATTCGTTTTGCTCAGGCGTGTCGGCCAGCCACCCGGGCAGCATTGGTCCCAGGTGAGTGTGACTGGTATTAATCAGGACATGTTCCGCAGGGATGCCGATCGCTTCGCCGACCCGTTGGCGTATGCGATCCACATGCGGGCTCTGGATAAACAGAATGTCGCAGGCAATCATTGCGACACGAGTCGTCCCATCCGTCAGCACGAGTGCCGTGGCAGTCAGTTCGCTTTCGACCGATACAGACACACATTCCTGGACGGTGTATCCCATCATTCGAATGCCGACCGGAGGCGTGATGACGACACGCCCAACTCCCGCGTGCAAAACGCTGTTCGAATTCATTCCTGTTTGCTCTGTTGTTCTGCGGTCTTGTTATGGTGTCGCTTTGGCGCGTGGGTCGAGTTGCACTTCCGGTACGAAGTAACGCTCTGGTGTCAGCGACAGCCAGGGGATGAAACCCTGCTTCGGTTGGAACTGGACTTCGTCATGGTTGCGACCGTGGATGAAACTCAGAAGTTCTCCGCGGAGGTCTTCTGTGATGGGAAACTCCACATCGCCCCAACGCGCTTTGGCCATGTTGCCGTCCGCCAGCCGAGCCACTTCGCGGCCGTCGGACCGTAACACCATCGGTTGCCCGGCGTCATAGCCGAACGCGACGCTCAGCGCGGCCTTGTCCGCATCGGGAAGCGTCTTAAAGAACATTGCCTGCATACGGCGCGAGACGAGCAACTCCCACGGGAATATTTCCTTTGCCAGATTGCTGACGGGAAACTCGATCCACGGTCGGCCGTGGTCAGTGCTGACCCAGAGGATATATTCGGACGTACGACGATCGGCCGGAACTTGCAGCTCTGTGGTGTCTTCCTGCAATGCAGTCCGCAAGACTTCGACACCGTCGGCCGCGCGAGTCACCCAGGCGACGCCGGGACTGAGTGCACCCTTAAGCGTAAAGGCGAACTCGCGATCCTCGTTTTCGCGGACAACGGCCACCGGCAGCCCGTGCCACTTCTTGTAATATCGAACGCTCGCATAATGGGTCTTTGGATGGACCCACATACGGATAATCCCTGGCTTGTAGTAACTCAGTCCGAAGCGGGGACGAATCTTCTCGTCAGTCGATGCCAGGGCCGCCAGGAATCGGGGCATACGCTGGCTGAAATAACCGCCGGCCAACGTGAGCGCGGGCGTGAAGAACCCATCGTAGAAATGCCCCTGTTCGAGAAACTGGTCGCTTAACATGAGCTGCATTTCCGCGACGCCTTTTTCAAGGTACTCCCGCTTTCCGAACAGACGATAGCCCTCGGCAAGGTCGTGCCACATCGCCCCGCCGCTGCCATAGAACGCGTTGGCAGAAACGAAGTCGCACCAGCGTTCCAGACTCTTCATCGCTGCCAGATCACGCGACAGATGAATGTATCGCGGCAGCCACGGGGCGTAGCCAGCCCAGCCGGTGAATGCGCCGGGACCGAGTTCATGGTCCTCGTCGGTCTGGCTGTTGAGCAGCACATTCACATAGGTCTCGATCTGCGGCAGCAGCCGCGCGTCCCAGGTTGCTTCGTATAGAAACGAGAGGCTGGCCACCGGGCCTTCGCCGTCGCGGCCGCTATTGCCGCCATGCGGAAATCGGGCCACCGAGTCCGCTGTTTCGCGGGCCACATCCACCGCTCGCCGGTATCCCGTCAGGTAGTAGTCGAAGAACAGGTAGTCGCTCAAATTGTTGTAGTCGTACAGGCGATTACCCGAGTGCCAATGCACCAGACCCTTGTAGTCACACAACGCACCGGGGATTTTTCCGACGGGATACCCCTTCGCTTCGTATTCGGGCGTGGAATAGTGACAGATATCAACGTCCATCAGATGCATCGCCTGGCGGCGCGCGGCCGTCAGATACTTCGGGTCCCCCGAGCGGAGATACAACAGCCAGTTCGTGCGTGGGTTACCATGATGATGGTTGGCCCACGTACGATTGACTGGCACACGTTGTTTGAATGGATCCCATCGGCTATGGCGATCCCCATAATTCCACATCCCGTAATCGTGCATGTACTCGGTTGAGCGCGCGAGCCAGTCGAAGTGACGCGACAGTGCCGTCTCGACATCGGGAAAGCGCTTGCGATCAATTGGATGGAGCATACCGACGGCTCGGGTCTCGGCGATCCATTCGGGAGCAGGGAGACAGCCGATATCTTCGGTTAATGCGGTGATCGTCGCCGAGCTACGATCGCCAAACATCCAGATCATCTCGTGCGTCTTGGCAATGCCCAGCGCTTCGTCGGATTTGTTCTTAAGGGCGTTTGGAATGTAGTAGAACTCGTGAGTCGTCGTGTCATCCTTGTTGTGAAACTGTGCGTAGTCGGCAGGAATGTTGAAGTCTAATAACTCGCCCTCGTGGGCGAACCAGAGCATGTGAATATCCCGCGCGGTGACGGTCCTGGTTGAATGGCGAACCGGTCCTGCATGCCGCGGCCAGAAGTGGACACGAAGAGAGTCGCCGGAGACTTCCAGTTCCTTAGGAAAGTTCTGCCACATGTCCCGCACCGCCACGGTGACGTCGCCGGACCGCACCCATCCGGCACTGCGCTCGCCCCTCGCAAGTTCCTTCCGCTGACCTCCGTTGTTCTGCTCTACTCGCAGGCGATCGTACGACTCCTGCACCAGATACGCATTCGGTTCCGTCGCAGGCACGGCGTCTCCGCCCTCAATTCCGAACACGGCTCGTCCAGCCGTTGTCAAAGTCGATTCCATGGCGATATTGCGGTAACGCAGTTTCTTCGTGGGCTCCGTCACAATGAACGTGTGAGAGACGCGCAGATACGGTTGGCCTCGGCAGGCACAAATCCGCACGACATACTTGCCAACTCGCCGGCCAGCGTTGACGAACCAGCCCTTCGCCGCGATCACCGCCCGCAGCGGACCGGCTTCTTCGATCGTGACTTCGCAATCGGGATCGCTCGCCGCCTCGTACACCGTTCCATGTTCGTCGGTCAGCGTCATGCGACTTCCGCGGATCAGCCGCTTGCCGTCGAGTTCCACCGAATCGAGAAAGGAGAACGCGCCCTTGTTGATAGAGAACTTGAGCGGCCCTGTGTTTACCGTGACTTGATCGTCGTTCTGTGTAATCGCCAGCGGCTTCGGAACCGCCGTTCGTTTCACGCCGGGACCGTACTGCAACGTGTAGGTCGTCACTTTCTTTTCATCCACACGGCCCGGAAAATCGAGCAGTAGCCACTTCACGAAACCGCGCGGCG
>CAYSJO010000211.1:0-3312 GCA_964431285.1 uncultured Planctomycetaceae bacterium
ATGACGCTCCTTTGAGTGCAACATACACTCTTGAATGAGCGCCCACGAATTCTGGGGAAGTCCAAGGGTCTGAACAACAAGGCGAAAGTAACCATGAGAAAATCCTACGGATTCCGCACACCAGAAACGCTGGTACTCGCTTTATACAACAACCTTGCAAAACTCCCCGAGCCGAACTTCACCAACACATTCTGGTGAGGAGGCTTAACTTTCAACACTCATACATTGGCGAATACACGTCACATTGACCCGAACCGCACACACTGGACTTGCACATCTGGGCGTTTCTGTAGTCGGGGACACGCGGCGGACAATTATTCGCGATTCAGGGACTGTGATACACTTTCTGCATCTTGAAGGACGCGCAGGATGTTTACTTCAAGAATCGCGTGTATGGCGATTCGGTCGTAACCGCGATGCAGCAGCGCCTGCGTAATGCGGGGATAGGTCGAAACGTCTTCGAGTTCGACAGGAAGCCGGGAAACTCCGTCGTAGTCCCTACGATAAACTATCGCGTCTTTCTGAAACCGCCAAACGCCTCCGAAGCCGCTTTTCGTGACTTGGGTTAAGCCTGCTTCTATTAAATCGACCGTTATCCAGATCCAACGGGGACTTCATCACATGGGGAGTTCAGCAATGCAACACTTGATTCGGCGTCTTTGCTCGTACGACATGGCCTTACGTGTGTTGTCTGTGGGCTTGATCCTGACAGTTTCAGGCACCACAACCGTGTCGGTTGCTGGACCGCCGCGAGAAATGACACTCGACATGGAATTTGACGAATTCGAGAAAGAGTTCGATCGGCAGATTGCTCGCGGGTTTCGACTGCTTGATGTCAGCATTTATCAGGTTGGTACGCGCGACCTGTATTCGGCGATCTGGGAAGAGCGATCGGATCCGGCGATCGCCTGGCGACATGGAATGCAGCGTGATGGACTGAAGGAGAAGACCGAGGAACTGGCCGCAGATCGCTACGGTCTGATTTACATTGAAGGCAAGGGCGGCGGCGGTCGCGAAAAATGGGCGGGAATCTGGGAGCCATGTACCGGCCTGTTCCCTCAGGTCTGGCTCGGCATGAATTCAGTGGAATTCAAGCAGAAATACGACGAACTGGCAGCGGATGGATTTCAGATAACGAGTCTGTCTGCGTACGAGTTACAGGGACGACTGCTGCTGGCTGGCCTTTGGAATAAAGGTGACGAGTTTCCGGAAGCGGTGTTCGATGCGAACCTGACTGCCCGGCAGCTTGCAGCGGCAATTCGCAGGAAAGTTGACGACGGGTTTCGAATCAGCCGATTGAGCGCCTGTCTGGTGAATGGGCAGGACCGCTATTCCTGTCTGTGGAAGAAGTTGGACGGCCCGACTCAGGATGTGCGGGTGGGCATGTCGGCTGCCGCCCTGAAGCGCTTCCGTCGGCAAATGAAGCTGAAGGGGTTGCAGCCGATTCAGGTATCGGTGTTCGCAAGGGGCAACCAGATGCGATACGCGGTCGTGTGGGAAGACAATAGTGATGAGAAATAGGTATCTGGTCCGCCTCAGAGTGAATATCACCCATCTTCTGGTGATCGCCATGTCTCTGGCCGGGTGGTTTGACGCGCTTTCCGTTGACATCGTCCATGCGCAACAGAGTATGCCCCCAGTGAAGGCTCTTTACGATCCCGACCCGCAACATCTTTGGAACCGGTTGCACCACGCGCTGTTTGTCCGCCGGGATGGGCGTGGCGAGACGGTTGGCTTCGATGAACTTGATCCGCTGTTTTGGCACGACACCACTCACCTGCTGGAAGGACCATCCCACGATCTGGCTCTCAGTACGCTTGGTGAATTCGTCGACCGCGGTCGCGCGCAGATTCGTGATCCGCTCAAGCGAGCAATGCTCCAGCACGATCTGTGGTATGTGTTCGACTGGCTGGCAATGACCGTGGGCCCTCGGCGACGTGACGCCCCGAAGCCTCGGGCTTTGCGGATGCAGGTCGCAAAAGCGATGCGACAATTGGCACTCACAAGAGATGAGATTGACCAACTGCCTGACACCTGTCGAGAGACAGTCGAGTCGCGGAAACTGCCAACCGCTTTTGATCCAGAAAGTCCCGATCAACCGTTCCTTCCTCCGGACTTGTTTGACGAACAGGGACCGTGGGTCTGCTTAACTCGAAGTGGCCCGGACCGCGTCGCAGCGCGGCTGCATGCGTGCCAACTCGACGCCCGCTCGGTGTTCCTCGTGTTTCTGCGTTTTCTAGGTCCCAGTCGTGATGCGACCTTGAAGTACCTCGAAGGACTCAACCTGTTTAAGCGGCCGGTTGTTCTGGTGAAGAGCCCGATTGGCTATCGCGGTTCGGGCAGTAACAGGACTCCGGTGCGGAACGATCCCATTGACGTGAATCCCGACATTCCGCAGTTCCCGGCGGGAACTCAGGTGGCACTGTTGCGCCGCATGCTGGTGATCGACGACCAGGGCCAGATCGTGCCAACAGGCATCGTAGAAATGGTGCAGACGCGTGTGCATCTGACGGTCAACGACGGGGCGAAGGTCACATGGAAAGAGTCACCCATGCAGGCGTTTCACGAGATTCGTTCACAGCGTTCACAATTACTGAAAAACGGCGTCAGTGCGCTGTCCGGCATTACGTTTAACGAACCGAAGTATGAGCACTTCTTTGCATTCGGCGAAAAGCGTCAGTTTGAAGAGGGACCCCGACCTCTCAGAGGCATGGGTTGCCATCGAGGCAATGGGATTCACTCCATGAACACATACGCGTTCGGCCATGGACTGGCAGAAGACCTGGCACCGAAGTTGTTACCGATCCACTGGAACACAGAGGCAAGTCGGACGATCCAGAGCAAGCAACAGCGTTACGAATGGGGACTACTGCGCGGACTCTGGGATGCCGAGGATGCTCAGGGGGAGTGATGCCAGCCTGCGGCCACAGATTCAGAGCAACTCGGTGCCGAAGTCGGTTCACGGAATGTGGTACTCGGGCAGGGCGGCTCGCAGGACGAGGATGGAGTCGTTACCGCCATCCGAGTGAATGAACCGTAACTGTGACATCCTGGCCATCTGCTGCACGCCGTCTTCGGTCACGGTGATCTCGGAAACTCGTAGTCGAACCAACTGCGGCATGCCGGCGATTAATGCGGCTGCGTCGTCGTCCAGCGGATGGTCCATCAGGAACGGCAAGAGTCCGCGGACAAAGTCCTGGAGCTGGTTCCTGGCCGCCTGGGCGAAACGGATGTCGTGGAAGGAAACCGCTGATGTGTTCGAGACGTCCTGGCAGACCGTGTTCCGCAGCATCCGGTTCGCGGTCTACTGGG
>CAYSJO010000212.1:0-9390 GCA_964431285.1 uncultured Planctomycetaceae bacterium
GACCTGGCGAAAACTCCGCGGCTACAGGCTCATCCCCGACGTCATCCATGGCGTCGAATTCGAAGATGGAATCAGCAAGAACTCCCCACCCAAAGCCGCCGCTGTCTGAGATTTCTCGAACACAACAATTGACAATAACTCGACGTCAGTGCCTCACTTGCAAACGCGTCGGTCGAGTAGATCTCTTCGAGATCGGGTTTCAGTCGTTGATCGTTACGGGCAAAGACTCGCTGCAGACCAACTCGTTTCACCTTTGAGATGTCGAAGTAGTTCATGCCACCAGAGATCAGCCCGTAGTAGCGATCGAAACCGCGGTCAATCGGCCATGCCGGGCGAAATTCGCCGGCATGCCATTTGCCGGACATGTAACAACGATAGCCCGCCGTCTTCAGAACCTCTGCCAGCGTAACGCACTCCTGATTGAGATAACCCTGCGTCGGACTCGGTTGCTTAGCTGGTGCCAATGTCACCATTTTTCCGACACCAGCCTGATGCGGATATAATCCTGTCAGCAGAGCCGCACGCGTGGGACAGCAGCGGGCAGCGTTGTAGAACTGCGTGAACTTCAGTCCTTTTGCTGCCAGTCGATCCAGATCGGGAGTGTCGATCTCGCTGCCGTAACAGCCAATGTCCGAGTATCCCATGTCGTCAGCCATGACGAGCAGAATGTTCGGGTGCGTATCGGTGGCTGCGGCAGACAGTTGCGAGACCATCAAGGCAACAAGACTGACCAGTGTGACAGTGGCAGGTCTGATCATGGCGACTTCGCTGCGAGTACTCGGACGGGCAAAACCACTCGGGGCTCCATCGTAGTCGTCACAGGCGTGTGGATGCTTCTGAACCCAGTCATAAGCAGGAATAACACTGTGGAATCGAATAGACTCACTCTCAGCCTGGACACCGGACAAGTACGAACAGCCAATGCTCAACCTGAGACGGGATAACTCATGACAGCGAAGTACATGCGACATCGCGCCGTTTCCGTCGCGCTGATCATGGCGGTGGCAGAAGTAATTTCTCTATTCCATCGGGCCGCAGTGGCCCAGGACCGTAACGCATTTCAGGCAGCTGCGATCAAGGCCTTCGGTGCTGTCGAAGCTGAAGAACAATCGGATTTCGGTCTGGTCCGAGTTCGAAAGAAAGGCGGCATTCGCACGATGCTGTTCGTGCACCCCTCGGGCAAAGAAGTCGGAGAAACGATGCTGAATCTCCGCAAGCTTCACGAGCTGATGATTCCATACACGCAAACGATGTTTGCCACCCTGCTGTTCCAGCCGCGTCAGGCACGAGTTCTGATTGTCGGAGCAGGCGGCGGAGCGATGGTGCATTTCCTGAAGCATCACCTGCCTGACACGAAAGTTGACGCTGTCGAGATTGATCCGACAGTCGTCAAATTCGCGGACGAGTATTTCGAGACGCGGACTGAAGGCAATGTCCGCGTCATTACTGATGACGGACTGAAGTTTATTCAACAGATCACTGAGCCTTATGACGTGATCTACATGGACGCCTTCCTGAAGCCGTCCACGGAAACCGATGACACCGGCCGGCCACTGACACTGAAGACAATTGAGTTCTATAAGAACCTGCAGCAGAAACTTGCTGACGACGGCGTGGTTGCTTTCAACATTAACCTGCACTCTAAAGTCCAGGCAGACATCACGACGCTGCGCGAGGCATTCCCCCAACTCTACCTGTTCAGGATTTCCTCGAAAGAAGAGGTGGTTGCCATCGGGACCCGTGTTTCGACGCGTGTTTCAGTCAGCAGTCTCCGTCGCGCAGCCCGTGCGGCGGATCGCAAACATCGTAAAAACTTCTCGTTTCAGGCCATGCTGAAGTCACTCGTGACAAAATGACGGAGGTGACCAGACATCGCCCTTTGGAGTGTCCGGCTTAGCGGAGCTCTTGCATCTTTCGGAGCCTTTGTCTTCACCCAGCCGGGCCGGGCTCTCCAGCTCGCCAACCAGACGGATACGGGAAAGACGGCCGGCGAGTTAGACTGTTCGATCAACGCAGCGTGTGAAGAAAGATTGTATTAGCGGACAGGGAGCCGATCATGCTGGAGGGGTCACGGCTTCGTCAGAGTAAACTGTCTTCCAAACCTCGGAGAACGACACCATGAAACGCATTCGACCGTCAGCTGTCGTGTTGACTCTCGTCGGGATCGTCGCAGTACTGTCTATGGCTGATGCCGATGATCCGGTTGCTGTTCCGCCCAATGCGATTGATGCCCCCGAGATTGCTGGTGAACTGGCAGAGTCCGCTCAGCGGTTTCTGGCTGCCATCGAGCCGGACGTGAAGGCGAGACGCATCAAAAGCCAGTTCCTGTTTCAGGACGCCGAACGCGGCAACTTTCACTTCTTTCCGATCGCCCGACGCGGAGCCCCGCTCAAGGATTTGAAGGCAGGGCAACGTCAGCTCGGGTACGCCCTGATGAGTGGCGTGCTCAGCCATGTTGGTAACCAGAAGGCACTGACGATCATGAGCCTCGGCGACTACCTCAGCGAAACGGATGAAACGCCGAACAAATATCGTGACTCCGACCAGTTTTACTTTTCGATTTTCGGAAACCCGTCCGCGGAAGGGACCTGGGGATATCGCGTTGAAGGATTTCATCTGTCGCTGAACGTCACTGTCGTCAAAGGCCGCTGGATCTCGGCGACACCGTCGTTCTTTGGTGTAATTCCGGCCACTGTGCCCGATGGTCCGAGGGCAGGGATGCAGGTTCTGAAGCAGGAGACGGAGTTGGGCCGTTCGCTGGCAAAATCGTTCAATGCCGAGCAACAACAGATCGGCTTTGGTGAGATTCCGGAATTCCTCACAGAAACCGTTGGCGGACTGACAACGGGAAACAAACGTCGGATCGAACGTGGGAAGCCACGTGGGGTTGCTGCTGTTGATATGACGCATCAGCAACGAGAAATCCTCATGAAACTCGTTCGCGTACACATTGGTCGCATTCGCCGGGACCTTGCCGATCAGGACCTTGCCCGCATTGATCGCGCCGGCGTCGACAAAATCCGCTTCATCTGGGCCGGTGGACTGGAGCCCGGTGAACCGCATCACTACATGATTCAGGGGCCCACCTTCCTGATCGAATACGACAACACACAGGACGGCGCAGATCACGTGCACTGTGTGTACCGTGACTTCGACAACGACTTCGGCGATGCGATACTTGAGCATTATCGCAGGCACGATCATCACGATTGAATTCCGGAGCCCGCGGCACATCAGCCGTACTCACCCACAATTCCCACTGTTTCCAAGACTCTCGCTGCCGTTGCACCATCACCGACTCTTTTCACAAACACACGCAACGCAAATACTCTGGACCAACTTTGAATACTCCTGG
Organism: uncultured Planctomycetaceae bacterium; assembly: GCA_964431285.1. Lineage (GTDB taxonomy): Bacteria > Planctomycetota > Planctomycetia > Planctomycetales > Planctomycetaceae > CAUZFZ01. The sequence continues at coordinate 3,356 of CAYSJO010000212.1, forward strand.
CCGGAGTCGACGAGGGTTCGGCGGACGCTGTATTTGGATTACAATTCACGTGTTCGCGTCCATCGTGGATTTACCGATGCTGCGATTGCCCCGGCAACCAACGTTGATCCTCCTTCTGCTCGCCATCCATTTGCATGGTGCTGCGGCTGTGGCTGCGACCCTCTCAGATTCTGAATTCAAGGTGATGGTCGAACAGTATTGTGTCGAATGTCACAGATCGTATGAGAAAGAGGGACGACCTGGGTTTGACGGCATTATTAAGGAGACCATCAGCGCGAACAGCGTTACGTGGGAGAAGGTCATTCGTAAAATCGAGGGGCGGCAGATGCCGCCAATTGGTCAGCCTCGGCCGAGCGACGACGAATACGACTCGCTGTCGAATTACCTTGTGACGCGACTGAATGCGGCGGCGGCAACTCAACCGAATCCCGGTAACATCGACACCTTCCGTCGGCTTGCCCGTACCGAGTACCAGAACGCCATCCGCGATCTGTTGGACGTACGGATTGACGTGGCAGAGTTGCTGCCGGCGGATGAGTCCAGCCACGGATTCGATCACATCACTGTTGGCGACCTGCCGCCCGGTCTGCTGACGCGATACGTCCAGGCGGCAGAGAAGATTTCTCAACTCGCTGTCGGTTCCCCATTGAAGCGGCCCGGTGGCAAGACCTACCGCATCAAGGCCGACACCACTCAGGAAAAACACGTACCCGGACTTCCACTGGGTACGCGCGGCGGCGGGCTGTTTTCCCACATCTTCCCGCGGTCCGGCGAGTACGAAGTGAACGTCCGATTGACTCGCGACCGCAATGACGAGGTCGAGGGCCTGCACGGTACACATCAGCTGGAGATTCTGCTCGACCGGAGAAAGATGGCGAGCCTCATCGTCAGACGTCCCAGGAGTGGCAAACTTGCCGACTTTGATGACTCCCAACTCCGTGCCCGCATCGAAGTGTCGGCCGGGCCGCACGACCTGGGCGTGACGTTTGTTCGACAGGGAGCATCGCTGGAAGAGACAAAACGTCAGCCTCTCAATGTGCATTTCAACCTGCATCGCCACCCGCGGCTATCCCCTGCGATCTACGAGGTATCGATCACGGGACCATTTACCGATGGTGGTAAACCTTCGCAGTCGGTTGAGACTCCCAGTCGGAAGCGAATTTTCATTGCTCGACCGGATGATGAGAATAATAAGTCCGCCGCCCGCAGGGTGCTCTCCGCACTGGCCCGCCGCGCCTACCGCCGCCCCGTCACCGCCGGTGACCTCAACCGCCTCATGGTTTTCTACCATGAGGGATACAAACGAAGTGGCTTCGAAGTGGGAATTGAATCGGCAGTCGCGGCAATCCTCACCAACCCACACTTCCTGTTAAAGATCGAGCGTGAGCCAACTGGCATCGCCACCGGCAAGCCGTACCCGATCTCTGACGTTGAGTTGGCGTCGCGATTGTCGTTCTTTTTGTGGAGTTCCATTCCAGATATCGAGCTGCTCGACCTCGCTGAACGTGGCGAACTGCGGAAGCCGAACGTACTGGAGAGGCAGGGCAAACGGATGCTCGCGGACAACAGGTCGTCCAACCTGGCGACGAACTTTGCCAGTCAGTGGCTGCATCTGCGGAACCTCGATTCGATCACACCCGACGGTCGGCTGTATCCCGACTTCGACGACAACCTCCGCCGGGCAATGCGTCGGGAGACAGAGTTGCATGTTCAGGAGATGGTCCAGAATGACGGGAGCGTGCTCAAACTGATCCGCACGGGTCACACGTACTTGAATGAGCGACTGGCCAGGCACTACGGCGTTCCGCACGTCTACGGCAGCCGGTTCCGGCGTGTCGACCTGCCCGCAGGCTCCAGGCGAGGGGGACTGCTGCGTCACAGCAGCATTCTCACTGTCACGTCTTACGCCACGCGCACCTCACCGGTAATTCGAGGTAACTGGGTACTGGACAACATCCTCGGCGCCCCCGCTCCGCCGCCACCAGACGATGTCCCGTCACTTGACGATTCGAAGACCGTTTCCGAACAACTGACGGTGCGCGAGCGGCTCAGTGAGCATCGTGAAAACGCCGCCTGTGCCGGTTGTCACAACCTGATGGACCCGGTCGGGTTCGTGCTGGAGAACTTCGACGCGATCGGCCAGTGGCGAGAAAAAGACACAGGCAAACCGGTTGACGTCAGTGGGGGACTGCCTGACGGCAGTAGATTCTCCGGTGTCGAGGGACTCGAATCTGCCATACTGAAGAGGCCAGACCTTTTTGTGACCGCAACGACCGAGAAGCTGATGACGTTCGCACTCGGCCGTGGAGTGGAACTGCACGACGGCCCGGCGATTCGTGAGATCGTGCGGCAGGCGGCAAAAAACGACTACCGATTCTCAGCGATTGTACTCGGCATCGTTCGTAGCACACCGTTCCAGATGAGGAGCAAGCGATGAACATCATCACCGGCAAATCCCTCTCACGTCGTACCGTCCTGAAGGGCGCGGGCGCCGCCGTCGCCCTTCCGCTGCTGGACGCGATGCTCCCCGCCGGACCAGCACTGGCCAGGTCGCCGAGCGCAAACTCCGTGAAACGGCTGCAGTACGTCTACATGCCCATGGGCTGCGACCACTCCCGATGGACACCAGAGGGCGAAACGCTAGACAAGCTTCCGTTCATTCTTGAGCCGCTTGCCCCGGTACGTGACAAGCTGAACGTCATCAGCAACCTTGAACTGGCCAATGCCTACCCCGGCTCGCACGCCACATCCAACTCGGCGTTTCTCAGCTGTGCTCGCGCTAAACACACCGAGTCGACTGATTACTACCTCGGTACGACAGCCGATCAGATCGCTGCGAAGAACATCGGTCAGGTCACCAGGCTGCCGTCCATGGAACTGTCGATGGACCTGGCACAGATGGTCGGCCAGTGTGACAACGGTTACGCCTGTGTTTACCAGAACAATCTGTCCTGGTCTTCGCCGACCACTCCTCTCCCATCCGAGGCCCACCCGCGGATCGTCTTCGAGACGATGTTCGGCGAAGGTGGCAGTGTCGAGGAACGCCGGACCGCACTGCGCAGGCAAGCGAGCCTGCTCGACGCACTGACGGACGAAATCAGCCGCCTGAAACGCGAGGTCGGTGCGTCCGACCGGTCGAAGATCGACCAGTACCTCCAGTCCGTCCGCGAAGTCGAACGACGAATCAATAAAGCGGATTCGGACGTCAACAGCGGCAAGCTTCGCGACCTTGAACGCCCACTCGGGGTTCCGGCCTCGTACGAAGAGCATGCCCGGCTCATGTTCGATCTGCAGGTACTTGCCATGCAGGGAGACGTGACCCGTGTGATGACGTTTCAGCTCGCCCGAGAAACATCCAAACGCAGCTACCCGGAGATTGGCGTTCCCGACTCACACCACCCGCTAAGTCACCATGGCAACAACCCGGACATGATCGCCCGCATGGCGAAGATCAACAGGTTCCACGTTATGCTGTTTGCTTACTTCCTGCAGAAGCTTGCGAAAACGCATGAGGCTGGCGGAACGCTGCTCGATCACACGTTGTGTCTCTATGGCAGCGGCATGGGCAACCCCAACGTGCACGACCACACCAACGTGCCGACCATCGTTGCGGGCGGCTCCGTCGCGGGCCTCGAAGGTGGACGTCACATCCGGTACGAGAACGTTACTCCGCTTGCCAACGTTCACCTGGCACTGCTGCACAAGGCTGGTGTCGACCTCGAACAATTCGCCGACTCGACCGGCACGACTGCCGAGTTGTTCCAACCGGCGAAACTCTGACATGTTTCAGACAATGCATATCAACCGCTCCACCAATCTGCTGACGCTGTACTTCGTTTTCTGCCTGGGCGTCAGTGCAGAGGCCGTACTCGCCGAACTTGCATCGCCCGCGCCGCTCGCCGACGCGGTTGAGCAGCGTGACAGCGACCAGGTGACGCGTCTGCTCGACCAGGGCGTCGAAGTGAACGCCAGGCAGGCAGATGGGATGACCGCGCTCATCTGGGCGGCGTATCACGACGACACTGACAGCGTTAAACAGCTCGTCAACGCAGGGGCTGATGCCAGGTTGACCAACCGTTACGGCATCTCCGCACTGTCGACCGCATGCCTCAACGGCAACGGAAATATCGTCAGCCTGCTGCTCGACTCTGGTGCCGACGCGAACACAACACGCGACGGCGGCGAGACCGTCCTGATGACTGCATCGCGCACGGGCGTTTGCGACACCGTGGAGGCTCTGATCGACGCCGGCGCGGACGTCAACGCCAAAGAACGTCGTGGCCAGACCGCCCTGATGTGGGCCGCTGCCGAAGGACACACCGACGTCGTCGACACTCTCCTTGTGGCGAACGCCGAGTACCGCAATCCGCTCAGTTCCGGCTTCACTCCGTTGTGCTTTGCCGTACGCAACGGCCACATCGACGTTGCGAAGCGCCTGATCAAAGCTGGCGTGGACGTCAATCGTGCCATGAAGGATGCAACAGGCGGTCGTGGCAAGCCTGCTCCAAACACATCACCCTTGATGCTCGCGTTGGAGAACGGCCACTTCGAACTCGCCGCCATGCTGCTTGAAGCCGGGGCGGACCCCAACGATGACCGCACCGGCTTCGCACCTTTGCACGCGATGTCATGGATTCGCAAGCCCGAGAAGGGTGACGGTGAGACAGGTACGCCACCGCCGCGTGGCTCAGGAAAGCTGTCGAGTCTCGATATCGTCCGTGCACTTGTCGAGCACGGTGCCGATGTCAATTACGTTAAGAAGTCGGGCGGAGGCGGTCGTCTACGCATTTCTACTAAGGGAACAACTCCGTTCCTCTGCGCTGCCTCGACCGCTGATGTGGACTATATGAAGCTCCTGCTCAAGCTCGGCGCGAACCCCAGGGCCATGAATGCTCTGAATCAGAACTCCCTGATGCTGGCCGCCGGCATTGACGAAAAGCCTGAAGGCGATGGCCCCGGTTCTCCCGGTGAACACTATGCGGCCGTCGTCTACTTGCTCACCCTCAATGTCAACGACATCAATACCACCGACAAAAATGGTCAGACAGCAATGCACGCCGCGGCGTACAAGTCACTGCCTGAGGTCGTCAAGTTACTCGACGACCGCGGTGCCGATATCAAGGTCTGGGCTCGTAAGTCAAAGCAAGGCCGCACTCCGCTATCGATCGCTCAGGGTTTCCGTCCAGGGAATTTCAAGCCCAACTTCGAAACCGTTGCGGCAATCAGGCGAGTGATGCTCGACCATGGTGTTCAGCCTCCCCCACCGCCAAAAAGGCGCAAGGAAAACTGGAGCAACTGACGGCGCACACTCTGGACGAAGCTTCGGTTCCTGGACCGAAGACCATTCAAAGAACCTCGCAGGCATGCAGGATTCCGAGTTTCCAGCCGCTGCCTGCACTTGCGCCGGTTAGCGCACATCAAACAGCCACACAACGGGATTCAGGCTTCCTTGTGGCCAACGCGAAAGTCGTTCTTTCCCGTCCAGTCCTCGCCCCGCAGCAGCCAGATCGGACGTGTCGCAAAATGGACCGCGTAGCCCGCATCAGTCCCTGCCGCGCTGGAGTTGCGATCAAACAACGACGTGCTCGGCATATAGCGGATTGCCAGCCCGGCTCGGCGACGTGTGGAACGATTCGGATTGGAACCGTGAATCATGTAGACGTCATGCAGCGACATCTGGCCGGCTTCCAGTTCCACGTCTTCGGCGTCGCTCTCGTTGAAGACTCCGTCTGCAACTCGCTGGTTCAGCACGATGTCGTCGCTGTCTTCCTTCAGGTGATCGAACAGCTTCTGTTCGCGGTGCGAGCCGGGGACCACACGCAGACACCCGTTCTCGACGACGCTGTCGTCAATCGCGATCCACACTGTGCATGTCGCAAGCGGTCGGATCGGCCAGTAGTGCCCGTCCTGATGAAAAGGGACTTCCATGCCATCGCCAGCCGGTTTGCAGAAGCTCTGGCATCCCCACAGGATCACATCCGGACCAATCAACTGCGACACCATGTCGACAATTCCCGGATCCTGAGCGACTTCCA
>CAYSJO010000213.1:0-10113 GCA_964431285.1 uncultured Planctomycetaceae bacterium
CGCACGGAATCGAAGACGCCATCACCTTCGTTGCGGATATGCGTCGCGTAGATCCCTCCGTGCTGCGAAACGGCTTTGCACAGTTCGACGACGTGCTCGGTGGTCGACAGCGAACCGGGCGGCATCATCACCTGGCTCGAAAGTCCCAGTGCCCCATCGCGCATCGCTTCATCAACAAGCGCCTTCATTGCTTCGATGTGACCGGGCGAGGGCGTCTGGAACGAGTCGCCCATCACCGATCGCCAGACGTTATTCAAACCAACATACGAAGCCACATTGACTGCCACACCGGACTTGTCGATCACATCGAAATATCCACCGAGAGTCGTCCAGGACTGCTTCTTGCCCTGAACTGTGAACTCCTTTGGTGACAGCTTGCCCTGATACGGTCCGGCCGAATTGCCTTCCCCCAGTATCTCCGTCGTCACACCCTGCCGGACCTTACTCTGAGCGTGTCCGTCCTGCAGAACCTTGAAGTCTGAGTGCGAGTGGATATCAATGAATCCGGGCGCCACGACCAGTCCGTCGGCGTCAATCTCGCGATCTCCATCTCCGTCAAAACGACCCACTGCCGCGATGCGACCACCTTTGACTGCCAGGTCTCCGCGGAACCAGGGATTGCCAGTGCCATCGACGATTCGACCATTTCGGATCACCAGGTCGTAGTCAGCTGCAGTGGCCGAGGCATCCAGTCCGATGCTCAAGCCGACAGTCAGAACCACCATCGAAACCGCAGTGCGAGTCAAACACATGATCATCGTTGGTATCCCCAACCAGTTGTTCCTGTAGCACGATATTCCCATGCTGCTTCAGAGTGTGGGAATACTGGCAATCGCTTTCGAATGCACGCGATGAACGTGCATTTCCAGGATCGTGAGGTCGAGGGACTGCACAACGACATCGACCGCGCTCGACGTGACATGCGTTCGTGGTCGTCGCGCGGCGCTACGGACGTGTGTCGCCCAGGACCGCCAGCAGGTCGGCAATCTCTTCATTGAGAACCGACATGGTGTCCTCAAAAGCCTCGGTGTCTGCCCGCAGGTGTTCACGAGTCAGTGTGGTGAGCCCCGCGCGGAGCGACTCAAGGCGACGCAGAACCTCTGCTTGTGACGCTGACGGGATTGAGCTGGTATCTCCACGTTGGCCGATTCCGGGGCCAGACTGCACATCCCCCGACATGGGATGGCGGTGCTTTGAGCGGACTTCCGCGAGCGATGGTGAGAGTGATGACGCAGGTTCAGACGGAGTCTTTACAAGTGTAGACATTGATCGCAGCTCCTCGATCGGGAAGCTGAAGACGGATTGTGTCGAATCCCACAGAGCTGAATCGCTCCAGAATTGATGTTGTGGGACTTAGATAGAGATACACGCCGACGCTTAAGTTCGCAAGCGAGGCAACAGTGGCCCCGTTTTCAGGCACGTCGTAAGGCCATCACGCGATTGATCACCTGTTCGACACCAGCTACCAGCCACCCACATTCCTGAGCCATTGGCTTGTGAAAGTAGCTGCGAGCTTCTCCTGTGAGAACCTGCACGCGACGCACCCGCAGGCACGAACCCGCAGGCCAGCGGCCTCCCTGATCGGCAAACACGCATGGGCAGCGCACATGCCGGAGCGAGCCCCTATCGTCGTACACGACGTAGGGCAAATCCCGGACCGACCGTTTGGCGATCAGAAGTCGTTGAGTTCCGCGAGGTCACCTGCAAACCGAGGTGGACTGTCTTCGGGAAACTCGATTCCGATTTCTTCGGCGACGGGGCGCAGTGCGGAGTCCTCACGCAGCGACTCCAGCCACGCGTCATTGACGTCTCTGGTCACGTGTGTGTCCGATGATGGCATTAGCAGAGTTTGACCTGTCATGTTCTCGATTTACTTCAATACAGATGTGATTGGCCGATTCGGGCGAATGAGAACCGCCGGACGACAGCACGGAAACTGCAGCCCGAGCCCCGCCAGGCGCCAAGTGGTTGCCGAAGATATCATCGGCCCCAGTCCGTTCTATGGCACAACCTGCCATTCCACGAGATTGACCGACGCGGCCTTACGCTTCAGACCTTGAGCAGACGCTCGTGCAGCGAGTGAGCCAGCGCGATCACGCAGTCCGACGCAAAGCCTGCACGGCAGCGTCGTCGATGGTGCGGAGATGGAGATCATGCTGCGGAAATGCGATCTCGATCCCGGCTTCGCGGAAGACTCGGTCGATGTTCGAGTGGAGCGCGTCGATGACCCCCAGGCGGTTGTCCAGATCCGGAAGGTACGACCGCACGACCAGATTCAGCGTGTTGTCGCCGAAACCTTCGAACGTCACGCCTGGACCCGGGTCGGACAGGATCAGTGGATGGTCCCGGCAGACCTGCACGAGAAGTTCTTTCGCTCGATTGACGTCCGACCCGTAGGCAATTCCCACGTTGATGACGACGCGGTTGACCTTGTCCGACAGAGTCCAGTTCAGCATGCGGCCGGTAATGAATTCCTTATTCGGGATCACATACTCCTTACGATCCCAGTTGGTGATCGTCGTCGCCCGAATGCGAATCCGAGAGACCACTCCACTGACATCGTCGACGGTGACGACGTCTCCGACTCGAATAGGGCGTTCGAAAAGCAGAATCAGACCGGCGACGAAGTTGGCAAAGATCTCCTGGACGCCGAATGCGAGTCCGAAGGTGAGAGCGGTCGCCAGCCATTGCACTTTGGACCAGCCGACGGAGATCGCGTTGAAGCTGACGATGACCCCCAGCAGGATGATCGCATAACGGGTCAGCGTCGTGATGGCGTAGCGAACGGACTGGTCCAGGGGCAGACGCTGCAGCACCCACATCTCCATCAGCCCCGGGATGTTTCGCGCACAGGCGAATGTGACGATGGCCAGCAGAATCGCCAGTCCGACATCACGTGGCGTGACCGGCCGCAGCACAGTGACCGTGTCCTGTGCCAGCTGGGATTCGGGAACGTCGCCTGGTGCTGGCATTGACTGGCCGGGGGATACCGTGAGGCTCGACTCGTCCGCGGTGACTTCGACTCGCGTCGTCCACAACGGCCACTGATCGAGAATGTGCAGCGCCGGCAGCACGTCGAACCAGATCATCCAGACGCCCACAAGCGACGTCACTGTCAGCGCCATCGACAGCAACCGGCGACTCTGTTCGGTGTTGCGTTCCACATCGGCCCGCAGTTCTTCGTGCGGTACGGCCGGCGTTGGCGCCGTGACCGCGTCAGATTCGGACTCCGCCTGCTCGGTCGCCAGTTCAGCGTTGCGCTCATGAGCCTGTTCGATGGTCAGTTTCCGGCGTTCAACGATCAGCAATCGTTGCAGCAGAGCACGTACCAGCTGTTGGGAGAACACAAACAGAATCGTGGCGAACAGGCGCCAGGCCAGCTGCTGAGCTGTGTAGTAGTAGCCAGCAACCGTCAGTCCGGCGAGACACAGTGGGGAAAGCACAGTGCCCCAGTACAGAGGCAATTGAAGTCTGGCGATCCACCCTTCGGGGTGTGCTGTCAGGTATTCATACAGAATTCCCGTGTCCGGACGCATGACTCGTCGCAGGAACAGCGTCAGTACCACCGTAGCCGCGACGAAGCAGGCGCGCTCCACGAGGTCCAGGCCATGCTCGGGATCGCTCGCGTAAAGCGTGGCAGTCACGAACGCGAGCGGCAGACCACAGGCGGCAAGCCCCGGGACGGTGCGGCGAAACAGACGAATTGTGGAGTCCGGCCAGTCAAAGTGATGATCGGCCAGACCGTCCGAGCGGAAGATTTTCAACAGCGCCTCGAGCGGGAGATAGCCCCAGGCCACAGCCATCAGTCCGTGCGCGACCGCACCGATAAACTCGGACGTTTCGGCGACAGTGGTCAGCCGCACGGCCAGAAACCACACGGCTCCGGGCCAGATCATGGTCATCAGGAGCGTCAGCCAGGTTGCATCAAGTGTCGGTTTGAACGACGTGCAGTTGCCGGGCATGGCCAGTTGGCCCGCGGCGGACAGTGCGCGGTATGTGCGCGGTTTCAGAAGAATCAGCGTGGCGAATGCGGCGGCGGCCACGACGTACAGCCACAGATTTGCCTGCATGTCTGCCAGCAGTGCGCGGCCCAGTTCAAGCCACCGCCCTGATGACAGCAGCCAGCCATCGGATTTGTCGAGAGCGATCTTCGCAAACAGAGTGTCGTTGCTACGAATCCACAGCACGCGCTCGTCAATGTACGTGGTGTACCGTTCCGTTTCCGCGATCAGCAGTTGTTCGGTCTCGTCGAGCTCGAACAGTGTGTCCAGCCATGTGTTGTAGCTGCGGATCAGTTGATCCAGATAGTCAGCTCGCCGATCAAGCACATGTCGCGTCGCGTCTTCGAGTTGGGCCCGATCCGCTTCCGCCATTCCCGCTGACGCCGCATCGAGAATCTGCTGGACGACCGGATCGCGGTTCGCCAGGTCTCTGCGCTGGTCGTCGTAATCGAAAAGATCGTATTGCGCCTTCTCGATCACTGCGCGACGATCGCGCACGTTGTTCTTTCTCTGAATCAGATCTGGCAATTCTGCTTTCTGGCGTCTCAGAAGCGATCCCACGGCACCTGTCAGACCGATTCCCTCAACTGTCTGCTGAGCCGTCGTGAACTGCTTCTGCAGTTCTTCCAGCCTCTTCTGAGTAGATTCCAGCTTCAATTTCGCCTGGTTGAGCGGTTCGGTCAGACCAACAGCCTTTTCGGCCAGCAGCCGGTTAAGTTCCGCATCCTGCTGTAAGAGCGGTTGGGCTGCAATGGCCTCATCGCGTGCACGCTGTAGGGCTTCCGCTTTGGCGACCGCACGTAGCCGGTCGATTTCCTCGTCAAACTGTTTCAGCTCCGCCTCGGCGAACGCGACCTGCTGCGTACGAACGTCGCGCTCGACACGCACAAAGTCTGCGGAATCTTCGGCGTCGTACTTGGCCAGCTCGTCCTGCAGGGCAGGCAGTTCCGTCTCGATCAACTGCAGTCGAACACGCAGCTCAGCCAGTCGCGCCTGAGTCAGCAGTTTCGGTTCATCGGTCGGTGGGGGCGTGGCCAGTTGTTTGTTGATATCTGCAATGCGCTGGCTCGTCGACAGCAGCAGGCCACGGATTTCCTTCAGCCGATTGGCTCGCGTTGTGGGTTCGGCTTCGACGCTGACCAGCATGGCCTTCAGATCGGTGAGCTGCAGGTCGCGCTTCGCTCGTTCCTGTTCGAGTTCCGTCAGTGTTAAGAGTTCGGGCAGTGTCGGTTTGAGACCCTGCAGGTCGTCGAGAAGAAGTCTCAGGTCGTTCACCCGTTGCTGGACATCGTCGGTGTCCTGCTGGAATTGTGTCGCTGCGGTGGTCAGATCGGTCATCTTCTGCAGTGCATCGACAACAAACTTGTAGTGGTCTTCCGCTTCCTGCTTCGCGTCATCATCCAGATCGGCGGACTCGGCTGCCTCCTTGCGTTGAGCCTCGACCTGCTCGACCGTCAGTGGTTCCTCCGCCGGCTTTGTCTGCAGCAGACGTGTAGTCCGGACCAGCTGCGCCTGCGTAGATGCCGGGGTCACCAGTTGAGCTGTGACCAGCGGCAGAACGCACACGCAAAGAAATCTGGCAAACTTCGATCGCGTCTGCATGGTTCCCATGGCGACAACGCCCGTGGCAACATTGACCGGCTTCATTCTGATCAACCTTTCGTGCCGCTTGGAGCTGGACGCGCAGTTCGCGCGCACTGCGACTGGTGGCTTTATTCTTTTTCGACCATGTGAGGCCTTTAGTTGAAAGTTCTGCAGAAGATTCCGAATGCGCAGACCGTGACCCAGTGTGCTGCAGGGTCGGGATCGAGTGCTGGACGGAAGTAACGATGCCACGTTAGTCGTATGCTGGAGTGCCGCGTTCGAGTGGAATGCTGCGTGGATGCCTGCAAACGGCAGGGATGCCTCAGGAAATAAATCTAAGGCTGGTGTGAGATGGTTCAGTTGAATTGTCCTGACGAAGACGTCCTTCGATCGTTTTCGACGGGAATGCTGCCCGAGGAAAGTGTCGACCAGATCGTCGAGCACGTGATGGAATGCGTGCACTGTGAGGCGGCGATTGAGCGATTCGACGCAGATACGGATCCATTCCTGAAGAGCCTGCAACACAGTCAGCAGTAAACCGTAGCCGTCGAATCCGTGACCAGCATTCCAGCGGGCGTGAGTGCCTCGCTCCGTCGACTTGGCGTCTCCAGTCAGCGCAGCTCAGGCTCAAGTGTCACGATCGATCCGGGTCGTCGGTACGCGCGATTGCTGGCCGACGGGCCGGTCATGATTGACCGGTTTGAGTTGCTCAGTGAGCTCGGCACCGGTTCGTTCGGGTACGTGTTTCAGGCACGCGATACAGGGCTCGATCGGGATGTCGCCCTGAAGCTGCAGCGAGCTGGCGACATGGCCAGCGACGAAGACGTCGCAAGGTTTCTGCGCGAGGCACGCAGTGTGGCTCAGCTTTCACACCCAGGAATTGTCTCACTGTTCGAATCCGGGCAGACGGAGGACGGCGTCTGCTATCTGGTCACGGAATTCGTTGAAGGCCAAACGCTGGAAGAGTGCGTCAATGAACGAACTGAGCCCAACTGGCGAACGCTGGCCGAACAGGTCGCCATGCTGGCCGACTCGCTGGAATACGCACATCAGCACCGAGTGATTCATCGCGACATCAAGCCTGCGAACATTCTCATCGACGCATCGGGGCGGCCGCATCTGATGGATTTCGGACTGGCACTCCGGGAAACGGGAGATGCCACGCTGACATCGGACGGCCGCATCATGGGGACGCCCGCTTATATGTCTCCCGAGCAGGCACGAGGCGATTCACATCTGGTGGATGCGCGCACCGACGTCTAGAGCCTGGGCGTCGTGATGTACGAATTGCTCACAGGCGAGCGGCCTTTTCAGGGCAACCGTCGCATGCTGCTGTTGCAGGTTCTGGAAGATGACCCTCGACCGCTGAGATAACTCAACGACACGATCCCGCGTGACCTGGAAACGATTTGCCTCAAAGCGATGTCGCGAAGTTCAACGCGGCGATATCAGTCAGCTCGGGAACTGGCTGATGATCTGCGGCGTTATCTGACTGGCGAGCCTGTACATGCTCGGCCTGTCCATACTCTGGAACGCTTCTGGCGATGGTGCTCGCGGTATCCGTTTGCCGCGATGCTGTTCGTGGCGCTGGTGCTTGGTTCAGCGGCCGGATTCTCGCACCTGTCGCATCTCTCGACGTGGTTTGTCCATTCCACCGCACTGGAAAGCGTGCGTATGGATGCGACGATGCTGGAGGAAATCAACAAGTACTACAGTGACGTCGTTAGCCGGTTGCGTCTCAAGTACACTGGCGTCTCCGTGACTCATGAGTACCTCATCAGGCGGAACGCGTTGCCACTGCCGGCGACTTTTACGATCGACGCCGGGCAGCGAATCAGTCAGTCCGAGTGCGGTCTTCAAGTTAGAATGTACAGTCGGTATCCCTGGCGAAAGAACGGCGGCCCGAAGACAGATTTCGAGAAGCAGGCACTGGATGTCCTTGAGCGACGCATCACCGAACAGCACAACGATTTGACATGGCACGAGTTTCGAACCGAAGCCGATCAGAGCTGGTTGTATTTTGCAAAAGCCCAGATCATGCAGGAGAGCTGTGTGAAGTGTCACAACGGCCATAAGTTGAGTCCGCGACGGGACTGGAAGAAAGGTGACCTGGCTGGAGTCCTGCTGTTGTCGCGACCGCTCGACCGCGACATCGCGGTGACGCGGGATGGACTGCGCGGGGCATTCAACCTGATGGGTTCGATCGTCATCGCCCTAGGAGCGATCGGAATGGCCTTCGTCGCACGGAACCGCGTGTCCTCATCGAACCGATACGGGAAATCTGATTCGTGAGCAACGGCTCCGTGAACAACTCGAACGACAAGTCGGCTTCGAAGGGCACGCTGTCCACATCGCGCAGCCTGTTGATCCGACTGCGAGACGATGACGACGACGCATGGTCACGGATGGTCGATCTCTACACCCCGCTGGTGTACCAGAAGTGCGAAAACCTAAGCGTTTTCGATAGCTAACGAGTGCCAGTGCGCAAATGGTGCTCAGTCAGTGACTTCGTAGCGTGTGCAGCAAGCCCAGCAGAAGAAGTCTTCTTCGTCTAAACGTTGGACGATATCGCCGCCACAGCCGCAGGCGAACTCAGTAGGTTCATCGAGCAGGGATTCTGCACAAGCGAACTCGATCCAATCAAAGGGCATGCCCGGGCCTTTTATCTTCGTTTTCGAAAAAGTTCCTATGTGGCACAAAACGAGAATGTGCGGACTGCTAAGGCAGGAGTTCAAGACGGCGTGTCACAGCCAAACCAAACGCTTCGCCGCGAGATACTTTCTGAGGACATTGAAGGTCATGCTCACGCCCATTCGCTTGGTTTCTGCACCGCATGGCATTGGAATGATGGAAGCCGTCCTCTGCTGCGATCATTCTTATCGCTTCAGTTTTAGTGGTTTTCATTATTTAGTCTCCTTGTCTGAATCATCGTGCTGACGCTGAAAGCTTGATTGACGGCGGCGACTAGACTGGGAGCGTTTTCTGCAATGAGAGTGGCGAGGCCGCACAGATGAAGTTCGCCCATCTGCCCGATCCGCTGGCCGCTGAAGAAGCTGAGGAGCCGGATGATTCCTCCGCAGACGACGACAGTGAACGCACCTGTTGTTCCAAAGGGCACTGCAAATCATTCAGACGGATTTTCAGGAACGCACATGGCAGGCCTTCTGGAAAGTCGCCGTCGAGGGTCTTCCGGTCGCGGACGTGGCCGAAGCACTGTCGATGAAACCGGGCACAGTGCGCGTTGCCCGCTGCCGCGTCCTGGCTCGATTACGAAGCGAGTTTGCGATCTGCTGCAGGACGACGATGTGTGAGCCGTGCTGAGCAGGCCATTGTCGATCGCAGTCAGTCGGCTGCCGGCTGATGCAAGGCGCACACGGCTCCGGCCGGATCTTCGATGACTGCCAGCTTCGCACCATGACTGAGACGCGGTCCGTGCAGGACTTTGCCGCCAGCAGCACGGCAGTCTGTCAGGCTGGCATCCAGGTTCTCGACCGTGATGTACATCAGCCACTGGGGCGGCAGGTCGGCGTTGATGCCGCGGGCATGGCAGACTCCGGAAACTGCGTTTGCTTCAGCGTCGAGCATCGAGAAATCGGCGTATCCGTCCATGTCGACCGGCGATGGTTCCCAGCCAGCGACCGCCTGGTAAAAGTCACGCACGGATTCCGCGTCTGAAACGGTCAGGTCGTGCCATCCGATGCTGCCGGGAACGGGTTTGTCGTTCATTGTCTATTGCCCCTTGTGTTGTTCGTGCGACTCGTCAATGCGAGGCAACTTCAGGATAACCGTGATCCCGACCAGGCCCAGACCGGCGATTGCAATGCTGACGACTGTTGACGGTGACGCGAACCAGATCGTGAGACCCAGGACGGCAAAGCCCGTCAGGATTGCCTGCAACCGGACGTCGGGTCTAATTCCTTGGTGCTCCTGCCAGTCCGGTATATTTGGCCCCATAAAACGCGACCGCAGCAGTGCCGCATTCAGTCGAGGTGACGACCGAGCGAGGAAGAAACTGGCAAGTAACAGGAAGGGGGTGGTGGGCAACACGGGCAGGATGGCCCCCGCAGCTCCCAGCACAACGAACACACCCGACAACGCAAGGAACAGGATCCGCCGCGGCCCGGTCACCGGTTTTCTGGATCTGTCAGACAAGGGGCTCGCCAATGCTTTCGTACAATCTGTCGGTCGCGGGAGTACGTAGATTCAGGGTTGATCCATCTCTTCGCGGCCAGAAATTCAGCGATCGACCGGCCGTAACCCCTTATGTCAGCGCATGATACCTCATGACAATGCATCCGCATCTTGTCGAGCCCCATGGCTTAGGCTAGTATCGCGGATTCTCAACGAATCGGCTCCCTGTCCCGAGTGATTTCGTGTCGGGAACTGGTGGCGGATTCCGATGTCCCTTTAGCGGATACTCACCTGCGATCCCGTACCGTGTGGATCGCTTCAGGATGACTCTGGCCAACAGGTGAAACATGAAGCTGAATTGCCCGTCGCGTGCAGCCTGCACCATGGTGCTCGGAAC
>CAYSJO010000214.1:0-33038 GCA_964431285.1 uncultured Planctomycetaceae bacterium
GACGTCGGCAGCTACACCTGCAATGGATTCCATGGCCTCCACAACGGAGTCCATGACCGATTCCGACTCGACAGCCGAGACGACGCTTACTCCTCCCGATTCGACGGCGACAAAGCCCGTCCCCCGGCCGAACGTACTGCAGAGACGTCGATCACCTGTTCCTGCGACGGCCACGGGCCACCTCGTTCTGTTTCCAGTTGCCCTGCTGGCGTTGCTGTCGCTTGTTGACCCAGGGCGACTGAATCAACGAAGGCACTATGACATTCTGCCATTCCTGTTGATCTCTGTGGCTTCGGTTATTCCGAGTCAGACGCTGCAGACTGCGATTCTGGCCGCCATGGCCGTCGGTGTCGCCGGGAGATTGATCTATGGACTACGGAGCAACGCGATGCCGAAAGCCGTAGTGACCAACATCGGTGATCGAAACCTGGTGGTGCTGGCAGTTGCCACATTTCTTGTCACAGGATTTCTGAACCTCATATTCGCAGGGCAGGTGTCAGGCCCGTCGGTGGCAATGGACGTTGTCACTCGCGGAGCAATTGCGACTGCCCTGGTACTTGTTGGACAACGGTGGAAGAATCGAACTCTTGGTTTAAGTCTCGCACTTGTCTGGTTGGTGCTGCCCGGAAGTCATCCACCAATAGCCGCTGCACTTGTCCTGTGGGCGTTCGTTTTCGTGAATCGAGCCCCGTTGGCAGGAATCTTTGTCGGCTGTGCGATCGCCACCAACTGGTGGCTGTGTTGTCTGATCCCGTTGTGGTTCAGCTACTATCGCGGCAAAGCTCGCACACGGTTTCTTGCGACTACCACGACATGGGGACTCGGCGGAATGCTGGCACTGGCTGTGCTGCCCTGGCTGTTGACGATTCAAGACGCAAATGCCGAAGCAACATCAGCGAGTGCCGGGCAGTTTCTGCTGCATGGAGTGTCAGTCGTCGTTCTGGCTGGAGCGGCTACGGCGACCTGGTTCTGGCCAAAAACCAAATCTGAATCGGACATGACTTTGCTGTGTACGCTCATGTTGCTGTGCGTCTTCGTGTGCTCAGGAACTCCGTCTGCAGTTGGGCTCGCGTTGCCCTGGCTGGTTCTGGTTCTTGTTGGCGGCTGCGCATCACGCAGCAGCCCGCTGGTTACCGAAGGCTTTGTCGTGCCCAGTATTCGCCGCTGGATGAAACGCCCTGACAAAGCGCCAACTTCGCAGGGCACGTAGAAGAGACGCCTGCCTGCGTTGCAAATCCGGGGAAGTTGCGGTGAGATGATCACAGTCCACCGCTCTTCAATTTGTCCCGGGACTTCGAACCATGAACCGGAACTGTCTGGCACTGATTGCGTCCTTCACCGTACTCATCACAGGACGACCCTCTCTGGCGGCGCCCGAGCTGGAAGAGACTGTCGCTGACATCGTCGCAATGACCGGCTTCGAAGGTGGATTTATTGTTCACCTCGGTGTGGGCGACGGACAGTTGACCGCTGAATTGGGGCGGCTGCCTCGCTGCCAGGTGCATGGACTGGACCGGTCAACCGACAGTGTTTCGTTGGCTCGCGAGCACCTTCGTGAGGCACAACTGTATGGTGCGGTCTCCGTCGACCGATTGTCCGGCAACCGACTGCCGTACATCGACAATCTGGTCAATCTGGTTGTCGCTTCGGACCTGGGCCGAGTTGATCTGGATGACGTGTTGCGTGTGCTGGCTCCCGATGGATCGGCGGTCGTCAAGGAAGGCGATGACTGGAAGACACACAGGAAGCCCGTTCCTGACACCATCGACGACTGGACTCACTTCCTGCACTCCGCAAGCGGCAACGCGGTTGCGCACGACACTGAAGTCGGACCACCGCGGCATCTGCAGTGGCTGGGCAGTCCGCGCTGGTCGAGGCATCACGACCGCATGGCCAGCATGAGTGCTCTGGTTTCGGCGGCTGGACGCATCTTCTTCATCATGGATGAGGGCTCACGAACCTCGATCCAGCTTCCACCCGACTGGAAGCTGGTTGCGCGCGACGCGTTCAACGGCACGATCCTGTGGAAGCACGACATAACAAAGTGGCACTCGCATCTGTGGCCATTGAAGAGCGGACCGACACAGTTGGCTCGACGGCTTGTCGCGAGTGCGGATCACGTCTTCGTCACCCTCGCCATCGACGCGCCGCTGACGGCAATCAGTGCGACAACCGGCGAAATCGTACGTACGTACGAGCAGACCGGATCGACCGAGGAAATCGTCCACTCGGATGGAACGCTGTTTCTGTTGGTCAACAAAGGCGAATCCGAGCTGGTGAACTATGTCCCGCTGAACGCAATCACGGGCGACCAGGGCGACGTGAATAAGAACTGGCGGTGGGACGAGAAGCCCCGCATCGTAATGGCAGTCGATGCGGAATCCGGCGAGACGAGATGGAGCCGACAGACGCGTGTTTCGCCGCTCACGCTGTGCTCCGACGACGAACGTGTTTACTTCCACGACGGTGAGAAAGTCGTCGCAGTCAAGCGGTCGAGTGGCGACGTCGTGTGGAGTTCCGAGCCGTCCGTGCGTCGCCGCACCATCACGTACAACTTTGGCCCGCGGCTGGTCATTCATGAAGACGTCGTGCTGTACGCCGGGGGCGAACGCACGATGAAGGCGTTTGCGGCAGCCACTGGAAAAGTCCTGTGGGAAGCCCCGCACGACAGGTCGGGATATCAGTCACCCGAAGATTTGCTCGTACAGCAGGGTCTGGTCTGGTCGGCCCCAACGACGAGTGGCAAGGACTCGGGAGCATTCACCGGACGCGACTTCCGAACGGGCGAGGTGAAAGTGGAGTTCCCCCCGGACGTTGATGCGTACTGGTTCCATCACCGCTGCTACATCGCCAAAGCGACTGACCGGTTTCTGATTCCGTCACGAACCGGAATCGAGTTCGTCGATCCCAGCAAAGAGAAGTGGAATCTGCATCATTGGGTCCGCGGTGGCTGCCTGTACGGCGTGATGCCCAGTAACGGACTGTTGTACGCTCCGCCACACAACTGTGCCTGCTATCCGGAAGCCAAGCTGTATGGGTTCAATGCACTCGCTCCCATTGCTCCGACCCGCAATGCCCCGAAGAAACCCAATGAAAACGGGCGCCTCGAAAAGGGCTCCGCATTCGGGTCAGCCGCTGACACTGCCGCTGTCGCCGAGGATTGGCCGACGTTTCGGCACGACCGTCAGCGGAGTGCTTCAACAGCCAATACTCTGCCGTCGGAACTGAAGGAAAGCTGGACGACAGAGCTGGGCGGACGACTCTCGAGTGTGACCGTCGCCAACGGGAAGCTGTTTGTCTCGAAGATTGACGAACACACGGTTTATGCCCTCGACGCGGAAACTGGCCAAATCGCGTGGACGTTTACCACTGGCGGACGGGTTGATTCTCCCCCGACGATTGAAGGAGGGATGGCGTACTTCGGATCGAACGATGGATCGATCTACTGTGTGCGAGCCAGCGATGGAGAACTCGCCTGGCGGTATCGTGCGGCCCCGGTTGACCGCCGGTTGATGGCGTTCGAGCAGATCGAATCAGCGTGGCCCGTTCACGGCAGCGTGCTGGTTCAGGGGGGATTCGTGTTTGGAGTCGCCGGTCGATCCAATTTCCTGGACGGTGGGCTGAGGTTTCTGAAACTCGACGCGAAAAGCGGCAGCAACCTGGCGGAGACCATCATCGACGAGAAGGACCCCGAAACCGGTGGCAACCTGGCCGAGCGTCATAAGGTTCTGCAGATGCCTGTTGGCCTGCCGGACATTTTGTCGAGCGACGGTGATTCGATCTTCATGAAGTCGCAGCGCATGGATCAGGAAGGGCAACGCTTCGAGATTGGACCGAATTCAGCGGACTTCGCCGGACAGGCGTCTGTCCACGCCGGAAAAAATTCGCATCTGTTCGCGCCGATGGGCTTCCTGGACGACACGTATTTTCATCGAGCTTATTGGGTTTACGGCCGCAGCTTCGCCGGCGGGCATGCCGGGTACTATCAGGCAGGCAAGTTCGCTCCCTCCGGACGCATCCTCGTGTTTGATGACGAGAACGTCTTCGGGTTCGGTCGCAAGCCCCAACATCTGAGATGGACGACGGTGCTCGAACATCAGCTGTACTCGGCGCCGAAGGAAGCTCCGGAACTGCCGGATTCTGTTGGTTCCCGACGTGGCAACACCGGCTCGTCGTCCGTTCGAGTCGAGAAGTCTCCGAAGATCAACCCCGCCGGTAAGTCGGTCTTCGTCGAGGCATGGGTGTTTGTTGAGAAGCCTAATGGAGTCGTCGTTGCACACGGCGGACCTCAAAACGGCTACTCGTTGTTTGTGAAGAACGGACGTCCCCAGTTCGCCGCCCGTGTGGATGCGAAGCTGCACCAGGTTCGTGCGAAGGAATCGGTCGCCGGCAAGTGGACTCATCTGGCCGGAGCACTGACGTCGGACCACAAGGTCGAGCTTTATGTGAACTACAGGAAGGCAGGTTCGGCTGAGGCATCGGGTCTGATTCCTGCTGAACCCCTTCAGTCGATCGAGATCGGCTCGGACGAGGGCAGTGGCGTGGGCGAATACAAAAGTCCATATGGTTTCACGGGAATCATTGACGACGTCCGCGTCGCTCACGGAGACTTCGGCTCCGCCGATCTGTCAACGCACTTTGATAAAGACAAACCAGAGGGTCTGCCCGGCAAGTGCGAACTGGTTGTGTCGTGTTCCTTCGACAACGGCAAAGCCACTGATGCATCAGGACGCGGGAATCATGGCACGGTGGTCGCGGCAAAGCCGGCGAAAGGCAAGTCGGGTCAGGGGCTGAAATTCACGGGCCGGGTTCAATCCGGCCGTGCGGGAGGCTCGCTGGTGAAGCCGCACTGGACAACGGATATCCCGGTGTTTGTCCGGGCGATGGTCAAGGCTGGCCCGAACCTGATCGTGTGCGGTCCGCCAGATGTGTTTAACGAGGCCGAGACATTCGAGCGTCTGAAGTCGCGAGATACGACAGTGCAGAAAGTTCTTGCGAAACAGGATGCTCTTCTGGACGGATCGGAAGGGGCCGTGTTGCGAGTTGTTTCGGCTGCGGACGGGTCGACTGTCTCGAGTCTGGAAGTCAAGTCTCTGCCAATCTGGGACGGTATGGCCGCGGCCCGGGGACGGCTGTACCTGTCGACGACGGACGGCACTGTCGTGTCCTTCGGCGCTCGCGAGTGATTTCTGTCGCGGGACCAGTAACAACTGACCGTTGGAAGCCCCTCTCCCTAACCCTCTCTCCACAGGGGAGAGGGGACTGACAACTGACGTTTCGTGACAGCACAGCTAATCATCACCCGCGACCAGGCGATTGAGTTCCTTTACGGACGCATTGATTACGAACGCATGTCGGGGTCGCTGTCGGCGAGTGACTTCAAACTGGATCGCATGCGGAATCTTCTGGACCAGCTTGGGAATCCGCAGGATCGCGTGCTGGCCGTTCACATCGCCGGCACCAAGGGCAAGGGATCTACGGCGGCAGTGATCGCGTCGATTCTGCAGGCCGGCGGTCATCGCGTTGGACTGTTCACGTCACCGCATCTGGAACGTTACGAAGAACGGATTCGTATCGATGACGAGATGATCGACGAACATGATCTGGTCGAGCTGGTGAATCGACTGGCCGATGTCACCAGGACAATCGACGCTCAGTCGAACGGATTGAGTCCGACATTCTTCGAACTGACGACTGCCCTGGCCTGGTTGTGGTTCGAGCGACAGCGGGCGGACATTTCCGTTGTTGAAGTGGGGCTCGGCGGGCGACTTGATTCGACAAACGTTTGCCGTCCCGAGGTCTGCGTGCTGACGACTGTCAGCCGCGACCACATGCACGTTCTCGGAAGCCGTCTGTCCGAAATCGCGGCGGAGAAAGCCGGGATTATTAAATCGGGAGTCCCGGTGGTCAGCGGCGTCCTCGCACCGGAGGCTCAGGCGGTCATCGCAGACATGGCCGCTGAACGCGGCGCACGACTTCACTGTGTCGACACGGTGACGGAACGTGACTCGATGATTGCCGGTGGTAGAGATTTGTCCGGGCGGCATCAGCAGCACAACGTCGCTGTGGCTGTTGCTGCTGTGCACGCTTTGCGGGAACGAGGATGGCGTGTCGATGACCAGGCGATTCAAGACGGACTGCGGCGTGTTCGATGCCCTGTAAGGATCGAGGTCGTGAGTCAGGAGCCGCTGGTCGTTCTTGACGCTGCTCACAACTGGGCGTCGGCGGGAGCATTACTGGAAACACTGGCGGCACATGTTGTCTCTGGACGCCGCGTGCTGATCTTCGCGACGAGTCGGGACAAGGATGTGCCAGGGCTACTCCGGCGTCTGCTGTGTGGATTCGACTGCGTCGTATTGACTGAGTTTCAGTCGAATCCTCGGGCGATGCCGCTCGAGCAGTTAGAGCAGGCTGTGCGCCGCATGACGAGCCTGCCTGTGCACTCGGCAGTGACACCACACGAGGCGTGGGACGCTGCCACACGACTGTGTTCACGAGACGGGATGATTTGCGTGGCGGGGTCGTTCTTCGTTGCAGCCGAACTGCGTGTGATCGCTACCAAAAAAGCCGACCCTTTCGAGCCGGCTGAAGTGAGTGATTGAACGAAGTCCGTTATCTACGAGGGTGGCCCTGGGAATCCGGCGGCCCCTGGTTGCTGCTGCTGCATCATTTCCATCATTTCAGCTCCGTATGCGCCACCACCTCCATACGGATTGAAGCCTTGCTGGCCAATACCACGTTTCTGTGAACTGCGGCGGCGACCCTTTCGCGACTTACCTGATTCTTCCTCTGCCATTGCTTCGGCGGAACCCAGCAGGACGCCAATTCCACCCGTGGGCTGAGCCACTCGACGGAGGTGTTGCCAGGCATTCCCCTGCGCTGTCATGTAATTCTGCCAGCCCTCGTAACCCTGGGACTGGCTGTCCGAGTCGATGTGTTGCAGTTCTCCGAACCGGTTGATTGTGACGACTTCCTCGAGGACTGCCGCGACCCGTTTCGATGACAGTTCCAAGTCGGGAAACTCGTCGGGATTGATCACAGTCGTTCGTTCGAAATCGATCAGCGAATGAGGAGTCACATAGTCGATTCGCTCTTCTCGGAATGTCTCGTGAGCCGGTCTCAGTACTTCGGTGACGACTCCGCCTTCCATAGTCGTCTCACCACGTCGCGACTTCTTTTCGCTTGTCCATGCGGCGACACGTTCAGCACGCTGCAGACCTTCGAACAGGCCATTCGCGTACATTCCCGTTTCGGTCAGCCACTGATAGGCGTCCATTGAAACACCACGGCGTGGATCTACCTTCTTGACAAAAAGGTTCGTCTCGTCCTGAACAACCGCTGGTGTACTGGGTGTGGACCATGGTGTTGAGCGAAACTTGCCGTCCCGCGAGGACACATCCAGCAGTTCAGCCGGGTCGCGGTCGAAGTTGGGATTCAGCATTTTCAGACGCAGGCGATACCGGTATGCATTTCCCGGCACGACACTGAAATCCAGAAACCGGAACAGCAACGACTCTGGGATGGTTACGACTCGCCGGGCTGCTGCCGCATTGCCGCCCGGGTATCCGCCCACCATCCCGGGATAGCCCGGCGTCTGTCCCGGGAAACCACCAGCGGTCGGCACCATGCCTTCCATGCCTTCCATGCCTTCCATCCCTTCTTCTTCCATAACATCCTGCATCGCTTGGTTAAACTGATTCATGGACTCTTGGTTGCCGCGCATTTGGGCCTGCATGCCACCCGTGTCGTGCTGCACATGCGCGAATCCGGACTTCTGTTGTTGCTTGATCTCCTTATTCATTTCCGCAACTTTCAAGGTCGCCAGGGCGCGGGCTTCAGCCTGCAGTTGTTCCTGCTTGGTCAGGATTTTCTTGATGTGCGGATGCGAGGCAATCAGGCGGTTGTCGAGACCAAACGACTGATCCCAACTGCCGGTCACGCGGTAAGGCAACGGCATGGTGAAAACGGGGTCGCGGTATTGTTCTCCGACGATGTCCAGGTCGAACTCCAACCGGTCCAAAAGTATGAGCGTGTCCTCAATAACGACTTTTTCCCATTCGCCTTTCCACGGATCGGGACCTGGGGCAGCTGTCTGACGTTCCAGTTCAAAGTCCCAGAACTGCACCTGCTGAAAAGCTTCCTGCGGCGTATCCAGATTCAGAGCCTGTCCAAACTTTGCGACAATCAGCTTCATCGGAATCACGCCACGCACTGCGACAAACCGCATGCCGCGAGCTTCGCCGACCGGGCCCTGTCGCGCCATCATGGCCTGCTCCGCTCCGTTTACTCCGGGTAAGCCGCTCCCTGGTATGCCACTCTCTGGTATGCCGCTCCCTGGAAGGCCACCAGGTGGGACACCCGTCCCTGGTGGCAACGAGCCCTTGCCAGCACCACTCCCAGGTGGAATTCCCTGCATAGCAGCAGTATACGGGTTGCCATCAGTTCCCCCGCTGACACCGGGGATCTGGCCAGCACCAGGAATGCTGCTCCCGCCCCTGTTCGCCCCGGCACGTGGCGCCTCAATCCGCGGTGTCTGAATCGTCGGACCGTTTGGTGTGGTTCCAGGTGCCGTATTCGCTTCTTCAACCTCGTCAGTCGTCGCGAGTGCCACAGCGATCTGCTCGCTCGTCTTTGTTTCCGGCTGCATCATGATCAGTATGGACGCTGCATCGGCAATCAGATCCGCCGCAGGCAGCATTTCCGGTTCTCTCAGCTTCGCCTTGCGCTTCCGGATAGGCCAGACCCACTTTGTTGAGTACTGAAAAAGTGGCAATCCCTGTGGTGTCCCATCCAGCAGGCGAGCGACTTCGTCACCAGGATCTCTCGCCTCGTACTCTTTCTGTTTCTCCAGAGGCCATTTCGACGCCGCGAATGTCTTCTGGCCCTGGCGGATTTTGGAATCGAAGTCCTCCGGGCTGCGATCGTATGTGCCCCACCGCGTGGTGGCGACGCTCACCAGAACAAAGACAAGGACCATACCGAGAACTGCCTTCTCACCATGATCAATGATCAACTCTTTCCAGTTAATGCTCTTGAGCTTATCCATGGCTTATCTTTCCTCAATCCGATGGACGAGTTTTGATCGGGTCTCAATCACAGGCCTGAGAAGGCGAAACTACCGTACTTTATCGACTGCGACGTGAGTTTTCTGACATTCAACACTGATTCGCAACACGTCTTATTCCGTTGGCGCTGGTGGAGTCACCGCGGGAGCTGGAACAGTTGGTGTCGCCGCTGGCGGAGTTGTTCCTGGTGTATTCGCCGGTGGAGGCGTTCCAGGTGTATCTGCCGGTGGAGCCGTTCCAGGAACACCTGCAGGCACGGTTCCCGGAGCTGCGGTAGCAGGAGTCGTTGCTGGCGAGGACGGAACTGAACCGGGCGGAGCGACGGGGATCGCACCGGGAACACCTGGAGTGGTACCCGGAATAGCCGGCGTGGTTCCAGGACCAGGAAGAGGCGTTGATCCCGGCACGCGTGTTTCCGGCTGAGTTGATGCACGGTCCCCAGCTGTCGTTTCGGCCGGATCATCCGGAACACCATCACCGTCTGCATCCAGAATTGGCGGGTTGTAAAGGTACAGTTCCCCTACGACGACCAGGTCAACCAGATCCAACTCTCCCAGCGCCGTTTGAATACTGACGTTCGTCGTTTCTGAAGAATCTGCCGTCCCAGTCCCGTCAGCGCCAGCGAACGCTGTTGGATCAAACGCCGCCTCAGCATTCGCGGCTTCGTCCGAGGCGGCCGATCCCTTACCTGCACTACCTGCTGTTGCCGAGCCCACTCCTGGATAACCAGGACCACCAGGCACACCGCCAGCCATCGACCTGCCGGGGACTCCGGAACTTACGCCCGGCGCACCAGTCTCGTCAGGGTTCAAAGCCATCTGCTGGAAACGGATGATTTCAATCGGGTATTTCGAGTTGAGTAATTCTCGAATGAGTTCGGGAACCTGCAACTGGTGGATGGTGACCTGCAGTCGGAATCCTCGCGTTCGATACGCGGCCACATTGGACAGATAGCGGCTGTCGTCCGGGTCTGCGTCCTCTGTGCTTTCGGTTGCATTTGCCTTTCCGCCGGCTGTGGGCATCATCATGTCAGGGCTGCTGAAACCCGGCTGCATTGCTCCCCGGGCACCAGCATTGTTTCCGGCGACCACAAATTCTTCTTTCAGATCAAACGTCGCCGGTAGAGTCCGAATCGATATCCCCTTCCCGGCCGTCCCCGCACCAAAACCGCGGCCTCCGGCCATTCCGGGAGGACCCCCAGGATAGCCCTCCATACTGCCCGGGGCGCCGGGCACGGCAGGGCCACCTGGCTCGGCAGTACTCTCGGACGATGTATCACCAGCACTGTCATCGGTGATTCGATCACCGCCGAACAGTTCCACCTGGGTAATCCGTTTAACGTAGGAATCGACGATCCCCGTTGTGGGAGCATTCACTCGCTGGACGGCCTTGAACAGCTCAGAGAGCAGCCAGAGATCCTCTTGCGAATTCCAGATTTCCGGCCAGGTTGGAGGCAACTGGTCCCACTTGCCCTCACGCACCTGCGGCATTACCGCGTACGGAAAAGAGACCTTTCGCGGAACACCCTCGTCGGGACGAACTCCGCCCTCATAAACGGGTTCCGTCAGCATCCACACACGCTGCACCTCGCGCTGATAGTCGTCGCGGTACAGGTCAGGGAGGATTTCTTTAATGCGCTGATCCTCGAGTTCCCCGCGGTACGGGCATACTTCCATGTACTCTCGGACATTCGCTGGCCAGTTCATCAGCCCCATTTGAGCCTGCCACAGCCGATCAAGAGCCAATCGATTCTGCTCCTTGCGAACACCGATCAACTGTTGGACGCCCTGCACCCAATCGGCATTCGGAATGTTTGATCCATTCGAGATACCGCTGAAGTCGCCATTCAGTTTTTCCTCAC
This sequence comes from uncultured Planctomycetaceae bacterium, assembly GCA_964431285.1. Classification (GTDB taxonomy): domain Bacteria; phylum Planctomycetota; class Planctomycetia; order Planctomycetales; family Planctomycetaceae; genus CAUZFZ01. Next base: position 10,927 of record CAYSJO010000214.1, read on the forward strand.
GCGCCTGGATTTCAACAGTCAGGTCTCCACTGGTCATCCACCATGCGACAGGTGGCAGACCCAGAGTGATCAGGAACAGGATCCAGAAGTGATGAGTAATCACGGGTTTGAGCTTTTCCATAGTATTTCGGCCTCGTGTGCGAGGTTGTCGTGACTGATTCTGACTGAATGTGGTTTTGGGACCCTACGTTCCTGGTGCTGCAGGCTGAGCTGGCACAGTGCCGGGCACGCCTGGTGGCACAGTTCCCGGAACTCCCGCTGGCGGCGGTGTCCCCGGTACTTCCGCAGGGGGAACTACTGGTGGTGTTGCCGGAACATCCGGTGTTGTGCCCGGAGGGTCAGTGTCTGGTTCACCAGCATCCGTCGCCGGGTCTTCGACCGATTCCAGATTCCGAAGTGCTAGTGGTGTCGGCTTCCAGGCAAACTCAAGAGTGAAAACCGTGCGATCAATAGACTTGGATTCACCTTTGCCACCCACGGCCGGCTGAGTGGGCAGATTCGGTCGCGCACCCGCGCCAGGAAACCCTGGGGTTCCCCCCGGAATGCCAGGGATGCCAGCGCCCGTATTCGTTGCGTTTTTGGGCGGTCCCTTGGGATACCAGTCGACTTTGGACGGAGGCGGATTGAATGTGATGACCGGGTACGAAATCCCGATATGTCCGACGGCGACCGGACCCAGCAGATTGTCCGGCTGTTGCACGTACGCCTTACGCAGGTTCTGCACCAGCGTGTCACGCACAAAGATGATGCCGCCCCCGGTGCGGTCTTCGGGGGCATAGAAGTGTTCACCTGCCAGCGTCACCACGTAGCCTGGACCTTCCGGGCCCTGCGCGCGTTCCGCCTCGGTCAGATACTTCCGGTTGTTTTCGTTGAGTGCCTCGAACCACTCTTTGAGATTTTTTTTCCGCTCGGCTGTCACGCTGCGAATTGTTATCCGCGGAATCTTGACGATGTCTTCTTCATCCCGCTGAACGCCGATAGGACGCGGCAGGCATTCATTCACGGCCCGGAACAGTTCCATCCACAAATGCTGCTTATCGATGTACCCAACCAGGTGCGTCCCGTCCTCGACCAGTTGGGAGTGGTCGCTTGTGGCGCCGTCGTAATTTGTTTTTTCCGTACCGATCTTCGACTTGAAGTTTTTCGCTTCAGTTTCGACCTTTCCAAAGCGGTCTTCGTTGACGGCGCCGGCGGCCTGAGCGTACCCCATGATTGACGTTGCCAGACCCAAAAGAAGGCTGGCGGCGGTGACCACGGCCCATGGCTTCTTGCGGCGGACGCGACGGGCGACAGCGATTTCGGGCGGCAACAGAGTCGTGTGGATTCGCGTCAGCTTCAGCGTCTGCAAAGCCAGTCCGTAAGGCACCACGAACGACATAATGTTTTCTTGAAAGACGGGAGCGTTCAGAACTGTGTCACCCACAGCTCCATTGAACATCTCGACACGTTCCACCTCGTACTGCAGGTTCTGCTGCAGGAACTTCTGCAGACCGGCAAGTTTGAACCCGTTCCCCACACCCACCACGCGCGAAATCTTCGCCTCGCGATTCACGCTGGCAAAGTACCCGATCGATCGCTGAATCTCGTTGACGTAGTCATTGAAGACCGGACGTAACGCCTGAAACACGGCTCGCGGATCCGGGGACTTGGTCGCGTTGCATTTCAGATGCTCCGCCTTGGCGAAGGTCAGCTTCATGTCCTTCGTCAAAGCCCGCGTGAAATGGTTTCCGCCGACGGGCACGTTGCGAATCCAGATCTTCTCGCCATTGGTGACCAGCAACGTCGTGTTGTCGGTCCCCATATCCAGCATGATTTTGTATTCGTCGTGGCCCTCGTAGTCCTCGGGGGCACGCATGCCGAGCTGGTCGTAACACAGCACGTTGTACATGGCCAACGGACTCAGCTGGACGACTTCGACTTCGACCTTCGCTTCGTTGAAGGGCTCCATCGCCTCGTAGACCTGATCCTTCTTCATGGCGAACAGGCCAACTTCGGCACCCAGCATGAAGCCGCTCTCCACGATGCCGCCACTGAGCGTCTGGTAGTCCCAGATGACGTCTTCCAAAGCAAACGGAATCTGCTGCCGCGCCTCGTACTTGACGACGTCACTGACTTTCGAACTTTCGACTGGCGGCAATTGAATGAATCGGGCCAGCGCTGAATGGCCGGGCAGGCTGATCGAGACGAGGTCGCCCGTCACATCATTACGGGACAGGAATGTCTCAAGCGCCTGGTTAATCAGGTCCTTCGGAATGGCGTCCGGCTGACTCAGAATCTTCGGGTGCGGGATGTAGTCGAAACCAACCGCCAGCACCTGTTCAGCCTGTTCGGCATACTTCAACCGGACGGCCTTCAGGCCGGCCTGACCGATGTCGATGCCCCAGACTGCTCGATTCTCTGCCATGATGGAACGCTCCCAGAAGGGATCAGCGAATGGATCGCGGGATGTGGTTGATTGGGCCTGAGAATTGACGGGTCAACTGGTGCGGCTGGATGAGAGAATTCTCATGCATGGAGAGGGCTTGCCTGGACCAGTTCGTACCGAAAAAGGGACGGAAAAACCCGTTTCCGAAGCACACTGAAAGCAAAGCTATCAGGGGACTTGAGTATTCTCAACACTAAAGGAACGGGGCCACTCGCGGATGCATTCTAAAGGGGCTTGTTGCCCGGTCCAGATCGCTTCTGACAGGAGATACAGGCTGCCACCCGCTGTTCTTACACGACTCTCGCAAGACGCCAGATCCTGGTCGTGTGATCCGGCTGCAAACCCGGCCGGCTGCATTCGACAGTCCACGCAGATTCGTTGCGTGGAACGGGTTCGCGGGTACTGCCAATTTCGTCGGAGGCGCAGGTCGTGCGGACGTGTTCTCAACTCAGCTTCGGCTGCGACTATTCGCTTGCGGATTTTGCTTCGGCGGGCTGGACGAAGCCGTCGTTGTTCGTGTCGAGCTTCTGGAAATCTTCTTTTGTGCCGAGAAACTCTTTCATTGTGATGTCGCCGTCGCCATTTCGATCCATGCGTGTGAACCACTCGGGAGCACCGTTGTTATTCGGTGGGGGCGTTGCCTGCGTCCCCCGATCTCGAGCGGACAGCACCTGGTAGCGATTGAAGCTGGAATTGCCTCGCCCGAAATTCACTGCGAGAGAAACGGGAATCTCCTCGTTGCTGATCTGCTTGTCGTTGTTTTCGTCGAACTCGTGAATCTTTTCCTGGGCTGTTCGCATTTCCCGCAGGCTCAAACGGCCATCACCACTGCGATCGATTGCCTGGAACAGTGGGTTCCCCGATTTCGCGGCGGTCGCTCGAATCTGACTCTGCTGTGGTGCCTGCATCCGCGTGTAGGCTTCGACGATCTCTTTCGCGAAGACCTTGCCGTCCGAGTTCATGTCCCACAGGGCAAACTGACGGGCGAGTCCGCCCTGCAGTTCGTCCTTTTCCAGATAACCGTTTTTGTTCGAGTCGTAGCGAGTCATGTAGGACGTGCCCAACTGGATCGACAACTGCAGATGCGGTTCGACCTTGTTCAACGTCAGGACTTCACCCTGCTGAAGTTTGCCGTCCTTATTTCCGTCCAGCGACTCGAACAATCCGGAGAAGGACGAAAAACTATCTGCCAGCACGTTGCCAGCACTGTCTCCGTATTTCTGAGTGATGGCGGCAAACAACGGAGCAGCTTGTGTTGCGGGACCCAGGAGTACCGAAACCTGAGACCGGGGAGTGGCCACTCGTCCGGCAGCCGTACGAACGGCACGATTGCCTGTCGCACCAGCCGTACCGCTGATTTCATTCGGATACAGAAGGTCGTTGTCATCTGCATCGCGCGTCTTGAGCCGCTCGGGGGCAGCCGCAATCTCGGTGTCCGACAACAGTCCGTCACCATCCGTGTCGAGCAGTTTTCGCACGTCCGCCTGGGTCGTGTCTCCACGACGAACAGCTCGACCATTTACGTAAACGATTCCACCCGCCGATCCAAAGGCCCCGGCCGAAGCGGTCAACGAGAACGTCGGCCCCTGAAACATCGCAGCCAGGTATTGTCGGGCTTCCTGTCGATTGACCATGCCGTCCGCGTCACAATCGAATCGAGATACGTAACTCCTCAGTGCCGCCTGACTGACATTCGTGACTCGACCAAGCGTGAATCGGGGCGACTTGAGTGCCGCCACCCACGGTGTCTTGCCGTCATCGTCCACGGCGGTAGCGAGCATCTCGTCAATCAACTCTTCACGAGAGGTACGAAAGGGCTTTCCGTCGACTGAAATCCTGGCACCGACGACCAGCGGACCGCCAGGTACGAGCAGCAGAAACCGCTCCTGGTCGTCTTTGCGGTCAACGTCTTCACGCACACCCGGGACAACCGCCTGCGGTCGCCGAGCAATGGATGCCTGGACGGCAGTGGCTTGAGTCACAAGGACGCGGCGAGCTTCGACTGCCTTAAGTGCCGTGTAGAGCGTTGTCCTAGCTTCGGCGAGCTGGCGTGCTTCGGCGACGCGTTCCCGTGGATTCTGTGACGTCACGGATTTGGCTGCTGCGGTCAGTGCTTTGGCTGCCTGCTGCGCCGCCTCGGCCGCTTCCTTATAGGCTTTCTGCGCGGCTTCCAGTTGCTCCTTCGTCAACGCGATTACGACTCGGGCCCCAGTCGCGCCTCCAGCCGCTTGCGGAGCGAGCACAGCCGTCGGTTTGGCTTTCGGCTTTTCGTCCTCACCACTGACGGGGGCACACACAAGCATCAGACAAGCGATCGACCACGCGAAGCGACTGGTCATGATTCTGTCTCCAGATCACGGATGAATGTTGGAACGAGCAGTACAGGAAGACTCGCCGTTGCCTATGCAAGGATCTCCGGGATGGGCTTGCCGTCGGCAATTCGAATCGGACGGCCCACTTCTGACATGTTCTGATCTTCGGGATCGACACCGAGTGCTTTGCAGAGCGTCGCCATCAAATCGGGGACGTCCACTTTGCCGTCTTCGACTTTGGTTCCATCTGCGCTTGTGCGACCGAACGCCTGGCCACCTTTAATTCCGCCGCCAGCCAGTACAGCCGACCAGGCTGCCGGGTAGTGGTCCCGGCCGCCACCCTGTCGACCCTGAGCCATCTTCGGCGTGCGGCCGAATTCTCCCAGCCAGACAATCGTTGTGGACTCCAGCAGGCCGCGCTGCTTCAGGTCCGACATGAGCGTCCCCCAGCCGGCATCAAGTTCGCCCGAGAGCGCTTTGACACGCGAGAAGTTCTGAGCATGCGTGTCTCAGCCGAGTGCCCCGCCGGTCGATCCGCGCAGAGCGATTTCGATAAACGGCACGTCCTGTTCGATGATACGTCGAGCCATCAGGCAGCCCTGGCCGAATCGTCCTCGACCGTACGCTTCACGCAGTTCATCAGGTTCCTCGCTGAGGTCGAAGGCTCGCGCTGCCTGGCTCCGCATCATGCGAACGGCCCGTTCGTAGACGGTGTTCTGTGCCGTGGGAGATGCCGAAGGATGTGATTCCAGGAATCGTGACTGCAGCGACTGCCACAGGTCAAGCCGTGCGTATTGCTGAGCCTTTTCCACGTTCGGGTTATTCAGATCATCGACTCCAAGTTCTGCGTACCCGTCTCCCTGATTCTGGGTGGCCACCTGACGGAACGCCGTTGTTGCACCAACTGTCAGCGGAGCGTGACGCGGACCCAGAAATCCTGGTCCGAACGCGGCATTGTTGAATGCGGTGTAGGGCGAGATGCTGACGAAATTCGGCAGCTCGGCCTCATCGCTTCCCAGCGCCTTCGACAGTGAGGAGCCAATGGTCGGATAACTGATCGGTCCAGCCGGCCGATGTCCCGTGTGCATCAGGTACGTGCCACGGCTGTGGTCACCCTCGGCAGTGCTCAGGCTGCGGACGATTGCCAGGTCCTCGGCCAGGGTCGCCAGCTTCGGCAGATGCTCGCTGATGCGAAGTCCCGGGACGGCCGTTTCGATTTCCTTGAATTCGCACCATTCTCGTGTCCCGGCTTCATATCGAAAGTGTCAGTCTGACTGGCTCATCCTGGCATCCAGAGCAGGATGCAGTGACGTCGACGTTTCGGATCATCTGCATACGCCTTTGCCAGACCAGGCATCCAGCCGCTGAGCGCGGTCCCGGCAATGCTTAATCCAAGAGTCTGCAGGACTTCGCGACGATTCATTTCCAACATGATTTTGCCCCGGATCTAAAGCCGTCTGTTAATGGTTTAAGACAAACTCGGCACTGTTGAGCAGTGCCCACAGGATATCACTTAGAGCCTCTCGGCTGTTTTCCGTAGCACCACCGTTTTTGACGTACTCGACAAGCTTCTTTCGTTCGTCATCGTGTGGCATGCGTGAAAGTGTCGACAGGAACAGGGCTTCAACCCGTCGCTCGTTTGTGAAGAACGGTGCATCCAGTGCCTGCAGCAGGTCGCTCTGACTGAGATCCGTTGCCTGCTGAATCGTCGCACCATTCATCAACGTTAATGCCTGAGGGATGCCGGCTTCGTAGTCGGTCGCTCCCTGGGTCGGTGCGCGGAACTTCGCAAGAAACGTCTGGCGGTTCTGATCGAAACCGCGTCCGGCGAAGCCGAACTGATTTTGTGGCTGCGCGGCGTTGTCACGTTTCCTCATGGCTTCCGCCAGACAATCGTAGAGTTGTTCGGCAGTCAGGCTCTTAATCGCCATGCGAGCGAACAGTGCCGGGTTTTCGTCGGTCGAGCGGCGTGAGACGAAACGTGTCCGTAAACAAGAGCCAACCAGATCACATGCCGAGTCATTGTGTCAATTCGCAAAGTGGAAGTCGGTCAGGGATCAGCACTGTCTGAGGATCGCGAACAATCCCCAGACACCAGGTTACGTGAATAGTTCTGACACTGCGTGTCCGCTGGAGCTGCGAACAGGACGACCTGTCGGATGCATGACCTCAGCCTCGGAAGGAAAGCCGAACGCGTGCAGTATCGTTGCGCCAAGATCTTCTGGACGGATGGGGGAATCTTTCACGTAGGCCGCGTGTGTATCGCTGGCTCCGAAAATTGAGCCGCCGCGAACTCCGCCACCGGCCAGAACGGATGAGTAACAGGCACACCAGTGATCGCGTCCAGCGTTCTTATTGATCTTCGGAGTGCGCCCGAATTCGCCGGTCACAACGACCAGCGTGTCATCCAGTAGACCACGATCGGTCAGGTCATCCAGCAGCGCTGAGTAGGCTCGGTCGAAAGACGGGCAACAGTACTCGCCACGAATCATGTCGACACCGCGGTTGTGACCGCCGCAGACTTTTTTATCGCTGCCGTGATTGTCCCACAGATTGAACTGACAGCCGTCCTGCCCGTAATACGTCCAGAACACATTCACATACTGGGATCCGGATTCGACCAGACGTCGTGCCAGTAGAAAGCTCTGGCCATATTCATTGCGTCCGTATCGGTCACGAAGAGCGTCGGGTTCGCGTTCAAGATCAAAGGCTCCGCGGACGTCCTGTGACGCAACCAGGTTGAATGCCTTTTCGTACTGACGGCGAACCTGATCCGACTGAACTGACGCAATCAGCGCATTGGCATGTCCGTCAATCGATTTCAACAGATCTCGACGGTCGATGAACCGTGTGTTGTTAACGGCTTCGGGCGTGTCGAGCGCGTCGATCTGGAACGTCTTGTCCGCCAACGAGTCCTTCTTTTCTTCATTGAGCAGAAATGGGTCGTACGCCGACCCCAGGAAACCGCCGGTCTGGCCACGGTAGTAACGAGTGCCTGTTGTGAATGGGCGAGGAAGCGTCACCCATGCAGGCAAACGGCCGGTATCTCCCAGCAGGCTGCGAACAATTGCACCCATGCCGGGGTGATCGGATCGCTTTGGTGGATATGCGGGGCCGGGTGTTGTCGAATCGGCCAGCAGCGTGTACTTGATACCAATGTCATGCGAGGTCGACGTGTGCATCATCGAACGAATGATGGCCAGCTTGTCCGCACGCTGAGCGGTCAGGGGCAACAGGTCGCCGATTTGCAATCCCGGCACGCTTGTTGAAATCGGGTGGAAAGGTCCGCGGATGGAATCAGGGGCATCCGGCTTCAAATCCCACATGTCGAGCTGCGATGGTCCTCCGCACAAAAAGATGTAGATACATCGTTTTGCCGTCGCGGAATGTGTCTGTTGAGGACTTGCGGTCGCTGCCTGAAGGAACGGCAACGGCGCATACATCGAACTGAGCGTCGCCGTTTTGATCACGTCACGGCGGTTCAATCGTGAAGGACGCCCGTTTGTCGGGAAAAGCGAGAACATGGAATACCTGATTGATTCATAGTCCGATTTCAGACGTTGCCGCGTCGCGCTTGACAGCCGCTCGTCACGGAAGAAAGAAAGCAGCGAAAACAGCCGCAAGAACCAGACAAGCAATGAACACGAGCAACAGCATCACGTCTGTCATATTGCGGACGAGCGACTGCTCTTCGTAACACCGCAACCGGGACAGCTTGCGAAAATGCAGAAGAATCTCGATGAGGATATCGTCCGGGCATTCTGGATCGGCGGCGAAGAAGTTGGACAGCGCTGCATGATAATTGGTGTCGATCAAAAAATGGTGACCGCGATACGAAAAAGTCATTGTCCAGATCAAATCGCCATCGCATGTAGAACAGACATCCGAAAGACCTTCGAGCTGTTTGACGTGCACCTTCGACTTCTTCAACTCCGGCAACGCGACCGCCTCGAAGAAATGGCGTGAGGAATCGCCCAGGCGTGTTGGCATGATATCGTGCTCGAGTTCTTCGATACTGATCGACACGGTAATCTGCCAACGGGAAACATGCCCAATGGGGGCCTTCGATGAAGTTGCGTTTTTCAACAGGCTGCTAAACGCCGAACAGAGACGTCAACGGATTGCCGTTGATGACGCGATGGGGGCGGCCGAGTGGATCATGAATCTCGGACTCGGGGGCGATCCCCATGCCATAGTAGATCGTCGAGAGCAAATCTTCCGGAGAGACAGGCTTCGATGTGGGATAGGCTGAATCGCGATCCGTGGTTCCATACACCTGCCCGCCCGTGATTCCACCACCGGCCAGAACGGCCGACTGACATGCTCCCCAGTGATCGCGACCTTGATTCTTGTTGATCTTCGGTGTTCGTCCGAACTCACCGAACATCGCGACCATGGTTTCGTCCAGTAATCCACTGGCCGACAGATCGTCCATCAACGCAGCGAAGCCTCGATCGAGTGTTGGCAGGCCGTACTTGGCTTTGAGCATGCCGTATCCGGTCAATCCTTCGAAGGGACCGTGGTTGTCCCAGATATTCGCCACGTTGCCGGACTTCTGGATGTACATCCACGAAATCGTGACGAGACGAACTCCGGCCTCAATCAGTCGCCGCGCCATCAGGATGCTTTCGCCCCATTCCGTTCGTCCGTATCGATCGCGCGTGGTGTCGTCCTCCTTGCTGATGTCAAAAGCTTCCTTCGCGGACGGCGACGAAAGCATGTTGAAGGCCTGTTCGCGGCACGTCGTCATACTCCAGCGCAGACTCTTCGCTGTTGAATCGCCTGTCCTGGTCTTCCACGACACCAAGCAGACCACGCCAGGCGAGTAGTCGCGAGTGACTCAGTTCTTTGGGCAATTCCATTGAGTGCGTCGCGCCGGATTTCGATTCGCCAGCTGGAGCAATTTCCATCGGATCGTGACGTGCTCCCAGGAACCCGGCATATGTACCTGAGTAGGTCACACCTTCGTGACCAATCGGACGTGGAATCGTCACGGCCGCCGGCAGGCCTCGCGTGTCCGAGAACGCGGACACAACCGAGCCGATGTTTGGCGCGTCGTTTCGATTGCGATGGTTCCGTGGAACTCGTAGTGACAGGTTTAAGTCACCTGTCAGCGTTCGATACACCGACGGCTCGTGCGCATCACTGCCATGAGACACGCTACGGATGATCGCAGTCTGGTCTGTGTACTTCGCGAATAGCGGCATCTATTCCGAGACCGAGATCCCAGGCGTGACTGTCTGTATGGGAGCGAAGTGACTGCGAATCCCTTCGGCAGTATCTGGATTTGGATCCCACATATCCGTCTGAGGTGGTCCACCCCATAGATAGATCAGCACGCAGGACTTCGCCCGGCCAGGCGTTCGATGCAACACAGGCTCATGACAACGCGCGGCCAATGCCTGTTCATTTTGCAGCAGGCCGGGCAGTGTCATCGCACCCAGGCCAACCTGTCCCAGCCGGATCATGGCGTCGCGTCGATGCAGCATGTTTGAGTCCTCGATATCAGCGGTGTCCGCCGTAAATTCCGTCCTCGAACGCGACTATCCTACCAGACTTACGGCACAACTGGTTGCCCGCCGCGCATGGTAAAGGTGGTCGACCAGACAGGCCCGGATGTGGTGCGGCCATGAGCGTCACGCAGTGTCCGCGATTCGCGGCATGTAAGCACTGTCAGATCGGCCACGGATCCGACGGCTAATGAGCCAAACTCAGCCGGCTGAGAGAGGATGCGCGCAGACCGCGACGTGACCGCCGTGAAGATGTCATTGTCCGGCATTCCGGCCGCTCGCAGCTTCGACATGACCAGTGGCAGGTCATGTTCGAGCGGTTGCCGATCCAGATGCCGGATTTGAAGGTCGGTGGAAATTGTGTCTGGTGGGAAACCGTCGGAGATCGCGGCTTCTGCCACGTTCAGACTGAACGACGCAGTTCCGTGTCCGATATCAAACAGCACACCGCGCTGCCGAGCCTCAAGCACGCAGGGCAACACGCGATCGCTCTCGACAATGCAGTGCGGTTCGCGACGGAAGCAGTAGGTCACGATGTCTCCCGCCCGAAGCAATGCCAGTTGCTCGGCCAGCGGCCAGTCTTCAGGACGTCGCATCCCGAACAGCAGTGGTAGGCCAGTCTGACTTGCGACTTCAAGTCCGCGTCTCAAAACCTCGCGCGGATCCGTTGAGCCGCAGCAATGATTGCTGACGTTGACTGCGATCGCTGGAACGTGTTTGCGGTGTCGTTCGGTGGCTGCCACGCAGGCATCAATGTCGGCGTCGGCGAGGTTTTCCAGACAGCCTGGCTTCGTGGACTCGCCAACGCGGGAGAGATTGATGGCCAGCAGGACCCGCGTGCGCGACCCTTGAATTGTTGTCTCGGCGTATTCGTCAATGTTGTCGGCTCCGGCGTCTCCCTGAGAGAGCACCGTCGTGACTCCGCGCGGCAGCATGTGCGCATCCGGCGAGACACCAAAGACCGAACCGGCGTTGGCCGGATGCGCGTGCAGGTCGACGAGTCCGGGCAGGACGATGTTGTCGGGAAAATCGAAGACCTGTTTTGCGTCGATTCCATCGGCGTCGGACGTTTCGACTCCCACGATGCGATCACGATCGATCAGCACTGTGCCGGGCGAATCAATGCCACTCGCGGGGCAGACGAGGCGACCAGCTCGGACGACGGTGTCGTATTCACGCATAGTCGGTCGCATGGGCATTTAAGGATGTTCGAACAGAGCCAGCGCGTCGCCGATGCTGTTGCGGTGAACCAGCACAACCGCACTGTCGCCGGGGCGCAACTGGTCATCCGCTCCGGGGACTTTCACGAAGTCCTCCCGCACGATCGCGGCGACCAGACAGCCAGGCAGCGAGACATCTTTGAGTGGTCCACGGGTGACGGGTGCTCCCTCGACAATCTCGACTTCCCAGACTTCCGCTTCACCACCAGAGATGCCGGAGCCGCCGATGATGACACCACCCTGCACCATTCCGAGCATCTGTCGGGCAGTCACTTCGCGCGGGCTGACCGCCACATCAATGCCCACCTTGGCCAGCACGTTGGCATAGTCCGGTCGACGCACGACTGACAGGATGCGCGGGCAACCAACTTCCCGAGCTTCGACACCGCAGACAATGTTGTCTTCGTCGTGCCCCGTTGCAGCAACAAAGATATCCGCCTTGCCGACGCGGGCCTCCTGCATCTCGGATTGCCGCGTCACGTCCGCACGCAGAACGGTCGTGCCCGGAAGCTTTCCGGCGAGCTGCTCGCAGCGAACCGGATCAGATTCCATCAGGACCGTATTGAACCGGCCTTTCTGCAGGATCAGTGCCAGGTTGTATCCAATCTCGCCACCACCGCCGATGATCACATTCAGCTTGGGAGGATGGCGGTATTCGAACACGTCGTGCCGGACCTGGTCGATGGTCTCCTGGGTTCCGATCAACGTAACGTGGTCACCCGCTTCGATGACGTCGACGCCACCAGCAATGATGCATCTCGATTCACTGGAGATCAGACCGATCCGTACTTCCTTCGGAATACTCAGATCTTTCAGCGGCACGCCGACAGCTTTCGAGCCTGCGGGGACCGCGATCTCCTGCACTTCAACCCCACCCCGCGCGAAATTCTCAACGGCGAACAGACTGGGCATGCGGATCGCTCGAGCCAGTTCGAGTGCGGTCAGGTGTTCGAGACTCAGCAGCCGATCGATGCCAAAGTGCCTGCGGTAGTCGAACGTGCTGGCGTCCAGATAAGCCGGATTGAAGACACGGGCCACGCTGCGTCGCGCACCCATGGCTTTGGCGAGACTCGCACCAACCAGATTGATCTCGTCGGTCGCCGTGACAGCCAGACACAGATCGGCACTCAACACACCGGCCTGAAACAGCGTGATCGAATCGCACGCTGAACCACACAACGTGCGGACATCCAGCCGTTCTTCAATCTGCTCCAATGCCGCCTGCGATGAGTCGACCAGGCAGACGTCGTGATTGTGAGCACACAGCAGCTCCGCAATTGACGTCCCGACCGTGCCCGCTCCGAAGATGACGATATTCATAAGGCATGTCGAATTCGTGAAAAGTCGGCGCTACGTCCCGCCGGATCGAGGCAGTCTATCCATGCATTCCGGTCACGGGCAGGGATCCCGAGCGATGTACGTTTCGATCACGTCGAAGATGCCGTCCCAGGTATAGGTCGAGGCTTCGGCATCGACTGACAGTCCGGCATCGCGAGCTGCGGCACTGGTCACCGGGCTGATACTGGCAATCCGCAGATTCACACCGAGCTGAGACTTCGCTGAGTCCGGCAACAGCTTCGCCACACCGCGGGCAATAGCCGGGCTGCTTAGTCCGATCCAATCCAGTTCGCCGCTGGTGATCGCATTCACCACGCTTGTGTCGAACTCGGATACATCGAGATTCTGATAGACGGCCACCTCTTCGACAGTGGCTCCCGCATCGCCTAATTGTTCGGGCAGGACGTCGCGGCCGCGACTTGCACGAGCCCACAGAACGCGCTGGCCAGAAACAAGCGGGCGCAGCGAATCAGCCAGCGCTTCAGCCCGGAATTCATCAGGAATGACATCGGGACGGATGTGGAACCGCTCAAGTGCTCGTCCCGTCGATGTCCCGATCGCCGCAAACTTGAGATGCGCCAGCCGTCGTGTGTCTCCACCCGTATCCCAGAGTCGATTGAACAGAGCGTTGACGCCGTTGACGCTGGTGAAGATCAGCCAGTCGAAGTTCTCAATCCGCTCCAGCACGGCATCCGCTTCAGACCAGTCCTCAACGGGAAGGATTTCGATCGTCGGCATGAGAATCGGTTGGGCGCCGAGTTCGATCGCCCGGGCGATTTGTGGATCAGATTGAGCAACCGGTCGCGTGATCCCGATACGGAGTCCGAATAACGGACGTTCTTCGAACCACGCCAATTGCTCACGCTGCTGAACGCAATTGCCGACAATGATCAATGACGGAGCGTGCAGACCAGCGTCTGACACGAGGGAGGAAATGTCCTCGAGAGTCCCGGTAACCGTTCTCTGCAGTGGCGTTGTCGCTCGACTGATGACAGCCGTCGGAGTGTCATTGGATTTGCCGTGGTCCAGCAGCGACTGCACGATTTCCGGCAGTCGGGCCAGTCCCATGTAAAAGACCAGCGTGCCTGGCGTTCCAGCCAGCAGTTCGTAATCGACTTCGTTATCCGGCTTGTCGGGAGCTTCGTGTCCGGTCACGAATGTCACCATCGACGCGGAGTCGCGATGCGTCAGAGACAGGCCGGCATATTCGCTGGCGGCGACAGCGGCGGTGATACCCGGGACGACTTCGAACGGTATGCCGTGCGATTTCAAGTACGCCGCTTCTTCCGAACCGCGACCGAAGATGTACGGGTCACCGCCCTTTAGCCGCACAACCGTCTTGCCGGCTTGCGCGTTGTTGACCAGCCGCTCGTTGATGTCGTCCTGCAGCAGCACGCGTCCATCCGGAGACGGTGAGCGGCACGTGCGTTCGCATGCAGCCTGGGTATGTCTGAGTAGCAGCGGATTGACCAACCCGTCATACAGAACGACATCGGCTTTCTGCAGACAATCGACCGCGCGCAGTGAGATCAGCCCGGGGTCACCGGGTCCAGCACCCACCAGGTAAACTTTGCCGATTGCTGACATGAGTTACGCCAAAGGCGCCGCTGATCACAGGATTTCGAGCGTCGGAAGCTCGGGTGATTCAAGTTGGTCTCTGGCAACCTGCATCGCAATGTTCTGACAGACCTTCAGCAGATCGCTACGCACGGGACAGGCGTCGCTCAAGACGTCCGCGATCCGGCCGGCATCGCCCAGTTCCCGGATGCTGGCGTCGATCGGAACTTCGCCCAGGAACGGCACGCTGGTTGTCTCCGCGTGTTCCCGAGCTCCGCCGCGTCCGAAAATGTCCCCGGTCATGTTCTCGACGATGCCAATCACCGGAATCTTCACCTGGTCGAACATGCTGATGGCTTTGACGGCGTCCAGCAGCGCGACCTTCTGGGGTGTGCAGACCACAACCGCCCCGGCCAGACTCAGTAACTGAGACAGAGTCAGTGCCACGTCGCCCGTGCCCGGCGGCATGTCCACGATCAGATAATCCAGTTCGCCCCAGTCGGTCTGCTGCATGAACTGTGTCAGCAACCGGTGCAGCATCGGGCCACGCCACACAACCGCCTGATCGGCTTTGACCATGAACCCGACCGACAGCAGTTTCAGGCCGTCTTTTTCGATCGGTTGAATGCGCTGCATGACGTTTCCGTCTTCGCCGCGATGTTCGGTGATCCCCGGTTCGCCGCCGGCTCCACACAAATGCGGGATACTGGGTCCGTACACGTCAGCATCCAGCAGTCCGACTTTCGCGCCGAACGAATGCAGACCATAAGCCAGCATGGCTGCGGTTGTGCTTTTACCCACTCCGCCCTTGCCACTGCCCACAGCGATGACGTTCTTGACTCGCAATCCAATCTTGCCACCGGATTCTTTGCCTTGGACCTTCCATGTGATGTCCAGTTGCGCGGACGGCGTGTCGCCGAACTGCTCGCGAATCGCCGCATCAACCAGCCCCTGAAATCGGTCCTGGTCCGGATAGGCCGGGGTCGGGAGTTCGATTCCAACGCGTGGTGTGCCACCGACATTCGCGGCCTGTTTCAGCATCCCGAGTTCACCCAGTGGGCGTTCCAGTTCCGGGTCAACAACAGCCGCAACACAAGCCTTCAGCTCCGAATCGTTCATCTCGTCACTTCATGGTGGGGGTTCAAGTGGGGAGTCAGGCGAGCTTTGTATCAGCGGCAGGGGCACGGCGGCAAACGCCAAGCCTGACAGAACCCAGCACGTGCTGAGCCTCAAGCAAAGTCGCAGAGACGCAAAGGACTGGGGCCCATCACTTTGCGCCTTCACGTAAGCCGATCAGTCAAGGACGACGCAATCGTTTGACTGGTGCGGACTTCGTTCCGCTAGACTCAGCTACAGAAACAGGCTTTTCCCCTTGGGCCCGCTGCAGAGAGTCGGATGAAACATACACTCACATCAACATTCGCCGCTGTTGTAATTGCCGGTGCGACCTGCACATACGCGGGCGACGAAGTCGCGACTGTCGACTTCGAACGCGACATTCGCCCGATCCTGACCTCAGCCTGCGTGAAGTGTCATGGTGCGAAGAAACCTGAAGGCGGACTGCGGCTGGACGCGAAGGTCTTTGCTACGACCGGCGGCGATTCCGGCGAGGTCCTCCATCCCGGCAAACCAGACGACAGCGAGCTGCTGATTCGCGTGACGAGCGATGATCCAGACGTACGGATGCCACCTGAAGGTAAGCGACTTTCCGCCCGGCAGATCGAGTTGCTCACGCGCTGGATCAAGGCCGGCGCCGAATGGCCGGACGATCCGGACAGAGTCACGGCTTCCCAGGATCACTGGTCGTTCAAGCCAGTAACGCGACCGGAACTGCCGGATCGAGCCGAACGGAATCCGATCGACCGGTTTGTGCGGGCAAGACTGGCCGCACAGGGACTTGAGCCGAGCGGACCTGCCGACCGCTACACACTGCTGAGGCGTCTTTCACTCGACCTGATCGGGCTGCCTCCGTCGCCGGCCGAGATTGATGAATTCGTCAACGACAATTCGGCCACGGCTTATGAGAAGCTGGTTGATCGCCTGCTTGAGTCGCCTCACTTTGGTGAAAAGTGGTCGATGCAGTGGCTCGATCTGGCCAGATACGCCGACAGCGACGGTTACGAAAAGGACCTGCCGCGACCTCATGCCTGGCGCTGGCGGAACTGGTTGATCGACGCCATCAATCGAGATTTGCCGTTCGACCAGTTCACCGTGCAGCAACTGGCCGGCGACCTGCTTCCCGGAGCCACAAACCAGGTCAAACTGGCGACCGGCTTTCACCGCAACACGCTGACCAATCGTGAGGGCGGTGTTGATGCGGAGGAGTTTCGTGTGAAGGCGGCCGTCGATCGCATCAACACGACCATGACCGTCTGGATGGGATTGACCGCCGGATGTGCACAATGCCACACGCACAAGTACGACCCGATTACGCAGCGGGAGTTTTTCAGTCTGTACGCGTTCTTCAACAACACGGACGAACAGGATCTGCCTGCCGGCCTCGAACCCCAGCAGCAATCAGCGTACGAGCAGGCACTGGCTGCGCACGAAAAGACGCTCAACGACCTGCAGGCGAAACTCAAGGCCGAACAAGCTGCGATTGAGACTCGACTCGGCAAGTGGCTGACAGAACAACGGCGAGTCCTCGACGAGAAATGGAAACCGGTCGAAATCGTCTCGCGACGTCAGAGTGGTGGCCCGAACGGTGGCGGAGTGATCCCGGGCAAGCGCGGTCAGTATGAGATCGTCGCAAAAACGCCCCTGTCACACGTGACTGGAATTCGCGTGACCGTGGCTCCTGCAAAAGATCAGAAGGCGGATCAGGGTTTCACTATCTCACACCTGGCTGTCACGGCGAAACCGACTGGCAAGGGTGAGTCCGGTCGATTGTTTCTCAGTCAGGCGCACAGCAGCGATCCAAAGAATCAGAATTCAGCGGGCATCCTCAGGACGGATGCCGCCGGCTGGTCCGTTGAGAAACAGATCACCGAGCCCGCGACGCTGTTCATCGGCACGGCCGACAAGGTTGGTGCCGCTGGCCTGCGAGGCAACGAATTGAAGAACGGCTCACAGGACAGCGCGGCCAATCTGCTCAACGTGTTTTTCAACTCGCCGATTCTGGGTACGGGCACGGTTTCGAAAGTACGCATCTTCTCGATGGCAAAGGCCGGCGCGAACTTCGGAGCGTATCTGCTGCGACGTGACGGAGCGTCGCATCGAGTTGTTTATCGCCAGGACTTCACGGCGGATGGATCGACTGGCCAAAAGGAACTCCAGCTCGACCCGGTGTGGGACGTGCAGCCGGGCGACGTGTTTGCTCACTCGGGCAACGGCGGTCCGACGTTTGGCGATGGTTCGGGAACGAAGGACGCGCTGTACTATCCTGTCGCGAAATTGCCGGCGAAGGGAAGTACCGTCGACGTTTCAAAACTCCCCAAGTTTCCGGCACGTCGATACTCGATGCAGGTTGAGTTTCAACCGGCCGCAGTCGATTACGAGTTCGTCAAGCCGGAATGGGACGACAAAGGGGCGCAGCTGACGTTTCAGTTCATGCTGTCACACAACTCGGTCGACCGGCTGAGTCTTGCGGTCACAGAGGCGGCGGACCCGCTCAACGCATCGGTACCCGACATGCCCGCTGAGATCGCTGGAATCGTACGCACGCCGGATGACGAACGATCGGAAGATCAGCAGAAGAAGCTCATCGACTGGTTCGTGTCGCAGGACGAAGCAGGACGCAAGCTGACGAAGCAAATCGCCGACCATCAGAAAAAGAAACCCAAAAGGCCGGCGGCTCTGATTCATACTGTGAAAGCTTCCGGAGCGCGGCCGACCCATGTGCACATCCGCGGCGACTTCAAAAAGAAAGGGTTGCAGGTTCAACCCGGCACGCCGGCTTTTCTTCCAAACCTGACACCGCGCGGTGATCGGCCGGATCGCCTGGACCTGGCTCGCTGGGTCGTCGATCCAGACAACCCGTTGACCGCCCGCGTAGCTGTTAACCACATCTGGGCTCAGTTATTCGGACAGGGGCTGGTGCGGACGACCGAAGACTTCGGCACTCAGGGTGAACAGCCAACGCACCCCGCTCTACTCGACTGGCTGGCCAGTGAGTTTCCGCGACTGAACTGGAGCCGCAAGGCTTTGATTCGTTTGATTCTGCTGTCAGATACGTATCAGCAGTCGTCGCGCACCCAGACAAAGCTCGAGCAGAAGGACCCGGAAAACCGACTGCTCGCCCGACAGAATCGTTTTCGTCTGGAAGCCGAACTGGTCAGAGATCAGTACCTGGCCGCATCGGAGTTGCTTGTCCGCCAGGTCGGAGGTCGCAGTTTTCGACCGCCATTGCCGGACAGCGTCACGCGCGTGCAATTTGTGAACAAGTGGACGGCGGATTCCGGCGACACACTGCTGCGGCGCGGCCTCTACATTCATCTGCAGCGAAATCTGATCCTGCCAATGCTGATGACATTCGATCGACCGGAGGCGATCCTGACATGCACGCGACGCGACCGATCGAACACTCCACTGCAGGCGCTGACACTTCTGAATGGGTCGGTGTTTGTCGAAGCAGCCCAGGGACTGGCGGCGACTATCGCGACGGATGATTCGTTGAATGATGACTTGCGGATTGCGCAGGTCTTCCTGCGGACGGTCTCTCGAAATCCGTCGTCGTTTGAGCGCGGCCGTGTCAAACAGCTTCTGGCCGATCTGACGGGTTACTACTCAGAAAATCCCGAGGAAGCAAAGAAGCTGATTGGGTCTGGTCACGCAAAGTACTGGCAGGCATCAACCGTAAAACCGGAAACTGCAGCCACATGGGTCGCCCTGACCCGCACGCTGTTGAATCTCGATGAAATGATCACACGTGAGTAGAGAATGAATTCAATGAATCCAACCGAACACCTGCTCGAAACAAGACGGCAGTTTCTAACAACCAGTGCCAGTGGAATCGGCGGCGCTGCACTGGCATCCATGCTGGCCGGTGAATCCGCCGCCGCGGATTCGCGGACGGATCCGCTGGCACCGAGGAAGCCACATCTCCCGAGTGCCAAAGCGAAGGCATGTATCTTCGTCTATCTGGCCGGAGCGCCATCGCAGTTTGAGCTGTTCACACCAAAACCGAAACTGATGGAACTCAACGGGAAGAAGCTTCCCGATTCCCTGACGGAAGGCGTTCGTTTTGCCTTTATCAATCGCAATGCGACGTGTCTGGCATCCAAACGCAAGTTTGCTCAACACGGTGAGTCACAGATGTGGTTTTCCGACGCGCTGCCGCATCTGGCAACGTGTGCCGACGACATCTGCATGATTCACACCATGCACACGAAGGCATTTAACCATCACCCCGGTCAGCTCGTCATGTGTTGCGGGATGCAGAGATTTGGTCGGCCCAGCATGGGTTCGTGGGTCACATACGGACTGGGCAGCGAGTCAGAGAATCTGCCGGGCTATGTCGTCCTTACAGCCGGCGGTGCGGCCCGAGGCGGAGCAACGCTCTACTCCAATGGTTTTCTGCCATCCACTTATGGTGGCGTGCAGTTTCGTAATCAGGGTGAGCCGGTTCTGAACCTGGAGAATCCGGCAGGTCTTACACGAGAGGTTCAGAGAAAGTCACTCGACGCGCTGGCTGACTTGAATCGCGAGCGACTCGGTCTGCAGGGTGACGATGAAATCCGCAGCCGGATCGATGCCTACGAACTGGCGTTTCGCATGCAGGCTGCCGCGCCCGAGTTGATTGAAACAAGCGGTGAAACCAAGGCGACACTGGATAGTTACGGCACGGGTGACTTTGCAAAGAACTGCCTGCTGGCCCGACGACTGGTTGAACGGGGAGTCCGCTTCATCAATATCTTCCACGGCGGCTGGGATGCGCACGGAGGCCTGGCCGGGAACATCACGAACAATTCGAAGGCCGTCGACCAGCCTCTCGCGGCGCTGCTCAAAGACCTGAAGGCCCGCGGCATGTTGGATTCAACTCTCGTCGTCTGGGGCACCGAGTTCGGCCGAACGCCACTGGCGCAGGGAGCCGACGGGAGGGACCATCATCCGTTCGCGTTCTCGATGTGGATGGCCGGTGGTGGCAGTCGCCCGGGCTACACACACGGCCGCACGGACGACGTCGGCTGGAGCATTGAAGAAAACTCGGTACACGCGAACGACTTCCAGGCGACGGCTCTGCGTCTGTTTGGTCTCGACGATCGCAAGTTGACGTATCGCTTCAAGGGACTTGACCAACGACTCACCGGAGTCGGAGAAGATGGGAAGCTCGTTCCGGAACTGATGGCCTGACTCAGAGCGAACCGAAGGTCCCGAGCAAATGACAAGACCGCACGACGAACCTGTGGCCGGCAGGCAGGAATCATCGGATTCCTGGAGCCTCACCGTTCGGTCGTCGATCTGCCGTTTGATCGCCGTTCACGTTATTGGCCTGATGGCGTCGAGTGGCACAAATTGCTCTGCCGATGACGCGGACGAATCAACAATCGCAGTTCGACGGTTGATTCAGGCATCGCGGATCTACGACGAAAAAGAGATGGCGGCCGCATCGAACGCTTTGGCTGAAATCGGTGCTCCGGCGATTCCTTCTCTGACTGCGGCGTTGGAAGACTTCGACGACAACGTGCGCTGGCAGGCCATTGTGGCACTGGGAAGAATCGGCCGTGCGGCACGAGTCACAGTTCCTCAAGTGCTCACGTCTCTGGACGATGTTGATCCCGACGTTCGAGCTGCTGCCGCGGAGACGCTCGGCCTGTTGAATGCGAAACAAGGACCGGTCGTGGATCGATTAGGGCAGTCAATCAACGACGAACACGCGCTGGTTCGAACGAGTGCCATGTGGTCGTTGTGGCAACTCACTGGACGTCGCAAATCCGTTCCTGATCTGGTCGGCCTGCTGCCGCATAGTGACTGGATGGTCTCGGCCAGGGCCGAACGTCATCTTGCGTCGATCGGGTGCCCGGCAGTCCTTGCACTTACACAGCGACTCCAGTCAGTGGAAGGTTCAGGTCGACACCGCATTGCTCAGACGCTCGGGTGCATTGGTCCTCAGGCCGAATCAGCAGTGCCCGTCCTTGTCGGTTGCCTGATCGATTCCAACGCAGAACTCTCCGCTGCAGCTGCAAGAGCTCTCGGTAAGATCGGGCATGCAGCGGCTAAGGATGTCACGTGCTTTCTCAAGCAAGCATCGACTCAAGGTCGAACTAAAGCCGTACGAGCACTTGGATTGATCGGTCCCGATGCCCGCGATTCGCTGCCGATACTGCTGGCCGAACTAGACGCGTCGAAGTCCGACCGAGCTGCCACGCGCTGTTCCATTCGAGCCATCGGCCAGATCGCTGTCGGCCAGGCGGACTGTGCCAAACGGATCGCATTCTTCCTGGGCAGTCGCGACGCCGACATTCGAGGAACCGCGTGCGCTGCGATCGGCGCGATTCGAATCGCGACAAGGCAAACCAGGCGCTATCTGAATCAGATGGTGGAAAACGACACACAGGATTTCGTCCGGAAGGCAGCCAGTGCCGCGCTCGCGTCCTTGAAATCTGACGGCGTCCAATAAGGCGTGCGGCAGATGAAAACTACCTGCCGGCCACGGATGTGAGCCGACGACGCTAACAGGCCGTTGAAATACGGAGGGATTGGCAGGTCTGCATTGTCACGAGTCTTCTTATTCGGCGGGAGCGGATTTGTGATCCGGATGGCGTCGCAGGCATCGGAGTCTTTACAGAACGCAGAAAGCGACTGAGTACGG
>CAYSJO010000215.1:0-6666 GCA_964431285.1 uncultured Planctomycetaceae bacterium
CTGAACAACAAGGCGAAAGTGACCATGAGAAAATCCTACGGATTCCGCACACCAGAAACGCTGGAACTCGCTTTATACCACAACCTTGCAAAACTCCCCGAGCCGAACTTCACCCACACATTCTGCTGAGGAGGCCAGAAAGTAGACCGTGTGTCCGCCCAGTTCGTACTCACCAACCGACAGGGACCGCAATCCACGACGGCCGAGTTGTTCCACCAGGTCAGGAAATCCAAGGGGATTTTGAGGCCGCTGGTGACGCGCCCGAGTGGCGAGCCTCCGCAGGAACGTCACATATAACTCCCACAACCTCTCTGTTCCTAACCGCAAACGCTCGTGCCCGGCCAGAACACGTCCTTAATTCATTCTTAATATATTGAGCTATATATTCCTGACGATCTCTTAAACACGACGGATGTGGCCCACTGTCTTGACCCGCCCAATCTACCCAAACATCGTATACTGCGAGGACATCCCAAAATGCCCTTTAAACGTCTGGCGTCCGCAGCCATTGCGGCGGCGGTAGGCCTAGGACTCGCCGGCTCTGCCGTCGCTGAAGAAGTCAGCGTGTCGGCGGAGAAACTCGACGCTCTGATGAAGAGGCTCGAAGCGGCCGAATCCCGGATCCAGGAACTGGAAACCGAACTCGTCATTTCGCCCGAAACCGGCGGACTCAATGACAACAAGTCCATCTTTCAGCAGGCATCTCGAACTTTCGTCGATCCCGAAGATGTTGGGCCGCTCGAGAAGCGGCTGGAAAGCCTGGAGAACAACTGGATCGATCTGCAGTCGCAGATTGACGAAGATTTTATCTCGGACGGAACGTCGCGTTCGACCATGACGATTTCCGGTCGTATCCACGGCGATGCCTGGACATTTCCCGAAGTCGATGATGACGTGAACAACCTCGATCGGGATGGCAATCCGCAGGACCGCCTGATCTGGCGTCGTGTGCGGTTTGGTGTGAAGGGCAAGATCAAGACCAACATGCACTACAAGATTGAGATGGAGTTCGCTGATCCGAACGACACTCAATACCGCGACCTGTATGTTGGATTCGACAGCCTGCCGTGGCTGCAGACGGTGCGTGTCGGTAACCAGAAACGCCCATTGGGCCTGGACCACATTAACAGCTCACGCTACAACGTTTTCCTCGAACGACCCTTCGTCGTCGAAGCGTTCAATCAGGACGCACGTCGTCTGGGTATCGTGTCCTACGGTGTGACTCCGGATCAGGCATGGAACTGGCGTTACGGTTTCTACAACCCGGAACTGACCCAGGACGACGAAGGTTACACCGGCGACCACTGGCAGGGTCAGATTGCCGGTCGTCTGGCGAACACCGCGTGGTGGGATGAATGCACTGACGGTCGCAGCTACATCCACTGGGCCGTTGCCGGTTCGGCCGTGTGGCCTGACGGCAACGCTGGCAGAAGCAGCGACAATGAAGCTCGCTTCGACACGCGTCCGGAAGCTCGGACACGCGACGACTGGCTGGATACCGGCGAAATCGCCAATACGGAGAGCTATCAGCAGCTGGGACTTGAAACAGCCATGAACTTTGGCCCGGTGCAGCTCGTCGCTGAAGTTGAGCAAACGTGGCTGAGCCGGGGTAATGGCGATCCGGACACGTATCTCTGGGGTGGTTACGGATACATCTCGTACTTCTTAACCGGCGAGCACATGCCGTGGGATCGCAACACCGGCCAATTGGCACGTCCGAAGCCGTTCCAGAATTTCTTCCTGGTCGATACCTGTGATGGTTGCACGGAAAGTGGCTGGGGCGCGTGGCAGATTGCCGCCCGTTACTCCTACGCCGACTTCAACGATGAAGACATCTTCGGCGGCGAAGGTTCGGCATTCACGCTTGGCCTGAACTGGTACTGGAATCCCAATTCCCGCCTGCAGTTCAACTACATCCACGGCGAAGTCACGAACGCCGCGGGAGCAGCCGAACGCCGCAATGCCAGCAATCAGATGCGGGCGCTCGTGCCACGCTCGGGCAACTACGATATCCTGGGGGCACGCTTCATGGTCGATTTCTGATCGTCTGAAACACGCACGAAACTGTGCCCCGGAGTGTCACAGCGGCGACGCTCCGGGGCCATGTGTCAGGAGTTGGTGATTTGATCCTGCAGTCGACCCCTCAAATCTTTTCCACCAGCCTCGACCTCCAGTTGATGGAGAATTTCAAATGCGAATGCTTGTTCTATGCACAGCACTCAGCCTGACCCTTGCCGGTTCGGCGATCGCTTCTGACGGATGCCGATCAGCGGGTTGCGGACCGAAAAGTGACTGCCACGAAGGGTGCACGGCCACCCCGAAAAAAGTGGACATCAAGAAACCCTGCTTCAAGGTCACGCTGAAGAAAATCTGCATCCCCCCGACACGGTTCCCGTGGGATCCCAGTCCCTGCGACAGCATCCTGGGCAGAAACGGTCAATGCGGCGACAAAGGCGAATGCGGAGCCCACTGTGGTCCCGCGGCCGCGGCTCCCTGTGCTGCTGCCGGACAATGTGGTGCCGGTACCTGCAATGACGGTGGCCTGGTCAGCCGATTGCGTGATCTGCTCGGAATGAGCAATCGCGGCATCTGCCGGACAATCAAGTATCCAGAGAAGTCCAGTGTGAAAGTCGGCGAAACGTGTGTTTGCACTTGGAAGTGCGACGACCAGTCTGATCCCAACATCCGCAAAGGTGGTTGTGCACCGGCATGTGCCGCACCGGCCGCTCCTGCAACACAGGAAGCCCCACCAGCGGAACCACCGGGACCGGCCCCTCCCGAAAAGGCTGCCCGCGTCCTGCTGCGGCAGCTGCGGTAGTTCGCGATCAGAGTTCTGGTTTCTGAATCAAACGCCCCCGGTCGACACTCTCGATCGGGGGGCGTTTTTACGCGCCGTCACACGACTACGCCAACGCTGGCGGTAACTGCGGCGTCCCCAAAGTACGCCATTGCGGCTCGTTTCCGAACGCCGTCCAGGTCATGGCAACCGGCCGGCATCGGACTGGCGGTCCGCCTGAGCGACGATGTCCAGGCCGGTCAATTCGCACCACGCCGCCAGCAGCCGCTTTGTGATCGGTCCCACCTGACCGTCGCCCACGGGCAATCCGTTGAATCGCGTGGCAGGCATAATGCAGTACGGCGTGCTGGTGAAGAAAACTTCGTCGGCCGTGTACAAGTCGTAGGGTTGCAGTCTCGCCTCACGGCACGTCAGCCCGAGTTTGTCGGCCAGATCGATCACGGTGTCGCGGCTGATCCCCGCCAGACAGTTTTCGCTGGTGGGAGTCCTCAACTCACCATCGGTCACAGCAAAGATGTTGCCGCCCTTGTTCTCTGACACGTAACCGTCGGTGTCGAGAATCACGACCTGCGCTTCCGGATCGACCATTCGCGCTTCCGCGTCGGCCAGCGTGTACGACATGCGGCTGCGGTTTTTAACGCGTGCGTCGAGTGCCTGCGCCGGGACTGCACGACTCATAGCGGTGACGGCGTGGCAGCCTTCATGGTAATAGCGGGCCCAGCCTCGCAGATCGAGGTGCGACGTGAAGATGATGACGGTCGCGGGATTCGACTGCTGCGGACTCGGGCCGTGCTGCAGGACTCCACGTGAGATGTTGTGCACAATCCAGCAATCATCGTCTGACTGCATGTGTGGGCGGTTCGCGCCGAAGGCAGCAAGTGTGATTTGCGTCAATTCGTCTGGCGAGTGCCCGGGATCGATGCGGGCAACTTTCAGAGATCGGTACAGTCGCACGATGTGATCATAAAGTCGAAACGGCTTGTGCCCGAAAGTGCGAGTCGATTCGGTCACGCAGTCACCCAGCATGACGGCACTGTCGAAGATTGAGACCGTGGCCTTGCTCTCGGGCACCATTTGTCCGGAAACATAGACGAGCCGTTCCTGTTGAGAGTCACTCATCATTCAAGCCTTCACGTTGGCCGCGATGGTATCGAGTCCGACGATTTCGGCTCGGTCGCCGGCCTGTTTCACAAGGTCGCAGATCAAACGAATCGTTTCGCAATCAGGATCCTCAACAACCATGCATGACGGGTGGCACAGGAAGTCGAAAACGCCGCCATTTTCAATAGCCCATTCGATGGCGAGCCGTACGGCCTTCAGAAAATAGTCGCGTTTCCACAGCCGTGACCGGAACGCGCCGACATCGCTGATCGGGCTCATTGGAATTTCGATCAACCCCGTCGGATACACGAACGGCTGGGCATCCTGCTGTGCGCGGACAATGTCCGCGTAAACTTCCGGCCCCGGCGGTTGACCCGTTTCTCCAGAAATGTGCCTCGGATACTTCGAACTGACGTACTGAAATCCCTGGTCCAGCAGCATCTTCTGCAGGTCCTCGCGATCGGCGAGTCCGTTGCTGAATCCGCCTGGCGTGCGGAATCCGTTTGGTTCGATCTTTGCCCGATCGCGCATCGCGATTGTGGTCACTTCGATGTTGTCACGCAGCAGTTGCGCTGTCGATCGGCCCTTCACCAGCCATGGTGATCTTCGAAAGCGGTATTGAGTGTTCGTAGCGGAGTCGGCCAGCAGGTTCACGTGGTCATAAGTGTGATTACCAATCGGATGACCGGCCTCGGCGATGGTCGTGATCCAATCGATGTTGGCTTGTTCGAGGACTCGGCCGACGAGAAAAAAGTGGATCACTCCACCGAGTTCGGCTGCGACCTCGGCTGCCTTGACCGAGTAGTCCTTGGTGGGTTCGTCAAGGTTCCCTTTCTGATAGTCCCACTCGAGCATGTCTCGACGCGGGTAATGACGGCTCATTTCCAGATCGAGCGTGATTGCAATTTGTGCCTTGCGGCGATCAGGTTGACCGGTCGCGAGTCCCACCGCGGCAGCGAGTGAAGTGGCCAGCGTACCGGTCACAAACGACCGTCGACTGATCGGAGAGTTTACAGGGTTAGTCATCATCAGCGACTTCTACAAAGACCTTCAGACACTGGCCTGATTCGAGCAGATTCATCATCTCGGCGTAGGTTTCCAGACCAAGCACCGGGAGCGTGAGTATATGCTGAGTGACGCACGGATACATCTGCTCACCGAGAGCCAGGTCGGCGATGCCCTTTTCGAAATGCCGCCAGTTTCCGTTCACTGTGCCGACCAGCAGCTTGTTGCCCAGTACCCATTCGAGATTGATTCGATCACCTGGAACTTCAATGGTCGCGTTGCCGCCCGTAATGCTGCTCCAGATCAGGACGCCGTTCAGGTTGAGGTATTCCATCGCCCCGAACGCACTACCGCTGTGCCCCGTCGATTCAAAGATGATGTCCGGTCTGGCCCCGATTTCTTCAGCAATCTGGTGCGGTGTTGTGGACTTTGTGCTGACGTATCGAGCTCCGTACGCGGTGGCGATTTCCGCCTTCAGGTTGTCCTCAGCCGGCGCCCGCGCGAACGTCACCACTTCCAGACCACGCAGACGCAATAATAACGTAGCTAGAAGTCCGATCTGTCCTGCGCCAAGTACGAAGGCAACCCGCGGTTCCCACACCTGCAATCTTTGCTGAGCCAGATACGCCTGCTCGATCCCCTTCGCCACGACACTTACCGGTTCGGCTAGAACTCCTAAATGTTTCATGCGGCCTGGAATGCGGACGATGTACTTCTCGTCATCGACGAATTGCTCGGTCAGGTAGCCGTGAAGCAGGTTGATCCCACGCTCGTAGTAGGTCTCTTCGCTCGTGACATCGTTGCGCCCGATCTGGTCATAGATTGAACCGCCAGGTCGGCGAACCGTGCACGAGACATAGTCGCCAGGCTTGACCTTCTTCACAGCCGGCCCAACTTCAACCACCTTGCCAAAAGCTTCGTGCCCCAGCACAAGGAACTCCGATCCCGGAGGCGGGGCGCCATACAGCCCTTCATTGATCTCTCGATCCGTTGCGTCCACGCCGACTTTGAGAACTTTGACCAGCACACCACGACCGTCGGGAATGCTGTCCAGAGTCGGTCGCTCCAGTTCAGCAAGATGGACGCTGTTCTGCTGCGGAGGTTTGACGGCAATGGCTTTCATCAGTCAACTCGGAAGGATATGCCGAGGAAGGCAACGGCGCGGATGCTACACGCGGGAACTGGCGTGCTTCCACTCAAGTGCGCGTCGGACTCCGACGTGGGAATTCGCAACTGCCGCGTCAGTCTGGACCTTCTGAACCCACGGAGTCGACCCTCGACAGTACATAGGCGACAGCAGACGGCGTTAACGGAAGAGCTTCGTCGGATCGAACGAGTTTCCGGCGATCTTCGGCACCAGATTCTTCAAAGCGGACTCGTTGATCTGCAACTTTGACGTCAGCTCGCGGTACCGGCCGTTGAAGACTCCCACAAGTGACTTGTTCCGTTCTGCGAAATCCGATTCAAACCGTGCAACGAGTGCATCCGATTGCGCTGATAACTCGGTTCCGACGCCCCGTTGAATGCCTTCAGCGATCACGGGTCCCAGATTCGTTGCCAGATCAATGTTCGGTTTGCGAACCGTCCCGCGGAGTTCGACCGTGGCTTCGATGCGGTCAATATTCTGCATCGACGCAGCGACGATCCGCTTCAGGCTGTGATCGGCCTTCTCCGGCAACCGAGGAGTCAGGCTGGCTGGATTCTGCGTCAGGATGATCCGTCCCTGCAGTTGATCTCCGGTCGTCTGCATGTGGACGTGCCAG
>CAYSJO010000216.1:0-3145 GCA_964431285.1 uncultured Planctomycetaceae bacterium
CTGTGCAGCCGCTCGGTATTGTAGTGAACTCTCCATCGCTCGATCAGCGACCTTCGCTTCCAGCAAAGTGTCAAACAACTCCACGTTAAGCAACTCATCACGCAGCTTTCCGTTGAATGACTCGATGAAGCCGTTCTCCCACGGGCTGCCTGGTTCAATGAACAGCGTCTTGACGCCAACATTCTCCAGCCAGTCCCGCACGCGATGAGCTGTGAATTCCGGTCCATTGTCCGAACGGATGTGTTCCGGTGGACCACGATGAATAAACAAGACACTGAGCCGTTCCAGGACATCTTCGCTGGTCATTCTCCGAGAGACGTCGATCGCCAGGCACTCCCGGGTGAACTCATCGATCAGGGTCAACATCCGAACCGGTCGACCATCATGAGTCCGGCTGAATACGAAGTCGTAGCTCCATACGTGATCCCGGTGCTGCGGACGAAGGCGAACGCACGATCCGTCGTTGAGCCACAGCCTGCGACGCTTCGGTTGCTTTGCAGGCACTTTCAGACCTTCCTGACGCCATAAACGCTCGATTCGCTTGTGGTTCACACGCCAGCCTTCCTCTCTCAACATCATCGTAATCCGACGGTATCCGTACCGGCCGTATCGAGTGGCCAGATCGATGATTCGCCTGCCCAGACGAGGCTCATCTTCCGGCACATGACGAGTCCGACGCTGCGTTGAGCGAGGCTGACCGAGAACCCGACACGCGCGACGTTCCGAGATGTGATCGAGGCTCAGAATCTCACGCACGTGCTCCACCGTCCGATGACGCTTCGCCGGACTCAGAATTTTCCCGAGGCTGCCTCACGCAGGATGGCCTTGTCCAGCTCCGCCTCGGCCACCAGCTTCTTCGGACGGGCATTCTCCCGTTCCAGTTCCGTCAGACGCTTTGCCTGATCACTGCGGATACCCCCGTACTCCTTTCGCCACCGATAGTACGTGTTGTCCATCACACCGATCTGACGACAGGCCTCCGATACATTCCGGCCCTGTGACACAAGAACCTCTGCTTCACGAAGCTTCTGGATAATCTCTTCGGTCTTGAATCGCTTACGTGGCATGAACTGCCTCCTTCGTTGGGACCAAAACCAGAGTGTACAACTCTGGAACTGGTCGCGGTTAAGGGGGGGGCAGGTCACCCAAAATACATCGCCATTCGAGAGGAGGTACTACGCCGACATGGCGTCGAAAAGGAACCGTTCCATCGCATCGCCCGCGACTTGGGCGTGTCTGACGACACGGTTCGGCGATCTTGGGATAGCACTCACCGCGAAGAAGTTCAAGCCGCGGTGACGGAAGGCCGCTCGCCCAATCGTGGGCGTTACCGTCATCTTGCTGCTGGCAAGATCAAACGGATGCGTGAAATGATCATCATGGCGGACGGGACTAGCCGTGAAATCGCCGTGGCTGTCGGAGTCAGCACC
Source organism: uncultured Planctomycetaceae bacterium (assembly GCA_964431285.1). Lineage (GTDB taxonomy): Bacteria > Planctomycetota > Planctomycetia > Planctomycetales > Planctomycetaceae > CAUZFZ01. The sequence continues at coordinate 1,431 of CAYSJO010000216.1, forward strand.
AACACCGTCCAGCGCGAGCGTAAGCGGATGCCGCCTCGTCGTAATAACCGGGCGAGCGGGATGGGCATGATCTACGTGTCTGCCCGGCGATTGCCCATCAAGCTATGCAGCACAAGCCTTTCCTGCAGCGGTCGGTTTCACCGATGCGAGTTGGAATCCGACGGAACCTGCCGAGGTCGATGCAACCGACTCCGGGGGCAAGCCACGCAACCCACAGCGGTCGCGTTCACCGCTGCGAGTTCCAGAATTGCTGAATGGCAGAGAGTGGAAACTGGTTCTCACATTCGCGCGGTGCTATAGTAACAGAAGTTGGCGCGACGAATGCGAGGTCTCAATGTTTTCAATGACATCGATATTTAATCCCGTACTGCGTGCGTACCTTTCGCTATTCTTTGCCGTATTCGCAATTGGCTCATTCGCGACGCCTCTGCAAGCACAATCGTCTTGGTGGAAAGATGCGGAATCGGCGAGCGAACGGTTCGTGACTGTTGATTTGACGTTGCTCTACCGTGGCAAGGCAATTGGTGCCAAATCTAATGCGAATCTTGGTGACGGATATCGCATCGCGGCTGAAACGTTGCCGGGGGAACAAACGACTGTGATAATCGATGGCATTCCTTTCTCGATCGGCAAGCGCGACAAAGGTGATCATCTCGATGTGGGGCTCGCCAAGTGGCCGGAGAAGGATCGAATCGCAACTGATTTCTACGCTCACTATGGACCCAAAAGTGTTAGCGATTCCGAAGTGCCTGTGGTGCGCGTGCCGAAGCAAAACTATTCGGCGGCATACCTGCTGTGCATTGCCGACACTAGCTGTAAGAAGACACCGCTTGTGTCGTTGCGGTTGGGACTGCACGACAAGCATGGCTATCTCTACGACACATCAGTCACGGTCCCTCGTTGGAATGAATCGCGTGATGCGAACCCTGTGGCATTTGCAAACGTGGCAGCATCGGGCGAGGTTCGACTTACCGACGCTCAGGGAAAGACCGTAACGGGGCGTGTTTTCGTGATCCGCGCTCCACTCAAATCAGGCGACACCCAGGAACTGCGCGGCAATGATCATCTCGACCTGGAAATTACCAAAGAACTCAAACTCGCGGTCAAACAGCCGGATCCAAGTCGATTTCGGATTCGCCCGCTGGGACTGCCAAGTGCTGTTCACGTATTTGCGCTGAGCCTCGAACGATCGCCTGTTCAGATGAGCGTCACGTCCGAAGAGAGCGGCAATGTTTTTGTTCAGCCACAAGTGCCAGCGTTTCAGGCAAAACTTCGGAACATCACAAAACAGCGGCGGCAGGTGCAGATCGAGGTCGAAGTGACGGACTATTATGGCCAAACAACAAAGTCGCGCGTTGACGCATCGCTGGCGGCCAATTCCGAATCATCGGTTGCGATCCCGCTGAAACAGCAGCGACGAGGATGGTTCGACGTCAAGTTTCGGCTGCTCGAATCAGGACGACAATTGCTAGATCGCAGTACGACCTTTGCAATTCTGCCGCCCGACACTCGCAAAGCCACGTTGTAGGACTCGCCGTTTGGGACCTGGTATTTCGGAACGACCCATCGCGGCAGCCCGCTTGAGCAGGCCGGTCCGCTGATGCAAAAAGCTGGTGCCCGCAACACGCTGGAGCGCGGCGAGCCAGAGGAGATGAAACGCTATGGGTTAAAGCTGGTTCAGTTTGACAACATCGTCGGTTCCAAGGTCGACGAAG
>CAYSJO010000217.1:0-5508 GCA_964431285.1 uncultured Planctomycetaceae bacterium
CCGGTTCCAGACCTGTGTACTCGATGAGCTGTCCACCAACGGTCACCGAGCCATCGTTGTTGGTGTCGAATGTGGCCGTGACGTCAGTCGTGGTGGCCGTTCCAGCGATAACCAGCGAGTCGTTGCCGTTGGCTCCGCCTTCATAGTCCAGTCGCGTGAATCCGGACCCGAACGGTGAACCGTTCGTGAAATCAATCGTCAGCTCGTCGTCCTCGTTATCTTCACCCGTGACGGTGATTACGCCCGTCTGAGAGCCAACCGGGTGGGAGTCGATCACCTCGGCATTGAACTCGCTCTGGAACAGTCCATCGCTGTTCACAACCAGCTTAATCGTATTTGCGTCAGCATTGCCGTCCGTCTGACTGTGATCCGGGTCCTGGTCCTCGACGACCAGCGACACGTCATTTCCGTCGCCGCCGTCGTAACTGATGAACACCGAAAGCGCTGCCCCGCCAAAACTGGCATCGACCAGGGCGCCCTGCACGAGATTGGTGAAGGTCCCGGTCACATCGTCGGTATCGTCGTTGCTGATGATCACGAACTCGCCGCCTTCCGTCGGCGTGAATGTGCCTTCGGCGAGCGTCAGCGTGGCCCCTGTGACATTCACCGCACCGGTCACACTGACCTGGTCAAAGTCCGTGCCTGCCACCTCGTTGTTGTTGACCTCGACACTCAGTACTCCACCGGACTGGACCGTAAAGGCGTTCGTGCTGAGAATTCCCGCGCTGGTTCCTGGTGCAATGGCGCCACTACTCTGGACTGTGACGGCACCGGTCGTTCCCGTACCGCCGAGTGTTGCGCCTGACTTCACGACGACGGCACCGGTCACTGTCTGACCGCTGCCTGGGTTGAAGGTGCCGCTGGTGAGCGTGATTGTACCGCTGCCAGCAGTGGAAGTGTTCCACGTCAGTGAGTCGGCTTCGCTGAGAAACTGGGCACCGTTGTTGCTGCCATCAGTCGAATCGGTGACGAGCGTTGTGGCGGAGAGTTTCAGCGCTGCGTTTCCGGTCGCTCCGCCGATGGCGCCTTTCTCTGCGTTGAGCGTCACGGTGCCGCCCGTCACATCCGTCGTGCCGCCACCATCGGTGATGTCTCCCGTGCGGGCTGTCAGCGTCACGGCGTTGGTTCCAGCCGCAAGCCCTTCGACGGCAATCGAGCCGCCGACGATGGTGACGTTGTCGGTAAACGTCGAACTGTTCACGTCCACCGCGCCTGTGCCATTGCTGGCGTCGCCGATCGTGATCGAGCCGAAGCCGTCGGCCAGTTTTGTGATGTCGGTATCGCCGATGTCGAAGTCGCCGGTGCCGCCGCCGACTCCGAGTGTCGACGTCACGTCGGTCGGTTTGAGCGTCAGTGCCCCGCTGCTGGAGACGGTATCGTTGAGCACTGCGTCCCCGGCCGTGACCGTGATGTCACCGCTGGTCGAGGTGACGTCATCCAGCGTCGCTGTGCCATCGGCGTCGAGTGTGATCGCTCCCGTGGCCGAGCTGACCGCAGTGCCCGCGGACATCGCGATCACGCCATCGGCCGTACCGGCGCCGGCGTTCAGATCCACAGCACCGGAACCCACTGCCGAAACCGTGCCGGCAGTGTGCAGGATGTCATTGGCCGCGTTGAGCGTGACCGTTCCGTTGCCGCCGCTGGCCGTCACGTTTGCGTTGACCGTCAGATCGTCCGTCGCACTAGTCCCGGCCGCCGTCAGCGTGACGTTGCCGCCGCCGGAATTGACGACGGCCTCGTTCACGATCACGGGACTACTGGCAGACACAACAATGTCGCCGCCCGTGGCCGAGACACCGACAGTCCCCCCGATGCCGCCGATCGTGAGCCCGCCTGCGTTCGAGACATGCACGCCGCCGCTCCTGCCCAGCACTTCCAGGTTGGTGACCGTCGTTTCCAGCGGGTTGCCGGATGTGCCCGCACCGGTCTGCGAATCAGCGACCAGGCTGCTGGCTGTCACGTCCTTTGTCGTACCGGCATCACCGTCGGTGATGGCGCCAGTCCGAGCGGTCAGCGTGACGGCGTTCGAACCCGCGACCAGTTCGGTCACGGCGATCGAACCACCAACGATCGTGATCGGATCGGTGAACGTCGAGCTGTTGACATCGACCGCTCCGGAGCCGTTTGTCGCATCGCCGATCGTGATCGAACTGAAGCTGTCGGTGAACAGGCCGATTTCCGCATCGTTCAGATTGAAGTCACCGGTCGGACTGCCCGCCCCGACTCCGATCGTGCGGCTGACGGTAGTCGGCTTCAGCGTGAGTGCTCCGCCTGTCGAGCCGATGTTGCCGGCGGCCAGGTTCAGCGTATCGGCCGCGATGGAGATCGCGCCGCTGCCGGAGGTGATGTCGTCGCCCGTGTCGTTGGTCGAGAGTGCGGCATCGGCGGCGCTGAGCGTGATGGTGACATTACCGGCTCCGTTGGCGGCGATGGCTTCGTCCACGTCCAGATTGCCGGCGGTCAGTACGAGTTGAATGTTACCACCGCTGGCCGTCGAGACGCCGGTTATAGTGGCGACCTGCGTCGTTCCGGAACCGATCGTCGCTCCATTGGATTCCGTGATGAAGATATTCCCGGAAGATGCGGTGCGGGCGGCCAGGTTTGTTGCGGACACGGCGATCGGAGTCCCCGATGTACCGATTCCTGTTCCAGCTTCCAGCAGCACGGTCGTTCCGCTCACCGATCCGGCGGCCAGTGTCAGCGCTCGATCGCCGATTGAGCTGGTGGCCGAAACCGCGGCCGTGCCCGAGGCGCTCACGCCGCTGCCCCCGTCCACCATGCCGATGGCGAAGTCGGTCAGATCGTTGAGGATGAACACGTTGCCCGATGTACTGCGGGCTGCCACCGTGGTGACGTTGAAGTCGACAGAATCCCCACTGCTGCCAATGCTGTTGGTGGCGTCAAACAGCACACGGCCCGCGCCGCTGATCACGACTTCAAAGGCTGCCGCGTTGTTGTCGACAATCGTGTCGGTCGAGAGGATCTGTGCGGTTTTGCCGTTAGCCAGCGTGAGGGTCCCGTCAAATGTCGTCGCACCGCCGCGGATCGTCAGACTGTATGTCTCGCCGGACAGTCCCAGAGTCTCGATGTCCACGGCGCCCGTTCCGTCGGAACGGCCCACAGTGACCGTGCCGGTCGAACTCAGATTTCCAAACTCAGTCGCGTCGACCTGAAAGGTCCCGGTCGAGCCGTTTCCGAGACCCACCGTGTCCGCCGCATCATCCGGCTGCAGCGTGATGCCACTGTTCGCCGTGAGTGGACTGTTAATGGCCGTGTTGTCGGCCGTAACCGTTGCCGACGTTGCCGAAACCGCTCCGCCGATTGTGAGAGTGCCGCCAGAAGTGACATCCAGCCCACCGCCAACCGATGTAGCTCCCAGCGTCAGCGCGTTGGTATCAACCAGTGTCGCGCTGCCACTGCCGGACGTCGTCAACGCCACTGTGCCCTGAAAGTCGTTGCCGGAAATAGCCAGATTGACCGAGGTTCCGCCTGCATTGAATGCTGCAGTCTGCAGTGCACCGGACTGAGTCACAGACCCGACCGTCGAATCTCCCGATCCGGTGATGCCCAGAGTCGCGGTCCCGGTGAAGTCGACGGCTCCGCTGAATGCGACGGCGGGATCGATGTCAGTTGAGTCGTTGACGGTGACGGACGTATTCACATCAGTTTTGCTGACAGTCAGAATCTCGGAATTCGTGCCCGACACGCCAAGTGTGTCTCCGGCCGCAGTCCATCCACCTTCCGAAAGAGTGAATACGAAGATGCCGGCCGATTCGGTGATGGTCAGATTCTCAGCATCGGCTGCGGTTTCCGTGAAGGTGTCCAGGACGAGTGTCTCGGTACCCAAGTTGAAGTTGTAACTCGCGGCCAGCACCTGGCCATAATCAGCGATCACGGACGAGCTGAACACGACGTCGGTGTCGGGCACGCCAACCGTCCGTTCAAAGTCCCAGTCGCCGCCTAGGTCATCAGCACCCGTCAGGTCGGTCGCGGCTGCGACGTCAGCCCCAGTCGAATCAGCCAGAGCATCGACGAATGCCGAGCCCTCTTCGCCGGCCGCGACATCGCAGCCGTAAACCAGGATGTCGCCGTCATCGCCCAGCGCATCGCCGATGAGCGCGAATTGCTCGGAGTACTCGCCCAGATTCTCGCTGGTCAGCTCGGTCGAACCCAGGAGCAGACGTCCGGCTGAACCGTGCGAGACGATGTGAATGGCAGCGAGGTCGTCGCGGCCTTCGAGTGCGTCGGCGATCTGCAGGATGCCATTCTGATTGACGTCCAGCGTGATGACTTCGACACCATCGCGCGCGCCGGCAATAAGACTTTCGAAGTCGTCAACACGCGAGTCGACAAACAGCAGTTCGATCGAGGGCGACACGTCCGAGATCGGCGCGCGGTTCGGATCCGTGATCGTCCATTCTGACAGCAGTTCGGTGATCGACGTCGATGACGCATCGCTAAACTCGGCGGACGCCAGGTCGAACAGGTTGACTTCGATGTTGTCGAGAGCAGCGTCGAACGGAGTCTCGGAGCGCGCATTATCCTCGTACTCGGAGTCACTCTCGATGCCGGACTGCTCGGCACTGCCGGCCACATCGGCCTCTTCGGCCGTGAGCGTGCTTTGCGAAGCGGTCTGCTCGCTTTCCAGCAGATCGGCCAGGGCCGGGTCGACGACGGGGTTAACCGTCAGCACGACACGATCCTCCAGCTTCGACAGCGCAAGCTGTGTGAACCGGCGTTTCTGCCGGGCCATTTCGATCTGCTTCTTCCGGCGTTCGTACCGGGTCGAAGGATCGAACAGCTTCTTCAGCCACGAAATCAACAGCATGGCAAAAGTTCCTCAATCGATTGCGGTCGCAGGTAGTGGGCGCGCGATTGCGCACACAGTGACCGCGTTCCTGATGAGACTCTGAGATTGGATATGGATGAAATCAGCACAGATGTGTTCTCGCTTGCGGCACAGACTCCGCCACAATCGTTTCGATGCTTCCACTCGGCACACAGCTCAGGAGGCCGGAGGTTCACGGCAATGCCGCACGGGGCGCGATGCGGAATAGACGAAAACGACTGGTGAACGCCGGAAGACATGATGGGGCGAAGTGGGGGAGTTGCACGTTCCGCAAAGTCTGGCGGGGTAGCCATGCTGGACAGGCGACGTCGACCTGCAGGGTTAAGTTCGGACGTATAGCGCCACCGCTCTCGTAGCGGCTCGCAACTGGGCCCGACAAATGCATCCAAACTTAGCACGGCAAACGACTTTCGACGTCGGCGACCCTCAGACCAGCCATTATTCGATAGCTCGAATCGTAAAGTCAAACCTGAGCCCGCTTTTGTGATCAAGGAGCGTAAAACTTCTCTGCCCGTGTCAAATTCCGTAGCGCGCAGCCGCACCGCGACCCGCCGGCGTACTCGTTCGGCCGCGGGCGCAGGCGCGGCAACCGCGACCTCTCGTACGCGGCGGATTCGGGCCGATCGTCCTTCCAGTACACGCACTGCCCGCCGCCCATC
>CAYSJO010000218.1:0-18322 GCA_964431285.1 uncultured Planctomycetaceae bacterium
CGAAGATCGACGAGGGCGACGCGGCGGACCTGTTTCGGTTGGGCCTGTCATCGATTCTGGTGGGCGAAGCCGACGATTCGGCGCTGGACGTGTTTGCCGCGACTCTCGAAGAGACAGCGACGCTGATTGGCGACAAGCTGGGCACGGACGAAGCAATCCTGATTCTAGGTCTCGATCCCGTCGACTACGTGGTTACAGACGCGGCCGGTCGTCAGGCCGGATTCACGGCAACGGCTGGCGAGATCAACGAAGTCGGCAGCAATGTCTTTAACTCGGGAGACGGAGTTGCCGAGCTTCTCGTCATCCAGAATCCGGCTGCTGACCTGTTTCAACTCGATCTGGTGGGTGTCGGAACGGATTTCCGCGGCGGTGCGGCCTACATCACCAGCGAGGGAATTCAGACAACAACATTTGATGGGACGCTGACAAAAGGCAATCTTGAACTCGCACTTGATTTCACCAACACCGAGTCATCGACTCAGCAGTCCGTTCCGGCGGCCAACTTCCTGGCGAGCATCTCTGATGAAATCGGCGACCGTGGATCAGAGCAGGTGTCGAGCCTGGACGGTTCGACTCAGTCCACTGAACCAAAGGGCTTGTCTACGGACGAGTTTTCCGCCCTGGTAGAAGACCTGAGTGCGTCGGTCGCGTCCCAGGTAGGCGACGAGGGACAATCTTCTTCAGGTGAGGCGGGCTACGCAGCTTCACTGGATGAACTCATCGGCTCACTTCTGGGCTGGCTTGATGGCGACGATTCGGATGAAGCCAATGACGCCGAGGATGAGCCGGATGATCGCACCAGGCGGAGTGTCGCACAGTCTGTTTTCCAGTTTTCGTCAAGTGCCATTGAGCTGATGACTGAGCTGCTGCAGGCAACGACTGAGCAGTCTGCCGAAACCGAACAGGCCACTGGACAACCAACTGATCAACCAGAGGATCCGAGTACGGCAGCCGAGGAGTCGGACGATGAGAATTCCAAGCGGGTGTCGATCAACGAAGACAAGGAATCAAGTCCTGAAGGACCAACTGAAGACAAATCGGCTGAGAAGAAAACCGTGAAGACCGCACGAGCGACTGCCGTCCCTGCCGAAGAAGTCGTCAGTGAGTCCCGCACGGCCAGTTGATCGAAGTGTCGGCCAGGAAGCTTGTTTTGCTGGTCGATTGTGTCTGTCGAAGATGACGACGAAACTCGGAAACTGACCGCGAGCGTGTGGTGTCACGACTTGAACGAGTCGCGGCAATCACGCTCGCATCCACGTTGTCCGACGGCGTCTTCGTCCGAGAGTCCCGATGAGTGAACCGCTTCGCGTTCTGAGTTTCGAGTCCCGCAAAGCCAAAGAAATCAGCTCGCTGATTGAGCGAAGCGGAGGAAGCGCGACGATCGCCCCCGCGATGCGCGAGATTCCACTGGGCATGACGGACGTCATCCGGACGTTTCATTCACATTTGATGGATGGACGTTACGGCCTGGTCATCTTTCTGACCGGTGTTGGGGCCGAGGCTTTGCTGAGTGCCATCGAGACAGAGCACGAACGCGAGCAATTTTTCGAGGCTATGGAACACCCCCGCGTCGTTGTCCGTGGGCCAAAACCGTTTTCTGCTCTACGTAGTTGGGGTGTTCGAATCGACGCGAAAGCTCCCGAGCCGAACACCTGGGTCGAGGTCATCGAATCGGTGAAGAGCATCTATGACGAGTCGCCGACCCCGCTGGCCGGAATCACCGTGGCGGTTCAGGAGTACGGCAAGCCATCAACAGAACTCTACGCAGGCCTGGAGCAGCTCGGTGCGTCCGTTGAGCCCGTACCGGTGTACCGCTGGGATTTGCCCGATGACACTGGTCCCATTGAATCAGCGATCCGAGCAACCATTCACGGCGGGTTCGACGTAATCCTGTTCACGACTGCCCAGCACATCGTGCACGTGCTGCAGGTCGCGGAATCAATGGGGCTCGCAAAAGAATGGGTTGCGGGGGCAGGGCGGAACGTGATCGCGTCGCTCGGCCCGACAGCCAGCGAGCGACTGCGCGAGTACGGATTGCCAGTCGACTTCGAACCCTCGCATCCACACATGGGCCATCTGGTTCGCGAATCGCTGCAAGCGGCCCCTGCCCTCCTCAACGCGTGCCGGAATCGCTAAAGAGATGTTTCGGTCACCGTTCGTAGTAACCGCGTTCATGCGGTTGTGCGAACGGCCTCGAGTTGCATTCGTGACGCAGCCCGGACATGCCACCCAACATCAAGCCGGATAAATCCGACTACTACGAACGGTCTACTCGATGACAACGCAGTCCCGCCGCACAGTTGACTACTCCACACTCGAAGAAGTGCGTCTGGACGCGGAAGCCCTGGCAGCCGGTCCGTATACCACCGTCGGCAACTGGACCTACGGGCAAATCCTGGATCACCTGGCGCAGGCGTTGCACGCATCGATCGACGGATTCTCGTTTGGGGCTCCATGGTACATGCGTCTGGTCGCTCCCCTGGTCAAGAATTCCGTCCTGACGAAGCGCATGAAACCTGGCTTTAAACTGCCGAAGTCCGCCGATGCGTATCTTCCGTCGCCCGATGCTTCCGTCGAAGAATCGCTGACGCGACTGGTTAACGGCATCGAACGCCTGGAAGTCGAGACACCCAATGCACCGCATCCCGTCTTCGGAAAACTGGCTCACGAAGAGTGGATTTCGCTGCATCTCCGACACTCAGAATTGCATATGAGCTTCGTCATCCCGAGCGATGACGCGGAGTAACGGGCTGACCTGGTTTCCGCAGGGCCAAGCTCCTCATCACTTCAGGTCGGCAAGTGCTTTCGTGATCAGGTTGTTGACGTAGGCACCCATGCGTCCCGGAATTGACGTGTGCTTGCGAGGCATCGCCTTGAGTGCGTCCTGCAGCGAAATGGCCTGCTCGTCCAGTTCATCGATGGCATTGAGTGCCGCCATCGAGACGTAGATGCCGTTTCCGTCGACTGGTGCAAGAGCTTTCAACACGGGGAGCGTTACTCCCAGATGCTTTCCTCCCTGGAGTGAAAGGACCTGAGCAGCATTGATGCGTACATATGGCGAGTCATCACTAAGCGCCGCCAGAAATTCACGTCCGGCGCCAGCCGTGTTCCCCCAGACCAGACCACCGAGCGTTCCCCAGTAGCGGACCGCGCTGTCTTCGTCTTCGAGATATGCACGCATCGAGGGTGGCTGGAACTTGACGGGGTTTCCCACTCTGGCCAGATCGGGCCGCGAGGTCGCCACGTCGGTCACGGCCATGATGCGTTCCAGATCGTATTTCTCCGGATCGTGGCCCATCTCGTAAGGCGTCGATCCTTCCGCCCGAGCGTGCATCTCACCTTCGGGCAGAAAGCCGAGATCGCGAATGCGCACGGCCAGATCCCGCTGTGCTTTACGCAGCCGCTCATAAATCTCCTGATGCTGTTTCGACCGGGCCAGGTTGTCGACTTCATCGGGATCGTTGTGCAGATCGTACAGTTCTTCCGGAGCTTTCTTTTTCCAGAAAGTGGATTGACCGTCATTCAGTTTTCCGGCTTCGTATCGTTCGTGCCAGACTCGAGTCGTTGGCGTCTGAAACATGTACTGGATGTACTGCCCATAGATTTTGTGCGGCATGTAGTTGCGGATGTAGACATAGCGTCCGTCGGTGACCGAGCGGACCATGTCGTACCGTTCGTCCATCCGACCGCGGTAGCCGTAAACGAACGGCTGCGGTCCGGCGTCGAATTTTCCGGCAAATGCGTGCCCCTGCATCCACTCCGGGGGCTCGATGCCGATCAGGCTGAGCAACGTCGGAGCCAGGTCGACAAAGCTGGTGAGTCGATCTGTTTCACCGCTGCCGTAATCGTCTGGACGCAGGTCTTTGAACTTTTCCGGGATATGGACGATGAGGGGAACGTGCAGACCTGAGTTGTATGGCCAGCGCTTGCTGCGCGGCATGCCTGATCCATGGTCACCGTAGTAGAAGACGATCGTGTCGTCGGCGAGTCCTGCTTCTTCGAGTTCCTTCAGATTCTGACCGCACTTCTCGTCCATCATTGTTAATCGGTCATAGTACTGAGCCCAGTCTTTGCGGACTTCCGGAGTGTCCGGGTGGTAAGCGGGAACGCGGACTTTCGCCGGATCGTGAATGTTGTTCTTTGGATCGATCTTATTCCGTATCTGGCTTTCGTGGCTGATCGTGTGATTGAAGATTGCGAAGAATGGCTGGTCGGGCGTGCGATTCTTCCAGTGAGCCTTGCGCGACGATTCGTCCCACACCTGACCCGATTTGATCAGGTTGTAGTCCTCTTTGGAGTTGTTCGTGCAGTAGTACCCGGCTTCGCGAAGAAACTGTGGATACATCTTCATAAAGGCCGGCATCTTCACGTTGCTGCGCATATGCTGCGCGCCGGTCGATGTGGGATAGACGCCCGTGATAATGGTCGTCCGGGCCGGAGCACAGACGGGCGCGTTCGACCAGCACGTCAGGTACAGCAGACTTCTGTCTGCGAGCGCATCCAGATTTGGGGTGGTGGCGTACTCATCTCCATAGCAGCCCAGATGCGGCCCATTGTCTTCACTGGTGATCCACAGAATGTTGGGCCGTGAGGATTCGGCGCCGCTCAGATTGAGGGCGGTGACTGCAACGATCGTTGAAGCAAGTGCAATGAATCGCGTTTTCATATCAGACCATCGTTTCTCGCAAGGTGATTTCAGCAGGCCGGGACCATAACACGGTCCATCGCGCAGGAAGTTCCACGCCGGTCACGAGCCGAACACATCTTCCAGAGACTGCCGCATGACCGAGGGGTCGGGGTCAACTCCAGTCCAGTAGCGAATCCCGATGACTCCTTGATTAACCAACATGCCCAGTCCATCAATGACCTTGCATCCGATCTCACGGGCGTTGCGAACCAGGCGAGTTTCCGGCGGGTTCGGGATCACGTCTGCAACCATAATGTCAGCCGTCAATGTCGCAGTATCCAGGCCGATCCGAGCATCGACGTCGGGAAACAGTCCGATAGACGTCGCATTGATAACCACGCCCGTGCCTTCGGGGACAGAGTAGTCACCGTCTGCGACGACAAGGTCCGCTTCGACGTTTACCTTGTCACGAAGAAGGGCAACCAGTTCAGCTCCACGCGATTCCGTGCGATTGACGATGGTGATTTTCGTGGCGCCGGCCAGAGCGACTTCGACACCGATGGCTCGAGCTGCTCCACCCGCTCCAAACATGACGACGGATTTACCGGTGGGGTCGGTCAGTGTCCGCAAGGACTCGACGAAACCTTTGCCGTCGGTGTTCTCACCAATCAGTTTGCCCTCTCGTCGGACAACGCAGTTGACCGCGCCCATCAACGAGGCTGATTCGCCCAGCCCGTCGAGATGTTTGATCACCGCGACCTTGTGGGGGATGGTGCAGTTGAAACCGGCGAAACCCATAGCCCGCACTCCTCGGACTGCGTCGGCCAGACCGTCGGGCGCGACTTCGATCGTGAGATATCGCCAGTCGAGACCGTGATGCCGGTAGGCCGCCTCGATCATGGCCTGAGTCGGGTTTTCGGCCACTGGCTGACCGAAACAGCCCGTCAGTTCCTGTTTGAAATTGAGTTCTTTTGCCATGCAGTGACTCCTGAAATGTGTTTTCGGAGAGGGAACTTAGCCCATCCGAGTGCTCGGTTTCCACGACGCGAGCGAAGTGAGACCGGAGCATGGCAGTCGGATTGCCGTTTCAGTAGGCTGCTTCGCTCTTACTAAGTGCTCAGACCCGGACGTCATGAAATCTATCGTTGGACACGTTCTGGCCGGAGCACTGATCGCGGGCTTGCTTATCCAGTACGCGCTCGACGCGATGGATGGCCAGGTCACGAGCGACTATCCGGCTCGACCAATCAAGCTGGTCGTGCCGTTCAACCCGGGTGGTGGCAGCGACACGTTCGCACGCATCATCAAAGCCGGGATTGATGAGAACAATCTTCTTCCCCAGCCGTTCGTGATCATCAATCGGCCCGGGGGCAGCTCGACAATCGGCAGCAGATATGTCCGCGATGCCAAGCCGGATGGATACACGTTGCTGTTGCTGCACGATGCGCTGATCACCGCGCAGTATTCCGGCACGGTCAGTTACGGGCCTGAGGCGTTTGAGCCAGTTGCCGGCACCGGCGAGATCGGATTGGTTGTGGCCGTCCATGAAGACTCGCCCTATACGACTTTGAAGTCGTTACTGGACGCAGCAACTGAGAAACCCGACGAGATCGTCTACGGCGTCAACATGGGGGCCCCGAGTCACTTTCTGGCGAGGCGGCTTGAGCACGTGCATCCCGGCGCAAAGTTCCGCTACACGCAGGCTGGCGATGGAACGGACCGCTTGGGGAAACTGGTCGGCGGACACATTCAGGCAGCGACATTCTCGGCGACTGAGATGCTCAACTTCGATGGTCAAGGTCTGCGGGGTCTGGCGATCTTCGGTCCCGAGCGGCGCGAGTCACTGCCCGATCTGCCGACGGCACTTGAGCAGGGCATCGATGTCGAAGAGGTCAACAGTCAGTACTGGTGGTTTCCGAAGAAGACTCCTCAGGACCGCATCGACTACATGGCCAATGTGCTGCGGAAGGCCATGCAGACAGAAATCGTACTCAAGCGACTGACGGAACTGCATATCCCACCGCGATTTCTGTCTGGTCCGAAGCACGAGGCCTATCTCGAAAACCGTGTTGAGGCGGCCCAGTCGGTTGGTCGGCAGGAATCGCCTGACGTACCCGACATCCCGATTATTATCTGCTGCGGACTGGCGGTGTGCCTGCTCGTGATGGCGTTGTCAGGCAAGGTGTCCACGGACTCCACGGAAACGCCCGGTCTGAAAGGACTGACTGCCAAACGGGCTGTGACCATGCTGGCCCTATCGGCCGTGTACGCAGTAGCAATGCAGTTCGGTGCATCGTTCGCCTGGGCGACAACCGTATTCATCGTGCTGGTGGGCCTGCTCCTCAGCACGGACCGCAGACGGCACCTGATCCCTCTGACCGAGACGGCTGTGATCGTCGCCTTCGGAGTTCAATTCGTCCTCACCCAAATCGTCGTGACTGACCTGCCGTGACACCACTCGAAACCGCAGTCCAACTCCTGACGACACCCATGGGGCTGTTTCTGATCTGCCTGGGAACGGCGCTGGGAATCACAGTCGGAGCCATTCCCGGCCTGACCGGGGCGATGGTGATTGCGCTCACCCTTCCGTTGACGTATTCGATGGATGCTGGTGAAGCGATGATGTTGCTTGTTGGCATGTACGTCGGTTCGATCAGCGGCGGATTGATTACTGCCACACTGCTGCGCATGCCGGGAACTCCAGCGTCGGTCATGACAACACTCGATGGCTACCCCCTGGCGAAGTCGGGACAGCCTGGTCGCGCACTCGGGCTGGGGATCATGGCGTCGTTCGTCGGCGGCATCGTGTCATGGTTGTTTCTGATTTCACTCAGTCGTCCGATGGCGGACCTGTCGACAAAGTTCGGACCGTTCGAGTTCTTTTCGCTGGTCATGATAGCGCTGGTTCTGATCGCTTCCGTCGGTGGCAAGTCCATCAGCCGGTCTTTGTTTTCAGGACTACTGGGCATCCTGTGTGCGATGCCCGGTGTTGCCGAGGCAACCGGTGAAGTACGACTGACGTTTGGGTTCGAGGAGCTCAACGGCGGACTGAAACTGCTTCCCGTATTGATCGGACTGTTCGCTGTCAGCCAGGTGATCACGGAAGTGCTGCGACTTGGTCAACCGCTGGAACGAGTCACAGTGTCCAATCAAAGGTTGATGCCCGGAGCTTCCGACTGGCGAACTCACAGTGGCAACATGCTGCGATCATCCCTGATCGGCACTTGGATCGGCATTCTGCCTGGTATTGGAGCCAATATCGGATCCGTCACGGCTTACTCGACCGCGCGCACCGTCTCGAAAAAGCCAGAGGATTTCGGTCACGGAAGCGAGGATGGCATCATCGCCTCGGAATCGGCGAACAACGCGACTGTCGGCGGCGCATTGATTCCGCTTGTTGCAATGGGAATTCCCGGCAGTGTGATCGATGCGATTCTACTGGGAGCCCTGGTCCTTCACGGTTTGCAGCCTGGCCCGCAGCTCTTTCGGCAGAACCCGACGCTTATCTACACGATTATGGGCACGTACTTTATTGCAAACTTTTTTATGTTCGCCTTCCTGGTCGTGGCCGCCCGATACATTGCCCGACTGGTCGATGTCCCGCGAGCGTTCCTGATTCCCGTCATCCTGACGTTCTGCGTGGTCGGCTCGTACGCACTGGGCAACCGTTTCTTTGACGTATGGATCATGCTGCTGTTCGGGCTGGTCGGATTTCAGCTCGAACGTTGGGCCATCCCACTGGCTCCGTTCGTCATCGGATTCGTGCTCGGCCCGGTCGCGGAAAAGAACCTGTGTGCGGGACTCATGAGCTCTGGCGGAAGCTGGTTGCCGCTTGTCACAAGACCCATGTCGGTCGTATTTCTGTTGCTCAGCGCAGCGCTTCTGATCATCCCGATCGCACGCAAGCGGCGTATGAAGATTGATTTCAGAGCTCTGTTCGCAATCGCTCAAGATGAGGAATGATGTCTTGTGACAGAGCAGTCTGCAGACCGGTCGTGAGCATGTAGTCCCAGTCCAACCTGCCTGCATGACGCAATACAACACCGTTGACGTCTTCAACGTCCCGGGCCCGGCCTGCGATCAGTTTCAGCAGGATCAGGTCTTCGGCCGTCGCAACTGGCAGACGCACATTTCCCACTGATTCGAGTTCCGCCCGTCCTATGAGTTGCTTTTCGAATCCGGTTGATCCAAACGACACGTCGACGGTAATCCCCGTCCGGGTGTGATGCAGCGGCAAGAGGTAGGCCTGTCGGGCAAACTCCGCAGCGTCTTCAAGCAGTGGTTGAAACGGCCAGTGCCGGGCGGCATCGATGAGGTGTATTGTCGCGACCGGTTCGGCTGCGATCACGAGATCGATGTCGGCGGTAAATCGAGGTTCACCGCGGACCAGTGCACACAGTCCACCGATGACCGCAAACGGGACACTCCACGAGTCGACCAGTTCACGGGCGTCCACCAAACACTGCTGCATCGATTTACTGATCACAGCGTCAATCCCGTGGGGCGAAGGCCTCGCGAAGTCGTCGATGGAAGGCGATCTTTTCTTTCAAACGTTCATCGCGCAGACGCTCCGCAGATTCCGCATCCAGACTGGACACAGCCATGCGATGCATTTCCTCGTAAAGCGCCATCGATTTCTCTCGAGTCAGTGACTGCAGCCAGGTCCTCTTTGCGGACTGCTTTCGCCGTTCGTATTCGTTCCACCGTTCATGGTTCTGCGCGTCAAGCATGCTGCCTCCCGCTGGCAGTCTACCACAGCCGGCTGGACTTCAGCCAATTGGCGTTTGTCGCGTCACCGAGTCGTCAGGTCATACGTCATCAGGTAGTTGCCGCGACGGTGGTCACGTCGGGTGATTTCCGGCAGCGTCGAGGTCTGCAGCGCCTGCTCGACCAGGGCGGCAAATTCGTCAGCCCGGCCACGTCGGCGGGTGTCAGGTCGTCGGTGAAGATATCGGCGGTCAGACAGGCACTACAAGACAGGGGGAGGGCCAACAGGCTCAGCAGTCCCGGATACTGTTGCGGCTCACCCGTATCGAAAACGTGGTACCAGTAGCTGACCCACCGGCCTGAGCCATCTGACGGTTGCTTAAAATAGAGTCGCTCGGCCGGTGCACCGTCTCCCGGCAATGGCACGGCCACGTTGCAGTCGGGGACTGCCTGGCATCCAATTGCACGCATGCAACCCTCGGGATGATGCCCGCGGTCTCGTCCGTCAGTGGTGTAGACCATCCACAAAGTCAGCGACTGGCCCGTACGCGTATGGACGTAGTTGCGGTTCAGATGCTCGTCGCCGTAGAGAAAATACTCACGTTCGACTGGAACGTCCTGTCCGATCCACTGGCCAAGTTCTTTGGGGTCTCAGCGAGTGGACGAGCGAGCGCAACCGGCGGACGGCGGAATTCGTCGACCGTGTGCCGAATGGTGCAGGCCAGCACTATGGCGGGCAGCAGCGTCGCCAGCACGAGGCCTGCCCGCGAACCGATCCCGAGTCCGCATGATCGATCCGATTTCGGTGCGGGTGATTCACCAACTTCGGGTTTCTCGTCGGATTCAGCCAGTTCTGACGTACCACTACTCCAACGCCCGAGAAGCCCACCCGCACTGAACAGTAGACTGGCGCCGATCAGTGCGGTGACCAGCCCCTCGGCTTCATGCAATGCACCTTCGGCCCATGCCGCGCCAAGGTAAATGTAGATCAGACCGGTCAGTGTGATCTGCAGAGTATTGGCGACTACGGAAACCGGCAGAGCCAGCAGGACGAGGATGATTCCCTGGCGCGCACTACTGGAATACACACCGCAGAAGGCGCCGATCGCAACAAACACCATGAACTGCCCTAACCCGCTGCAGCCGGAAGCCACTTCAAGTACGGAGTCGGGCAGGTGCAGAATGTACCCTTCGCGATAGACCGGCTGGCCCAGCAGCCAGAGCGACATCTCCGACGTCCATGCGACTGTTAGCTGCAGCGATTCGGCAATGGGCTGCTGCAGTGCAAATGGCAGAGGCACCATGAACAGCAACAACAGGAACGCAGGCATGTAGATGCGGCCAACATCCGAACCAGCCACGACCAGTATCAGTCCAAAGACGGCGACCACGAACGCCAGACCGGCCGGGAACAATGTCGAGGCGGGAGACAGAGCTGGCAGGAAATAGAGATGCACCAGGACACCGCCGACGACACTGGCAATGCCAATTGCCACTGTCCTCGTCGCAACGCGATCAGGAATCGTGTCCCGACTGGACTTCCAGCGTCTCCACGCAAGCCAGGCGACAGCCAGCGGAACCAGCCAGCCGTGTGACGACGCTGGATCCGAATCCCACCGCAACGCAGCAGACTGACCAGCATGCCAGAAAACAGCGAGCAGCGCACACAGACACACCGCAGCGGTCAGTATTGCACGCATCTGCGGGGCGCTGTCGGTCTCAGTGGTCGCGACCGGTAATGCCGTCGTCGTGGACATGATTGGCCATCAAAGGCCATTCAGACTGCGCGATCGAGTGCCTCGGGTCACGTGCAATGCCGTACGTCCATATCGACACCGTATAGCTCCATCGAGCGTGCGGGAAAGTCAGGAAATACCGCCGGGAACAGGCCCGGAACTGGAACTACAGAACTGCTTTCAACGGCTCGACCTGCTCGGCGACCGCCTGATGCTGTTCCCAGTGGGGTACATGGTCCGTTTCCTGCTGTGGGTTCCAGTGCGTCATGGCGGTCATGCAGACGAACGCGGAAACAGCCCCGAACGCATAATCGCGGAATCGGCTCCAACGCGACTTTCGCGCTCGCGTGCGGTTCTCGCGGATTCGCTCACACAATTGCCGATAGGCATCCTGATCCACAAACTCACAGCCAATGGCGTGGCCCCGTCGACGGAGGCTACAAGACCGTACGTGAGCAAGCACGGCCCACGGGGGCGCTCAGGTCATCACCTGAGATCATCACCCGCCGATCAAGTTCCAATGGCTCGGGAGAAATCAAACCAACCCCACTCGATGACACGTCTGCGACCCGCACCCGAATTTCCTGGTGTGATGCCTCCATCCGGGCGGTTGCAGGGATCGAGACTTTGACGCGATCCGATTGTCTTCGCTCGATGTAACCTGTCGTGGCGAGCGAGTCGATTGTTGGCCCACTTAACGGTGCCGCAAAGTGAACCCCCACGTGCCACACAAGGTCGCGAGCCAAAGCTGTCCAGCACACCGTCGCCTTGCGTTCCTCTATGAGTCGAAGTCCCGGGACATGTAAACCAACCTCCAGTTGTTCGCCGATGGCGACGGGACTTCGCAGTGCGAGCCTTGCCCCCTGCACAGAGAGGTCGACTACACTACCGTTGTGCGTTTCATCAGTTTTCTCACGTCGCACATCCGCCGGAAGACGTGCGCCATCGCAGGCCGTGAAGCGTTGGTGCCGTTGTGCGTTCGGTGTCATGAGGTGTCACGTCTTAAGGTCGAGACGAGTTTGGGTGATCGGTCATCAAGCGTGTGTCAGATTCGGCCCGGAAGACGGTTCGCCCTGGAGAGTCCCCGTCAGGATTCACAACCTGGTGGTCGCTCCGGCCGAATGACGAGGCATTTCTGGCCAGGTCGTAGGGTAAATCCCTGAATTCTGAAGACGGATCTGAAGGCTACGCCTCCAGCGGTGGAGCGATCACCTGAGTGGAAGCCCTGAACGAGGAGGGATAACCTCCACCGCGACCAGTCGTATTGAGCCGTATTGAGCCGTATGGAGCAGTTCGCCAGGTCGGCGCGGCCGTAATCCCCTGCTGAATCGCGTACCAACACCTGCAGCTTCCTGGCCGAAGAGACAATTGGCTTCACCCATGCCGACTGATGCAGCACGCGAGTCCGATCGCCCTGGCCTGTTGCGAGCCCTCGGGCCTGGAATGGCAATCGCTATCGTCGTGGGCAACGTGATTGGATCTGGAATCTTCGCCAAACCGGGTCGCATCGCCGCGGAAGCGGGACGCTTTGACCTGATCATCACGGCGTGGATCACCGGCGGCGTACTGTGCCTGCTGGGCGGTCTGTGTTTTGCCGAACTGGCCGTCATGCTGCCTCGCGCCGGCGGTCTGTACGTCTATCTGAAAGAGGCGTACGGAAAGCTGACCGCTTTCCTGTTCGGCTGGCAGGAGTGCCTGTTCAACCGCCCGGCCTCGACCGGCGCGCTGTCGATGATCTTCGTCGGGTCTTTCTCCAACATGACGGGGATCGGATTCAACCTGACAACTCAGGTCGTGCTGGCCATCGGCCTGCAATTGGGCATGGGTGTGGTCAACGTCATGGGCGTGCTGTGGGGCGGTTGGGTGCAGGCGGCGACTACTGTCATCAAGGCCGGCTTTGTGGCGTTCGTGGCCGTTCTTCCGTTCGTCATGGAACTGGCCGGCCAGCACGTCGCCTCGTTCACGACGTTTCAATCCACAACGACTCCATTGCAGACGACTCTGACAACGCAGTTTGCGGCTGTCCTCCTGGCAGTCATGTGGGCCTACAACGGCTGGCACGGCATCACACCGGTGGCCGAGGAAATTCGTGACCCGCAGCGCAACATTCCCATCGCACTGTTCGGCGGAATTGGACTGCTGATCGCGCTCTACATCGGAGCTAACCTGGCATATCACGCGGTCATTCCACTGAACGAGATGGCCCAACCTGCAAACCGCGAGCATGTCGCCGAACTGATGGTCAACCGCCTGCTGGGACCGCTGGGCGGCAAGCTCATGTCGATCGGTGTCATGCTGAGCACATTGGGCGCGATCAACAGCAACCTCCTGCTGGGCCCGCGCGTGTCGTTTGCAATGGGGCGTGACCAAGTGTTCTTTTCGAAACTGGGCGATGTGCATGCCCGGTTCCGCACACCGGCACTGGCGATTGGTATCCAGGCTTTACTGGGTGCCCTGCTGGTCGTGCTCTCCGCCGTTCTGGTCGAAACCGTGCCCTACTTCCGCGAGAAGTCGATCTTCAGCATCCTGACCAATGCCATCATCTTCGTGTCGAGCATCTTCTATGTCCTGTCAGTCGCCGCAGTCATGACCCTGCGCAGGAAACGCCCCGAACTGGATCGACCGTATCGCACGCTGGGTTACCCGTTCGTCCCCATTGTTTACATCGTCTTCTACTGCTGGTTCCTGGTATACATCTTCAAAGGCCAGCCAATGGAAGCCCTGATGGGCTTCGCCCTCATTCTGCTGGGTGTCCCGGCCTACCTGTACTGGCGACGTGTGGAATAGCGTGATCGGCCTTACAGAAACGTGACAACCTCATCGCAAAACCGATAACACGTAGAAAGATGGCTGGACCAGTCTCTCTCACGATTGACGTGGGTTACGGTGTGGTTTTCTCAAACCGGCTTGCAGAGCCACAACGGGAGGACTGATCCAGCCATTCTTTCTACCTTCGCTCCCGGACTCTTCGGCGTGCCTCAGATTTGCGCGTTGTTCCCGACTCCGGAGTTTTGGACGAAGCCGTTTTCTGCATAGACAGCGTCAACGGTCAGCAGCTGATGGCTCGTCTGCCGCCGCCTCGAACGTCACTTTTCCCGCCACAAGTGTCAGAGTCGGCCGAATGGACGCAATGTCTGCGTCGGAACACGTGAAGTAGTCGCGGTCCAGCACAACCAGGTCGGCGAAACGGCCTGGTTCCAGTGTGCCTTTCCGACTTTCATCGAACGACAGCCATGCCGCATTCGTTGTCACGCACCGGAGCGCTTCTGTGCGAGACAGCTTCTGATGTTCGCCGTACACGTTGCCATACGCGTCCCGTCGAGTCACCGCGATATACAGTTGCAGAAACGGGTTGAACGAGTTCATTGAGTGATCGGGATCGAGGCCAATCATGTGATCGCTGTTGATCGTGACTGGCACGCCACCACGATACCACTCGCCAACACCGATAAAGCGGTCCGACCAGTCCGGTCCATAGATTTGGTTGATGAATCTCGCATCGCGGTAATAGACATAAGACTGCGTGTCGACGCATACGCCTAGCCGGCGACACCGTTCAATCGCGTCTTTCACAGGGAAGTAAGCGTGAGTCAGTGTGAACCGCCGGTCTTTGAGCGGCAGTTCCTGATTCACGGCATCGAGCGCATCGAGAATGCGGTCGACTGCCGCATCGCCCGCCACGTGGCAGCACATCTGCCAGCCCAGATTGTGACCAGCGCGAAAAACGTCGCGCATCTGGTCGACCGAGTATCGCAACTGGCCGTTGTAGTCGGGATCCACCAGTGTTTCGTTCTTATAGAAGCTGATGCGCCGGGGTCCGAACGGCTCGCGCAGATGGGCAGTGCCCCAGTGGATGCCCCCGTCGACGGTGATCTTCAATGGGCCGACCCGCAGCCAGTCGTCGCCAGCACCTGTCGTTAGGCCAAGCTTCTTCGTGAAGTCTTCCACCTGCTGGCCTGATCTGAATTGCTGACGAATCGTTGCCGTGACTCGCAGTTGCAGGTCACCTCGCTCCTTAAGTGACTCGTACAGCTTCCAGCAGTCTGCATTCAGCGCTCGCTCGAAGATACTCGTGATCCCCACGCTGGAATACACGTCGTGCACACGTTTGAGTGCCCGAAGTTTTTCCTCCTGCGAAAACTCGGGGCGGGGCACGTGTTTCCGGATGTACTGGGACCCGCCTGAGAGGAGCCATGGTCGGCCATGTTCATCGCGGACAATCTTTGCGCCCGGCAGTTCCTCCGAGTCCTTCTCAACACCCAGTGCCTTCCAGGCGGCGCCGTTGAGGGCTTCTTTACGAGCCGACGTCAGACTCACGGGATGCGTTGCCGATGCCGCGTCCAGCTCGTCGCGCGAGGGAAACCGCATTTCTGTCAGCCGAGTGATGTCCGCGCGCGGTACTTGAATCCACCGGCCAGCCGGCAGTTCTTTCGCTCGTTCTCGTACCCACGCCTGCACTTCGCCAATGGACCGCAGGTCTCGGTAAGGCACATTCAATGCCGACAGCCCGACTCCGATCGCGTGGCAATGCGTTTCGATCAGGCCGGGAATCACCGTGCGACCTGCCAGCTTGATTTCTTGAGTTTCCGAGCCGGCCAGGCGACGAATTGCTGCAGTCGTCCCGGTCGCCTGAATCAACCCGTCTCGAACAGCAATCGCTTCGACAAACGAGTTCTTCTCATCCAGCGTCACGACACGTCCGCCCGTGAGAATCAACTGAGGTGGATCGGCTGCTGCAGCGAACGCGGTTGTGATGAGCAATGCAGACACGGCGAGAGTAGAGGAGCGATATCTCATGAAGTGACTGCTTAGATCGAGGACAGTTCAATTCGTTCCGACCGTCGACCAGGATACTGCCCTTCGCACTTGCAGACGTCAATTGCCAGCACACCTTCCGGGAACCCACCATGAGTCAACCTGCCGCAGTCTCCTCCCGTCCGTGGTATCAACGAATCGGTCCCGGACTGATCACCGCCTGCGTCGTCATTGGACCAGGCAGCATTGTGAGCAGCTCGAGCGTTGGAGCGAACGAAGAATATTCGATGCTCTGGGTGGTGGGCGTTTCAGTTGCTTTCATGATGCTCTTCATGACGCTGGGGGCGCGACTGGGAGTGCTTGCGGAGAAGGCTCCTGGAGACCTCATCCGCGAAAAGGCCGGCAGCAAACTGGCCCTGCTGGTCGGTGGCTGTGCATTCTTCATCTCAGCGGCTTTTCAGTCCGGAAACAACATCGGTGTCGGCGCTGCCTTCGAAGCATTCACCGATAACAAGTATCTCGTCGCGGGTCTCATCGTCCTTTTCAACGCGCTGGCCATTTCGATCCTCTTTGCGTTCAAAGCCCTCTACAAGATGCTGGAACGCGTGATGATGACCTTTGTGGCTCTGATGTTGATCTGCTTTGCGATCAACCTGATCTGCCTCGGTCCGGACGTTGGCAACATGTTCAAGGGGATGCTGATCCCGTCGAGCGGAAAGTCGAGTGACAAGGCGGTCGATGAGCTGGTCCTCAGCCTGCTGGCTCTGGTCGGTACGACCTTCGTCATCACCGCCGGGTATTACCAGGCGTACCTTGTCCGACAGAAGGGCTGGAAGGAGCCTGAACTCAAGAGCGGCCTGCTCGACGCCCGTATCGGTTCGTTGATCATGTTTCTGATCACGGTGATGCTGGTCTCCACGGCCGCCGCTGCGTTCTACGGTAAGCCGGTAACGCTGCGCAACCCCGTCGACGTTGCCGACGCGCTGCAGGGTACATTCGGATCCAGTGCCAAGATCATCTTCTGCCTGGGTCTCTTTTCAGCCGCTTATTCGTCCTTCCTTGTGAACTCGATGATTGGTGGGTTCATCCTGGCCGATAGCCTGAACCTCGGCAGCCGGCCTGAGGACAAGTGGCCGCGAATCCTGACGACGGTGGCACTGCTTACGGGCATGGTCATTGCGCTGGCCGTGATGATTCTCAAATTCGATCGGACGCCGACGATCATTTTTGCTCAGGCCATCACGGTACTGGGAGCTCCGCTGATCGCGTGTGTGCTCCTCTGGCTGACCAGCCGAGAGGACGTTATGGGACAGGCGAAGAACAGCACGCTCGTGAACGTCGCTGGAGTTCTAGGTGTGGTCCTGCTGCTCGGAATCGCCTACCGGACCGCATTCCATTCGATCCCTGCCGGTTGGGCGAAATGGACCGCCCCTCCCGTCGTGGTCGTCCCTGACTTCGCCCTGGGACCCGATTCCAGTGAGTGAAGGGAGAGCAACGGACATCCGCGTGACCGCTGCCGAGCTGTACCTGCTTCCGGTTCGCACACGCATGCCGATCAAGTTCGGTCCGGAAACCTTGACCGAGGTAACGTGTGCGCGAGTTCGATTGACGGTTGAGGATCGCTCGGGACATACCATTGACGGCTGGGGCGAAACGCCGCTGAGCGTGCAATGGGCATGGCCATCGGTACTGTCGTATGCGGAACGACACGATCGAATGGTCGAACTGTGCCGCCGGCTGGCTCATGTCTGGGTTGGGTCCCGTTCTTATGGTCATCCGCTGGAGTTGGGATCAGAGTTCATTGAGCAGCGACTGAACGATGTTGCCGAAACATTCAACGACGAGTCACGCGACAGCGAGCCATTGCCGTACCTGGCGGCTCTGGTCTGCAGCAGTCCGTTTGACGTGGCCGTGCACGATGCGTTCGGCAATCGGCATCAACGCGATACCTACCAACTTTATGGTGCCGAATGGCTCGATCGTGACCTGTCTACTTTTCTCGAACCGGCTGTCGACACAGACGTTTCGTTTGCGGATCGCTACCCGGACGAGTTTCTGCAACGTCCTGCGAAGACCCACTTGAAGGCCTGGCATCTCGTCGCGGGACTGGATCCGTTAACTGAGGCCGACCTGACTGGTGACGAGCCAGATGATGGGCATCCTGTCACTCTGACCGCGTGGATCAAACAGGACAAACTCGATTGCCTGAAAGTCAAACTACGCGGCAACGATCAGGCCTGGGACCTCGAACGACTGATCCGCGTCGGCCAGTTGGCCATCGACAATGGCGCGACATGGCTGACGGCCGACTTGAACTGCACGGTTCTTGATTCTGGTTATGTCACCGCGATTCTCGACGAACTCTGCGCGAAGCATCCGCGGATCTACGGCATGTTGCTCTACATCGAGCAGCCTTTTCCATACGACCTGGATCGGTATGCGATCGATGCCCGCAGCATTGCCGCACGCAAACCGGTGTACCTCGACGAGAGTGCAC
>CAYSJO010000219.1:0-10125 GCA_964431285.1 uncultured Planctomycetaceae bacterium
ACTGGTTGTTTGTTGGAAGTGTCCCCGCCGGCGAGCGAATGAGCGACCTGCTCACGCTGGTGAGCAGTGGGCTGCGCAACGATCTGCACGTGTGGTCGTACGTGAAGGGTGTTCTGGACGCCTTGCTCGCCGGCGAGTTGATCTACGAACAACAGCGCCCGGATGTCTGGCGGATGAATCACCCGGACGACTTTCGCACCTACCGGGTCGATGAACGCCGAGACCGAGCCAACCGCAAACAGCTTCAGCGAGCCCTCCGCCGAGCTGCGAACCAATGACTGTCCAGATGGCGGTAGTGAACGCTTACTCAGTAGTCGGCCAATTTGCGCGTCCACATAGCTGACGCAGGCCGCATATGCATGAAGGAGTTGTAACTGCAGAGACTCAGCGATCAGTCCGTGATTGGGGACTCCCAGATAGCTGCGCATCTCAGAACCGTTCCAGTCAACAGCCTGTTGCCGGTCCGGTCTGACTGGCATCGACAGTCCGATTCGTTTCGCGGACCCGACGTATCCGTCCGAGTTGAACCACGCCATGACCGGAGAATTCTCGGGTGGCTGTCTCGACGGGGGAAGCCACGATGCGTCTGGCTTGTACATGTCGAAATAACGTTTGGGAGCAATGAACGGCAGGTGTGGACGACGATATCCAACAGCAAGCATTGCCGGCTGCGTTCCCCGAGGCTTCTTCATCACGCCTATGACCTGATCGGTCATTCTCCCGGCGAACAAGTGGTTGTCGGAAACGTCCGGGCTTTGCATGACCGGACAATCGAGTCGCTCGGCAATGATCGTTGGTGTGCCGGGCTGATCTTTGCGGGTGATTTCCCACATCTCGCGATCACGTCCAGGCGACGAAGGCACGGACCAGTCCGCAGCGGAGTCCCAGCCATCATGATAAATCTTGCCGAAGCTCCGAGTGTGATAACCGTGCTGCTTGAACCAGCGAGGCAGGGAAACGGCATCCGGTCTGCGGGCGCGAAAACGCTGGACGTCACGGACGTTGTTGCTGAAGACTCGGATCGCGTTCGGACGCAGGCTGATCAGCAGCGACAGCCGGGACGTCCCGCATTTGGCGTATTGACAATAGGCTCGCTCAAAAACAACGCCTCGTTGAGCCAGTCGACTAATGTTGGGCGTCCGTATACGAGTGTTGCCGTAACAGCCCAGCATGGGTCGCAGGTCATCCACCATAATCAGCAGGACGTCGGGCTGGTCAGCGCGTGCATCGAGTCGTCCGACCAGCAGAATGGCCAGCGCCGACAGCAGCATAGTCGCTCGAATAACGGCGATGCGATTCGGGCGGTTCCCGGCTGGGTGAATCACTTCTTTTGTCCTTTGAGGTGGATGTCAAAGAACTCCGTTGCAGTCGACACGGCGTCATCAAACCACACCTGACGTCCCAGAAATGGATGAGGGGCGTCCCGAACGAGTCGCAGTTGCGTCGAAATCTGAAGGCGTTTCATGGCCGATCGAAAACGATCCGCGTGCGTGCTGGGATCGTCATTCTGGCCGCTGATAAATGCTTGCGGCGGGTCATGCTCGTCGAGGTGAACGAGCGGGGACGCCAGCCGGTAGGTCGCAGGCTGCTCAGCCTGTGTTCCGCCGAGGAATTGCTGCCAGATGGCGCCCTTCTGATCGGAGGCCGAGACCATTCGCGTGCGTTCGGACTCCAGATCAGTCTGCGCACCCATCGGCACAGCCGCCTGTATAGCACTGCTGAAGTCCGCATTGCCACCATCACCTTCCAGCTCCTCAACGCCGGCCGACGTTGCCAGAAGCGCGACCAGGTGACCACCGGCCGAAAGCCCGATTGCTCCGATGGCATCGGAATGAATGCCGTACTCCCGGGCATTCGCGCGCATCCATCGAACCGCGGCTTTGCAGTCGTGGATCGCCGCGGGGAACGGTGCTTCGCCACTGAGTCGATAGGAGATTGTTGCGGCTACGAACCCACGTGCGGCGAGAGCCATCGCCAGATTGCCGTGCCCGGCGCGGTTGCCTTTGGCCCAGCCACCACCGTGAATGCAGACGATTCCGGGTAACGTCATCGTGACTCGCTTTGGGCGATACAGATCCATATCGAGTGTCCGGTCGCCGTATCGTGCGTACGTCACGTTGAGGTGCGACGTCAGGCTACTCTTGATTGAATCCGGAATCCGCGTTCTGGCAGCACTACTGACCTCGTCAGCTGCTGAGCTGACGGATCCGCCAAGACATACGACGAGCAGGATACCTGGTTTCATAATCGCTCCATTTCGGACGGTTGAGTAATAACATTCACCTGGCCTCGAGCGTGACCTGAAGGACATTCTCGATCGCATCAACCTCGGTCAGTAGTTCTGTGGACGGCGGCTGGTCAAGTTGGAGCGTGCAACAGGCGGCCGCCGCGCCGTCGAACACGGTGTTGTCCATTTCTTCGACGTTAATGCCCTCTTCGCGAAGTGCGTCCAGCACGCCCGCAATCACCCCGACGCGATTGAAGTGACGCACAACCAGCGAATGCGTGGCAGGCGATCTGGCACACAGATTGACCGCATTCACGGGCCGTCCAGTCTCACGAAATGAACGCACGATTCGCACGACTTCGTCTGCGATTGCTTCGGATGCCTGTTCCGTTGACGCACCAATGTGTGGCGTCGCCGTGACCAGATTTGCCAGTTCTGTGTCCTGAAAGTCAGCCGTCCCGCTGCCCGGTTCATCAGTGAAGACATCCAGACCTGTTCGCAGACCTTTCTGTGCAATCGCCGATTTCAGCGCCGGCACATCAACAATGTCGCCGCGCGCCGTATTGACCAGAATCGCACCGTTCTTCAACTGCTCTAGAAATGCCGCGCCGACCAGTCCTTTTGTTTCGGGCGCGGCCGCAAGGTGCAACGAGACCGCATCGCACTCGGACGCTAGTTGAAGTGGAGATTCCGCAAATTCAATTCCCAGTTCCGCCGCGAGTTCTGGAGTGAGACTGCGACTCCACCCAATCACACGCATCCCCAGGGCTGCGGCTCGCCGAGCGACCGCTTGACCGATCGTGCCCAGGCCGAGAATGCCGAGAGTTCGACCCTTAAGTCCCTGGGCCTTGCCGAATTCCTTCTTCATCCATTGCCCTGAACGCATCGCCGCACTCGCGTCCACGATGCGCCGATCACACGCAATCAGCAGCCCGATTGCCAGTTCCGCCACGGCGGCACTGTTCTTGCCCGGGCAGTTGGTGACATAGACGCCGCGCGAACTTGCCTCCTTAACGTCGATGGTATTTACGCCAGCGCCCGCACGAATAATCAGCGAGAGATTCGGAGCCTGGTCGATTGTCTCTCTCGTCACTCTGGTCGAACGGACAATAAGAATGTTTGTATCACCGACCTGTTGGGTCAGTTCATCGGCGGTGAGTTCCGGTTCAAATCGGACCTGTGTGCTGGAATCGGTCAGTTGACTGACCGTAGTTGCCGAGAGCTTGTCGGCGATGAGAATTCGCATGCCTTCTCCAATTCATCAGGTCCTGCATTGTCAACGACCACGATCTAGGATCGCCCGCAGCTTGTCTACTGTCGCTGGACGAATCACTGCAGGCGTCAGTCAGGCCTCGTGATCGGAAATTAAGGACGCACTGCCACACGCAGCGGACGGTTTTCGAGGGCGAACTGAAACGCCTCGTTGACGGCGTCGAGTGAGAAAGTGCGATCGACCAGATTCCTCACGGGCGACTCGCTCGGAACAGACGCGAGGAACTCCAACGCAGTATGCAGATCGTCGGGCTGGTAATTGTGGAAGCCCTCAATCCTGAGCAGTCGTCGCACAATTGTTTCGGGTGAGAGCGCCATTGCTCTGACCGGAAACACGGCACCGACCAGGACCAAACGGCCTCCGATCCGCAGCAGTTCCATTCCAGTTTCAGCGGCCGTGGTCGAACCCGTCATTTCGAAGACGACATCGATGCCTCGGCCACATGTCTGATCAGAAACAGCCTGACGAAGTTGTTCGGTGTCGTCCCCCACACAGACTGGCACGCAACCGATCAGAGCCTCTGCCCGCTTGAGTCGCGCATCGTCCACGTCAACGAGAAAGACAGCTGTCGCCTGTTGCTGCAGGGCCATTGCCGCGGTTGTCAGTCCGAGTGAACCAGCGCCCATGATTGCGATCGAGGTTTGTTCGATTGGCCCGACCGTACGCAAAGCGGCCGCTGCTGTTGCCGTGCAGCAATTGGCCGGACAGGCTGATGTGTCTTCCAGCGAATCAGGGATCGTGCAGACAGCCGTGCCGGCCATGATTCGGCAGTGTTTCGCCAGTCCGCCGACTGGGCCGTGCGTCAAGAGTGGTTCATGACCGTACTTGGCGAGTTGCTCGCACTTCTGCGGGATTGACCTGGAGCAGTAGAAGCAGTCTCCGCAACTGGCGGCGATTGACCAGGTCACACGGTCGCCCGGCTGCACGTTCTGCCCGGACATGTCTTTGACGGCGCCGTTCGACTCCAATATGCGTCCGATGATCTCGTGTCCCAGAATGGTCGGACATTCGCAACTTCTTCGGCCGCTGTACGTATGCAGGTCGCTGCCGCAGATCGTGCATAACGTGATCTCAACAATCAGCTCGCCAGTTTGCAGCGGCGGAATTGCAACCTCGGCCAGCTCGATGGGCTTTCCCGGTCCGTGAAACACAGCAGCGGTCGTTGAGCGGATCATGCCTGCGCTATCCTGTTACAACGCTACCTGAGGAACCCCAGTTCGCGGCCGGTTTCAGCAATGGCCGTTATCAGCTCATCAATGTCCGCCGGGTAGACATTTCCAATCGTGCCGATCCGAAACGTGTCGGCTGCGGTCACTTTACCAGGGTAGATCACAAAGCGACGTGCCTTCAGACGGTCGTAGAAATCGTTGAAGGAGAAATAGTCGGGTGGGCAGACGAATGATGTGATAATTGGTGAATGCAATTCGTCGGGCAGCAGCGTGTTGATACCCAGGTCCTTGAGGCCTGCCACCAAGCGTTTCTGGTTATCTGAATAGCGTTGCTCGCGAGCTGCAACGCCCCCTTCGGCATCAAGTTCTGTGAGCGCCTGAACGAAGGCTCGGACCGTGTGTGTCGGTGAAGTGAATCTCCACTTTCCGCCGCCCTGCTCCATCGCTCGCCACTGGTCAAACAGGTCGAGACTCAGCGAGCGGGCGAAGCCCTCGGATCGTTCCAGCTCGCTCCTGCGTGCGATGACGAATCCGAATCCGGGTACGCCCTGAATGCACTTGTTAGCGGACGAGATCAGGTAATCCGCCGATAACGATTCCATATTGAGCTGGATTCCACCGAATGACGACATTGCATCGACGATGAAAATGCGACCATGTTTCCGGACGCGTTCACCGACCTGTGCAGCGGGATTCAGCATCCCGGTCGTCGTCTCGCAGTGAACCATGGCGACATGAGTGACGTCGGCATGCGCTTTAAGGATGGCCTCAATTGCGTCCGCATATGCAGGTTTCGTTTCGTCAAACGGTACGTCGATTGTTGGAATTCTCAATCGCTCGGCAATCGTCAGCATGCGTTTTCCATACGCACCGTTGTTGACAACCAGAAGACGTCCCTCTGGAGGCATGACCGAACCGATTGTCGCCTCAACCGCGAACGTACCGCTGCCCTGCATCAGCACACTGGTGAAGTCGTCCGAGTCAGTTGCCAGCCGAACCAGTCGCTGTCGAACATCGTTCACCAGCGTGTTGTAGTCGACGTCCCATGTGGAATAGTCGCGGAGCATCGCTTCGCGCACGGTGCGAGTCGTCGTAAGCGGACCAGGCGTCAGCAGCAAGTACGGAATATCGTCGTCCATCACATCGCTTCTACAGCCTATTATGCTGATCCATGGCCGCGACCGACGTGGGAGAGAGCCTTTGAAACAAGTACTCCCCGAGTGTGGCTACGGGTGTTCGTAAGTCGCTCAAGAGTCACATTCCGGAAAGCGAGTCAATTAAGGCCGGCAATTCCGCCACCGATCGAATGACATTGTCAGCGCCCGCAACGCGAAACACGTCTTCAGCCTTTTGAACTCGTTGAGCCGCCTTGGATTCACTCAGAGCAGCGAATTCGTGCTCAGTCAATCCGACTTCACTTCCAGTCTGAGTGACGCCAACGGTACGGACTCCGGCATTCCGTCCGGCCTGGACGTCCGGGACGGTGTCGCCAACCTTTAGAACAGCAGACGGAGGGAATACTCCCAGTTGTTCCATGTTGCGAAAGATCATCCACGGAGCAGGCCGCGCCTGAGCTACCTCATCGGCGCACACATTGGAATCGGGCCGGTAACCCTGTTCTGCGGCTGACTCAATGACAGGCTCGGCAACAGCACGCGGGTAGCCGGTTGATGTCCCGATCAGGATCCCGCGTTCTTTCAGTGCCTCAAAGCAGTCGAAGACGCCGGGAATCAGGTCCGCGAGTTCCAGCGCTTTCTGAATCTGGATCGGCATGAAGGCGTTGTAGATCGTGTCTACGTCCTCTTCGGTCCAGTCTCGATCGTGCGCTGCCCGCCATTGACCGGTGACTGCTTCGAGCTGAAACAACGCACGAATGTGATCGCGCTTATGGAGCCCCATTGGGCCGCGAATCTCGTCCGGTGTCATTTCAACGCCGCTGGCGCGAAACGCCTGCATGAAAGCGGCGACAGGAGCGAAGCTGCCGTAATCCACAGTCGTGCCAGCCCAGTCGAAGACAACCAGCCGGATGGGTTCAGACAGAGTCTGACTCATGCGATTCCTCTTGAAGCGTCTTGCGGTTCATCATTCGTTCGTGAATGATCCAGTAGATGATGGTCATGACTGCAGTGAGTGCACAAACGGCTGAGAGAGCACCGAAAGCCGTGCTCCATCCGTAACGTTTGGCAATCACACCGACTGCCTGACCGGACAGAATCGCACCAAGATAACCTGCGCTGTCGCTCAGTCCGGCAACAGTCGAACTGGCACGCTTTCCACCCAGGTCCAGTGCCATCACACCCGACAGGTAAGAGTAGGGTGCAATCAGAAAGAACGACACTGTCGAAATGAGAAACAAAGCCAGCGTCGGTCGGCCGGACAGATCGACCAATGCGAGGACTGCCAGCGCGGCCGTCAGGCACAGGACTGACGGTACCATGACGCGTCCATGACGCCCGCCGAGACGATCCGAGATCGTCCCCCCCAGTATTGCTGACACGGCACCAACCAGCGGAAACAGTAGACTTCCAATTGCGGCATCGCCGGCACGGAGCTCTGCAACCTCGACGAGAAACGTGGGCGTCCAGAAGTTGAACGTTTCGCGCACCAGAGTCAGACCCAGATTCGTCAGACAGATCATCCAGAACAACGGGCTCGAAAAGAGCGGAAGCAGTCGTTCTCGCAAGGGGACGTTTTCAGATGACTGTCCGTCCTCTCCGTAAACATTGACCGGGTTGGCGGCAGGTTCATCCGCTCCTACCTCAGACGGATCCGACTTCAATGACAGCCTGATGGCCAACCCGATCGACATCGTGGTGGCCGCGGCAATGAAAAAGACTGCTCGCCAGTCCTGCAGAAACTCCAGGACCGTGAAGCTTTCACCCAGCCAGATAAACAGGCCCAGATAAAGCCGCGCAAACGCATCGCCGAGCAGAAAACTCAGCGAGAGAATCGCCATGATTGTCGCGTGACGCGAGACGGGGAACCACCGGGAAGCCGTCTTGACCAGAGCCACCCAGCCCATCGACTGGAAGAACCGGTTGAAGGCCCAGGTCGCGGCGAACATCGTGATGCCGGCGCCGACTCCAAACACCAGCGTGCAGACGACGGAGGCAAACAGGCCAAACAGAAACAACTGCCGTCCACCAAGCTGGTCAGCCAGGAGCCCGTTGCTGATCTTTCCCAGTGCGTAGAACCCGACACCGACGGACGCAACAAACCCGATGTCAGTTTTCGTGACTCCCTGGTCTGCGAACTCGGCCAGAATCAGAGGAGTGGCGACGGACAGATTCGACCGGCAGATGTAATAGCCGGCGTACCCGGCAAACAGCGATATTGCTGTCTTTCGCTGCCATCTGGCGAGATGCGGATCGGGCATGCAGTCAGATTCGGTGCGGATGGAAGAAGACACCAATCAGCGACGGTGGACGTTAGATGCCCGATTGGGTACATCAAACGATGGTCGTTTCAATGGTCGGTTGGCAAGCGAGGTCGAATCTTTCCGGCAAAGCGCCAGACAATATGCGTTTGAATTCCGCCCCCTGGAACGTCGCGTTAATGACTTAGCCCCTGATGCTGGGATGAAGAAATGGAAACCAGACTGACCGCCATCACGATGACTCTTGCCGCCCTGTGTGGTAGCGGCTCCTCCATAGCGAATGATGACTGGACGGGTTGGCTGGGGCCGCACCGCAATGGCTGGGTCAGCAACTTTCAGCCACCTGCTCAATGGCCGGCAAGCCTGACAAAAGTCTGGGAGGTCAAAGTTGGAAGTGGCTACGGCTCGTCGCTAGTTGCCGGGGGTCGGATCTACCAGCACGCCCGTCAGGCTGACGACGAAGTCGTCTGGTGCATTGACGTTGCAACTGGCGACGTCAAATGGCGGAAAAGCCTCGCTGTTCCGGTCAAGATTGCCGGCGGCGGTGATTATCACGGCAAAGGACCAAAGTCGTCGCCAGTGATGGCGAATGGTCGAATATTTACGATGAGCATCACCGGGAGGCTGTCGGCCTGGAGTGTGGAAATGGGCGAGCTTCTGTGGCAACGTGACTACGACTCACAGTTTGGAAAAAGCCATCCCAACTGGGGAGCTTCCACCTCGCCAATCGTTGATGAAGATCGAGTCATCGTCCACTTTGGGACGGATGAAGAGGGGGTCCTGGTTGCGCTGGTCGCAGCCAGTGGCGACGAAGTGTGGACTCACGGTAAGGATGGACCTTCGTACTCATCACCGCTTCTGGTTGATATCCAGGGAGTTCGTCAAATCGTCGAGTGGAACCACCGAGCGCTTGTCGGTGTGGACAGCAAGTCGGGAAGGTTTCTGTGGGAATATCCATTCCCGCACGTTGGTACTGACCAAAACATGCCGACACCGACCTTTCACAACGGTCGGATTCTTCTGGGCGGCGAAAACCGAGGCGTGCACAGCATCCGACCAGCTTTGAACGACGGAAAATGGGAAGTCGAACATGAATGGCATCAGAAGAGCGTGGCTCTCGACATGAGTTCTGCAGTGATGAATGGAGAAAGTCTGTTTGGCTTTTCCCACTACGACCGCGGGCGACTCTTCTGCCTCGATCCAAAGTCTGGAGAACTTCGCTGGGAAGGGACGCCTCGTACTGGTCAAAATGTGATGTTCCTGTCGCTGCCCGGATACGTTGTCGCCCTTGTCAACAACGGCGATCTTCAAATCATCAAGGCAACCACCGACCGCTTCGACAAAGTCGCGTCCTATCAAGTGTCCGATGGTCACACATGGGCACCACCAGTGCTGCTGCCAGACGGGATTCTGGTAAAGGATCATGAGACTTTGACATTGTGGTCGCTGACTGGCTCGAAGAAACCGCGTGCTGCGACTTCCAGATGACTGTTAGTTGTTTCCTCTGTTCAGTCCGGCGAGAAGCAAACACCTGAGGATCCTTGAAATGAAAGCTACTACTTGCTGTTGGGCCCTGGCCGCGGTGCTGGCAATCCACTTTTTTGGGTTCGGTCTTCACACCCGATAGAACACAATCGAAAGCAACTCGATCGGACAGAAACTGGACCTTGAACGGATCGAACGTGAACGCCCAGAGATTGCCGCATTGCTTCGAGAACACGTTGAACAAGTAAAGGAACGAGCCAGAGACAAATAATGTGGCGGGATGGGCACGGGAGTCCTATCGGGAATCAGCAGCTACTTCCAGGACGACGTGTTTTCCATGCGCACACATTGCATAATGCGTGACCACTGCCTGTTCCGGTTTCACTCTTACCAGGTCAGCTCTTTTTTCGGTTCGTCGCCGGAATGTGTTGGTGAAAGCGGTCTGTTTGCAGTTGGCCGGGCGGAGCCGGCCTGAGTCGAACGAGGTACGAATCACCTCAAGAAGAGGAAGGAGAGCATACCGCGACGGTTCGGGGAATGATGGTGCTGTTCTGACATCGCATCATCTCCGGAGTCCTCGGAATGCTCGTTACCA
>CAYSJO010000220.1:0-21273 GCA_964431285.1 uncultured Planctomycetaceae bacterium
TGAGTCTGCTGAACGTCATGTTCGAAAGGGCCCTGGTGACCCGCGAGCCCTTGGGTCGCGCGTTCCGCTATGCCGCAGCCCACGAGCCAGAGCATCACGAGGGTGGCATCGTGCGCGAGATGCTCGACCGGGTGTTCTCCGGTTCGACGACAGCACTTGTAACCCGTCTCCTGGAGCAGGCCGATCCGTCGGAGGAAGAACTTGACGCGATTCGAGACGAGATCAACCGGCATAAACGCAAGCGTCAGTCAGGTGAAGATTGACTGGAAACCATCAGTTTGAGGTTCCGAACTTCGTCAGGGCTGATCAATGAACGTGTTCCCCGAAGCGATACAGCAACATCTTGTCCTGGTACTGGCACATTTCGTGTGGCAAGGTCTGTTGATGGCCGTGCTCGCGGCCGGCTTGCTCGCAGGTCTCCGCAAAAGAAAGCCAACGCTGCGGTATGGAGGCATGCTTATTGTGTTTGGGTTGCTGACGGCTTCACCAGTGGCCACTTGGTGTTTCCTGCCGGAAACGACGGCGGATTCGCTGACGACTGACGTGGCGGCAACGGAATTGGACACGTCCGACCCGACCCCAGCAGGACACGCCAAAGACGTGCACGCCTCGCTCGAACCCGCTGTCGAAACGACTCGGCAGATTCCATCGGGACTGCCCGACCATGCCGATCCCGGGCCGGAGTTTCTGCCGCCTGAATCCATCGAGGGAACTCTGTCACAGAGGCATGCTTTCCTCCGGCCACTCGCAGACGGCCGAACTGATCATGCCGCTGTTGGCTGACCCGATCATCCGCGTACGTCAGACGGCCGCCAGACAACTTGGCTTCGTTGGCGACAAGGCGGCCGTGCCGCAACTCATCGAATTGATCGTGACCGAACAGGCGCGTAGCAAGCCAGTTCCTCGCCGACAGACTGGCTTCGGCTCACCCGGCGGGCAGCGCGATCCACGGTTCGACGTCTTCTCGATGGCCCCCCAGTCGCTGGGAATGCTCAGCACTCCGCGGGACGATTCATCCGACAACACGGTGGGCCGTAAAAGGGCGGGCGATACTGTGTTCTCACTGAGGACCATCGACGACACTCGCCTGCAGGGGCACGTGATCATGTCGCTGGTGCAGATGCAGGATGAACGCGGAGTCGACGAGCTTCGCAAAGTCATGAGCGGTACCAACGCCCGCCTGCGCGAGCAGGTCATGACGCGGGCCTCGTTTCTGGCGATGTTCGCTGAGGGAGGCTGGGGACCGAGGCTTACGAGTCCCGAAGTGCGAGCGATCCTGCTCGACCACGCGCAGAACGACCCGAACACGCGAGTCCGCGTTTATGGTGCCGGTGCCCTGCAAGGCTTCTCGGACAATGACACGATCACATCACTTGTCGCCATGTGCGACGACGAGCAGGACTACCTTCGGACATCGGCCCTGAAGTACCTGTTGGAAACGACACACTCCGGCCGCTTCGAAATCCTCAAGCGATTCCTGAGCGATAAGGCTCCCCGTTGCCGCCAGGCAGCTGTCCGGTATTACGCGGAACTGCACAGCCCGGACGAGTTGCCCCCAGACGCTCCGACGGTGATCGAGTCGATCAGCCTCGTCTCGCCACTGCTTAGCGACGACGCCGAAGACGTTCGCGAAGCGACGTTAGAATCACTGGGCCGGCTGCTGACTCTCAAAACCAACAAGCGATTTGAGCACACCGGGACAATCCGGCGAATGTCGACCGATGGTGTGTCACCGCGTGTCCGTCACCGTGCCCGACGTGTGCTATCGCTCCTTAGTGAACAGGGGGCCGGAAACTGAAGAAGGCTGCCCGAGGTCGGGAGAGACTTACTCGTCGATATCAATTCTCTCGGCAGCATCGCGGGGCACTGCGAAATTCTGGTGGACTGAAATCGTCCTGGGGCGCCAGAACGCACAAACATCCGGCAAGTCGTGCCGAGTGGCACCCAGTCCCCGTGAGTGCGGCACTCGCAGATCCAGTTGTAGGAATAGCTCCCACGCGAGTACCGAGTGACACGCATCGCGTCAGTCAGTCTCAGAACAAAGCACTTGGTGGCACGCTGAAGGTCCTTGAAATGCACATGCCAACCGTCGTAAAAAACTATGAAGTTGTCACCGTGATCGCAGAACGACACGGGTGAAGCCCGTGTCCGAAGACGGTTTAACGACGATCCATTCACCGTCGTGTTCAACCGCGATCGAACCATACTGACTCAATTGTGACTTGATGGTTTCGATTGCAGTCGTCATCGGGTGGTGGCCCAACGAGAAGTCTGGCTGACGCCGCTCCACTCAAGCGGACATTGAAGTGCCGAGACGTCCCTCAACGAAGGTGGCCAGTGTCGAGCGAGACTTGATTCTGCGACGGATCGCGCGTTGAAGCAAGGGCGGCCGCAGCCGGGCATTTATGCTGGGCGTCAGCAATTGGACCGATCGACGGCACCGCGAAGCCAATCTACAGGCCAGGTGCCCTCGAATTCCGGATTGACCTAAATGATGTTGGACCGGAACTTTCCAGTTCGCGTATCCCTCACACGAAAACCGAGCGTCCGCCCGCGAGTCGCCATGCGGTTCCGTTCAACACCACCGCAAAACGCAGCGGTGCATCCTGGAAAGGCTTCCGCAACGGCTGCGTTGACTTTGCGGCGGATATCAGCCCGATTTGCGCGTTGCTTCCCCTTGCGCTTGTTCTTCCGAGACATGTCGAGTCCTGCCGAGAGTACTGCCCGGGCGGCTCGACAGAAATTGCCTGTCCGAGGTTCGCAGTTTGCTACGTCTGGTGCTGGATCGCTTCGGCAAGAATCTCGGCGATGTGCATGACGCGGATCGGTTTCTTCTGTCGGCGCAGCAGACCGTCCAGGTGCATCAGGCAGGACATGTCGTTGGCCGTCAGAATCTCCGTTCCAGCCTGTTCGTGATCGTGGACGCGGTCCAGTCCCATCATGCACGAGACCGCTTCCTCGGCCACGGCGAACGTGCCGCCAAAACCGCAGCACTCGTCCGGTCGTTTGAGTTGTGTCAGCTCGATGCCGTCGAGTGATTCGAGCAGCTGACGGGCCTTGTTGAATGACTCGCCGACAACCTCGCTTGAGCTGCCCAGCCGCAACTCGCGCAGGCCGTGACAGCTCTGATGCAGCCCCACACGATGCGCGAACTCTCCTTTGATGGATTCCACGTTGAGTTCGTCGACAAGAAACTCGGTTAACTCGAACGTGTGTGATTTCAATTCCACGAAGCCCGGCCGATCGGTCAGGTACTCGTCGTAGTGATGCCGAACCATGGACGTGCAACTGCCTGACGGGCAGACCACGCGGTCGTACGGTCCAAAGACATTCAGGAAACGCTCGGCCAGAGGTCGCGTCTGTTCGGTGAGACCCGTGTTTGCCATCGGCTGGCCGCAGCACGTCTGTTCCGGCGGAAAGTCGACTTCGACGCCAAAGTGTTCCAGAACCTCGACTGTGGCCATGCCGACACGCGGGTAGAGCTGGTCGATGTAACAGGGAATGAACAGACCAACGCGCATAGTTGCTGTGCCAACAGGAGTGATTCAGGCTGAGGATTCAATCGGCGGAATCTAGCTCATGACGCTGATATCGGCACGTGCCCACGTGAGCTAGTTCGCCAAATCTCTGGATTCACCTGGTGAGAGGTCTAGGTTTCTGCTTGCCCGGCAGGTTTCGAGAGTAGTTCCGTCGCGTCGAGTGGGAACGCGGGAGACGATCCTGTCTACTGTAGGCCCAGCCCTGACCGTTTGACTGGCCTACCCTGGAATGCGATACGAGTGCAATGATCGAACCTGCTCCAACGAACACAGCTGAAGTTACGCTGGAATTGCGTCATTTGCACCGTTTCTTCGGTCGCCTGAAAGCTGTGAACGACGTTTCGTTTCAGGCGCGGGCCGGCCAGGTGATGGGGTTCATTGGCCCTAACGGCGCGGGCAAGACAACGTCGATGCGAATCGCAGCCACGCTGGATACTCCCACGGCCGGTGACGCATTCGTCTGTGGCTATTCGGTCGTGGATGATCCTGACAAGGTGCGTCGCTACCTGGGTTTCATGCCTGACAGTTTTGGCCGCTATCCCAACATGAACCTGGTCGAATACCTGGACTTCTACGCGCGAGCCTACGGACTGAAGGGAGCCCGACGGCGTGACGCGATCGAGCACGTGCTGGTCTTCACGGAACTGCGTAAGCTGGCGGACAAGCCGATTGACACGTTGTCCAAGGGTATGGGGCAGCGGTTGGGACTCGGCCGATGTCTGATCCACGATCCGCAGGTCATGGTTCTCGACGAACCGGCCGCCGGTCTGGACCCACGCGCCCGAGTCGAGCTGCGTGAGCTGATTCGACTGCTGGCCACCGAGATGAACAAGACTGTCTTGATCAGCTCACACATCCTGACCGAACTGAGTGAGATCTGTGATTCGGCCGCGATCATCGAGGCGGGTCAGATTCTGGCGTTCGGCACGATGGAGGAGATCCACCAGCAGATGCGTGAGTCGTCCGGTCAGGATGTCGGCCGAACACTGCTTGTCCGCGTTGCGGGAGGAGATGATTCCGAGGCTGCGACCGACAAGCTGGAGAAGTGGCTGCTTGAGCAACCATTCGTCAGTCGCGTGCAAAGTACCCAGCTGGCCGCGAGATTCGACTTCGAAGGCCACGACCGCGAGCAGACGCAGTTCCTTCGCAGCATGTTGGATGCCGGCATCGAAGTCCTGGAATACCACTCAAAAACGCACAGTCTGGAAGACGCGTTCATGAACATCACGCAGGGTATCACGCAGTAGCCGGCGTACGCATAAATCAGTAGTGGCAGCATCAGGGGTCGACCGTGACGAGAATCGCTATCGCGGAATGCAAACAGGAGGTGTCGTCATTCAACCCGGCACCAAGCCATTTCGAGGACTTTCGCACTGCATCCGGGCCCGAGCTATTCGACTATCACCGCGGAGTGGGTGAGGAAGTCGGCGGTGCACTGAGCGTGTTCGATCAGCAATCCGACCTGGAAATCGTTCCCGCATTCGGCGCCAGCTCGAACACCTCGGGCGGCATCCTGACGGCTGACAGCTTTCGCCGATTGAGCGACGCGTTTCTGAACAGTCTGACGGAAGCCGGTCCGGTCGATGCTGTCTACTTCTCGCTGCACGGAGCGATGCAAGCGGCCGCCGAGAACGACCCGGAAGGATTCCTGCTGCAGGAGGCCCGACGCATTCTGGGCGACGAGATTCCGTTTGTCGTTTCGCTGGACCTGCACGGAATCCTGACCGACCGCATGCTGCGGCATAGTGACGCGGTGGTTGTCTACCACACGTACCCGCACATCGATTTCTTCGAAACGGGAGCGCGAGCGGCGCGGCTTATGACGCGCATCATCTCCGAAAACGTTCGACCGGTCATGGCGCGTGTGAAGATCCCGGTACTCGCACGCGGCGACGAGATGATCACGGAAACCGGCGCGGTCAGTGAGTGCATCCAACTGGCGAAGCAGATTGAGGCGAGTCCGGGAGGACTTGCGGCAGCGGTGATGTGGGGCAACCCGTTTACCGATGTACCCGAGCTGCATTCCAGCAGCGTCGTCGTGATGGACGGCGATCAGGATGCGGCGAGTGAACACGCCCTGGACCTGGCACGACGCTTCTGGAATCACCACGAGAAAATGCAGGTGCCGTTAACCAGTCTAAGTGACAGCGTCCGGCTTGCTGCGGAAGTCACGTCCGGCACAGTAATCATGATGGACGCGGCCGATGCAACGAGTTCGGGCGCATCCGGAGACAGCAACGCGATCGTGTGTGAACTGCTGCGTCAGAAGTACCGTGGACGAACTCTGGCCCCGGTTGTTGACTCGGCTGCCGTTCGTATGGCGTTTGAGGCGGGCATCGGCGCCACGATTCGAACGACAATCGGCGGCGCACTTGATCCAGATCGGTACACGCCAGTCGAGCTGGAACTTCAGGTTCACCTGCTGTCTGACGGGCGATTCCGCAGCGAGTCGTTTGGCTGGCACTGGACTTCCGGCGACACGGCCGTGCTGGAATCCGAGAACTACACACTGGTTGTGGGCACTGAACCGGTCAGCCTGTTCGACCGATCCTGGTTCTACGCGAATGGCCAGGACCCGCGACAGTTCGACGTTGTTGTTGTGAAATCACCGCACTGTGAACCGCACATGTTTGCTGACTGGTGCGCGCGACTGATCAACGTGGATGCTCCCGGATCAACCAGTGCCAACCTCCGCAGCCTGGGACACACAGTCTGTGCCCGCCCAGTGTTCCCACTGGACAAGGGCGTCGAGTTCCATCCTGTCGCCGACATCTTCCCCCGTGCTCCATAGAACGACGGGGGTGATTTGTCAGAAGAACCCTCTCCCCAGCGGGGAGAGGGAACGAATCAGACGAGTTCCCGCTCCCGGCTGAGGAGGGGTTTTTGAGTCGGATGGATGAAGACCAACTCTGAATGCTCTGGATATTTGTCATCGCGATGCGGTTGGTGACGCGGGGCCTGGCAATGACAAATGAGAATTGACAAATAACTAATGACAAATCGGCGGAACAGTTTCACCGCCCACGGGGTTTTGTGGGGAGACAACCTGCGGCATGTCGTTGGGGTAGTCATACCGTGGCACTTCAAACTGCAGAACGTCCGTAAATCCAGCCACCGACAGCGTATGTCTGCAGCCATCAATGCGCACGATTCCAAGCCGAACCGTCTTGAGCGGTTCACCGTGCAGTTCTTCGGTGAGCGGTCCTGGCGGAAAGTGGACGTGGATCGACTGGCCGGCGAGCGGTGATCCGTCCGCGTCAGTGACCTGCACATGAGCGGTCCTGCCCGGAACAGCGATTGGAAGAACAATATCAGCCGGGACCTCATTCGTCAGAGCAGTCGTTGGCACCTCAAGCCGTACTGACTCGGACAACCAGATGCCGTCGAGAGTTGCCTGAACGTCGTACGTCCCCGGTGTCAGGCCGGCTAACAGAAACGTTCCATCCGCCGAAGCCGTGCGATCGATGCTGAAGATATCGGCGAGTTTGTCGTGACCACGTTATCGGGCCAGAATGCGGACAGAATCGCCGAGCAACTCCGGCGAGTGTCCGTCAACGGTGACGCGTCCCCGTCGCGTCCGGACTGGTGGCAGCTTGAACTGAAAACCGTTTTCCAGACCATCGGCGACTGGGATGACCATTCCGCCGCATGATCCGGGAATGTGTGCGACCAGCACTGGTTCGACAGGACTACCGTCGGCGTCGTCCGGTGGTGATGCGCTGGCGAAGTGACTCCACAAGTGGACGTGGCGGTCGGCCATTCTGAAGTGGCCGTGGATGTCCGTAATACCGACACGAGTCCATGTGCGTTGTTGGGGGATGTACTCCATCACCTGAGCAGCCCACGCAGGTGACCCATTCGCATGCAGTACCATGCCGTTTGGGGACTCACTTTGCTGGCCTAGGTCACCGGAGTAAAAAACTGCGGAAGGCTCGGGAATCGACTGCAGATTCTCAGCAGGGATTGCAAGTTTGCATCTGACCAGACGACCTTGTTCAACGACGACGTCGCTTTCTGCGACTTTCCCCACACCTCCATTCGGGAAACGGCGCTGAACGACGAGCTTTACCGAGGACGTCAGGAATGGTCCGCTGAGCAGCGAAGACGACTCAGTATCAAAGTGCGTGCGGTGATAGCGATCCTGATTCGAGCTGGATGCATGGTAGAAGTACTCGTTGACATCGGCTCCCGTCGGAAACTGAACTTCGCAGCGGATGTATCCCACAAGGCGTTCCTGCAGTTCGACTTCCTGTGGACCTGGCCGATCGGTCTGGATGGATTTGGGAGCGATCAGCACATGGCCATCACGCGGGTCACCGAGCATGTCGGGTTCTGGCGTCGGAGGCGATTCGCAATCCAGAACATATCCGCCAACGCGATATCGTCCGGATCGAATTCCGGTAAAGACAGCCACTCCGTCTATCGTGCTGGCTGCGTATTCGACGGGGCCACTGTGTTGAGGGCCAACAACCACTGTCCCTGATACCGGATTACCGTGCTGATCAAGCAATCGTGCGATCAGCGTCTGCTGATTGGAGTCGTGAAAATTCGCCGTCAGGCAGACCGTTCGCTCGCCCAGCAGACGAGAGACGGCGACGCACGCATGCGCCTCAAAAAAATGTCCATATCTGTTGTCCTGGATCGACACGCCCGAACGACGAGACTGCACTGTCAGATACCACAGCCCTGGATGTCGTGGAGCGAGCTGCAGAGCTTCTGCGGACACTTGTGTGCCTGTGTACCGCTGGGGAGTGAGGAGGGCGCCGAGCGCCACATTGCCTTTCGACATGAGTCGATCGCCTGCGGCATCATGCACGCGAATTGGTAGAGGGGCGGGAATGGAATTCAACCGCACGTTGAGTCGCCGCACTTCTCCTGCTGCCACGCCGATGCCGCCGTGCTTTGACCACTCCGAATCCGAATTTGCCGGAAAGCTCGGATGACGTGCACGCTGGGCGAATCGCTCGAGTTGCGCATCCGTAATGCCGGACTCTGCTTCGACACGGTAGCGACCTGGCAACAGGTGCTCGAAACGGACCCGTCCCTGCTGATCGCTGCGTTGCATGAGACTGCGCCGCGGCACGACCTGCGGCTCTCCCTCAGGTGGCAGAATCACGCCCCAGGTCGGCAACACGGACAAAGGCGAGTTCTCGCTGACCAACCGGACTGCAACACCGTGAGCGGTTTCTTCATGTCGTGTGACCAGCAATTCGAGTGTGCCGCTTTGACTCGGAATCGTGATGTCGGCCCGAAAATGCTGTACCTCATGAATCTCCTCAGGCGG
The DNA here is from genome assembly GCA_964431285.1 of uncultured Planctomycetaceae bacterium. Lineage (GTDB taxonomy): Bacteria > Planctomycetota > Planctomycetia > Planctomycetales > Planctomycetaceae > CAUZFZ01. Next base: position 8,824 of record CAYSJO010000220.1, read on the forward strand.
CTCAGCTACGGGACGGTCGGACTGATCGGAATCGGTGTTGGCGTCGACTGTCCCGCTCGTACGTTCGGTCCACTCAAGGTCGTCCCGCAGCACACTCACAACTGCGGCGCGTGTCCCGCGTGCTCCACCATTAACGTGCGCGAGTCGTTGCCCCAGGAGCCCACTCGTAGTTCTTCGAACTTGTAACTGCCGTCATGTGCTGTCGTGGTCGTGTGCTGGTAGGTGTATTGCCGGGAAATGTTCCTTGGCAGGTTGAGTATCACCACTTGCACTGTGGGCAGGGGAACTCCGCCGGTATCCCGAACCACTCCCATGACCGATGCCGTCCGCCGGATCACCCGCTGACGGCTCGAGAGGGAGTTCACGGCACGGCTGACCAGGTCCTCTGGTCGCGGGATTTGAACAGCCGTCAGGGTCTCTCCGGGAGTCACATTGACTGTCAGAAAGTGCAATGTATTTCCGACTTTCCCTCCAGTTGATGACGCCCGGGAATGACATCAAGCATCGTGAACGATCCATCGCGTCGGGCTCGGGCCGTTGTTCGGATCCACGCGGTCTTTCCGATTACCAGTGGCTCGGTGTCCTTCAAGTTCTCTCCGGCCAACCGTCCTTCAATTCTGCCGAATCGGGCCAGCGGTGGAAGCGGCACGTGTTCTACCTCGCTGGGAAGCACTTCGAAGTATCCCGTCGATGCGAAGCCCGTTCCGGGAGCAACAACGATCAGTCGGTACAGCCCCACCCACCAGCGCAGCCGGATGTCGCCATTTTCATCCGTTTCTCCAGTCAGACGCAGCGTATCCTCGTCGGAGAATGGCGGTCCGGCTGCGAAGACATGCACAGCCCCATTGTCCAGCGGCGCACCGACTGGATCGCGAACATTGATGACGATCTCTCCACAGACGGGTGTCTGAACGGACAGAGTGCCTGTCTTCCAATCGCGAGTGATCCCGGCCTTCGCTGGCGGAAACGCTTTCAAGCCGTATGGCACATTGTCGTCGTGGATCTGACCGTTGTGTGCCCGCTGGATCGTCCAGCGGCTGGATCGCATCGGGAGAACACAGCACTGCAGGTCCGGGCAGGCATCGGGTGGGTACTCCACCAATCGGAGTGCGTCGAACCAGCCGTCGCCGTTCGACGTCAGTGAAACAAGCTCCTGGCTTCCGTTTCGCGAGCGATGAAAACTCAGTGTTGCGTCGGCCAGTGTGTCTCCTGAGACTGAGTCTTCGATATATCCCTGTGTCAGTACTCGATGTGTGATCGCGTCGTCGGTCGGATCGTCTGTGGATTCGACCGTCAGCCACAGGAACATCAGCGCGGTCGCCACAATGACCGCTATGCTGCCAGCACCAATGAATCTGATCCGCATTCCGTGCATCGACTCAGTCTTTGCTTCTCAGGGGGGTACTTCGGGTACACCTGTGGCAGTGTCTGCTGTGGACCGATGAAGCCGCCAGACTTGTCGTCACAGTTACTTGAGAATAAATCGAGGAAAAATCAGACGTCTCTGGTGCGTTAAGACGCACTTACCGTTGGTCAATTCACGGGCGCAGGGGTGAATTTAAATGCATGCAAGCCGCCAATCCGTTGGGCGAGTTGTCCGATTGGGACTTCTGATTCTATATCTGGCCTCTGGAGTGAGAGGGGACGAAGTGCCAACCGGTAACAAATCGGTGGCAACTCCCGCAGCTCCGACGTTCAAACCCGGAATAGTCTCGCTGGAAAAGGCCATCCAGCGCTAGCTGGACGCCGCACCAACCATCGTGATCTGGGTCGTCGACGCATTACTATCCATGAAAGCGGGGCGTGACGAACTCGCAGACCGGATCGACGGCCTGCATGCCAGGGCGAACAAACGGGCTTACACTGGCAAATCACATGCGGTGCAGTCTGCAGTCGTCGCCTTTGGGCAGCAGACGCACGTCGTCACACCAGTCCCACCGAGCCGCCAATCAAAGGTCAAGACTCTGATTCGCGAGATCGAGTCTGACGAGTCGGGCACTGAGAACGTTTTCAAGGCAGTCGCAACAGCAGCAGCGACGTTCAAGCGGTTTCGCTTTGAAAAGGAGAAGCACAACCTGGTGATGGTGATCGTGACGGACGAACGCGGTGACGATGACGAACATCTGGATTCCGCCGTCAAGCTGTGCTCCGACGCTGGCATTCGCGTCTTCTGCCTGGGGCATGCCACTCCATTCGGGCGGTTGACCGGTTCCGCCCAGTTCGTGTTTGAGGATGGTTTCGCCCAGGACTTTCCTGTTGATCAGGGTCCCGAAACTCCCCTGCTGCTTTATCTGACTCTGCCCGAGTGGGGAGATTCCCCCGAGAAGATTTCGTCGGGGTTCGGACCATTCGCGTTAAGTCGCCTCTGCGCGTTGACTGGTGGGGAATTCTTCATCGTCGAGGATGCGTCCGAACATCGGTTTGCTGCGGATGTCATGGAGAAATACAAGCCGGACTGGCTGACATCGGGTCCTGACGTGGTCAAGTCCGCGCAGCGAAAACGTGAACTCCCGCGGCTCGCTCTGATACAGGCCGCACATAAAAGTAATCAGGAACGGCCGCGACGCCCGCCACTCGAGTATCGGGCCGACACAGCCAACGCTTTTCGCACTACGGCCCTGAAAGGCCAGAAAGCTGTCGCCGTGCTTGATTTTCGCGCAGGCGAAATGATGCAGATGCTTAAGGCCGGAGAAAAGCAGCGGGAGACTCTCAACGATCCTCGCTGGCAGGCGTCATTCGATCTGGCGTTGGGCCAGGCGCTCGCGATGCGGACGCGAGCCATGCTGCTGAATATCCGACTGGCTCAAATGAAGGTCCAGGTCCAGCCGCTCAAGAAGGACGGGAACAACATCTGAGTCCTGTCGGCGTCTGATGACCTGGGTGACACTTCGACAATTCAGAAAATGGCCGCCCAGGCAACGGAGTATCTCCAGCGAGTGATTGAAGAACACAAAGGAACTCCGTTTGCCGTAGCCGCTCAATTGGAATTGAAGCGTGGCTTCGGCTGGAGCTGGGTTGAGGCGAAGCGGGAATATCCTGCAAAGGGTGCTCAACCGAAAAGACCGTTCGGGCCTCGACGAGTGGGCAAATTGTGAGCCAGCCTGACCTCCGTTCGTCACGTCATACCGTGACACTCAGGGTTCGGTGCAGGTCCCGTTCGGGGCGGATCTCTGACCCCGCCCGCCAACATGACCGCAGGTCTCCATATTCTTCGTTAATTGCCGATTGCACATTCGACGAGGAGATCTTCGGTCAGCTCACTGGCGGGGTCAGAGACCCGTGCCGAACGGGACCTGTTTCAGTTGACGACCGATCCGAGAATTGAGGCAAACTTTCATGGTCGTTTCTTGGTCACTCCTGATGTTCGGGGTCTATGCCCTGTTCATGATCGTCTTCTACAGAAACAACAAACCGTCGCGTTACGTGGGGCTCGCGGCGACCGTGTTTGGCGTATGGCTGTGCATCCTGTCTGGGGATGTCATGGCTCTGGTACCGATAGTTGTCGTCGGAATTCTGACTATCTTCGGCCATGCATACACGTGGCGACCTCGAGTGTTTGCGGGCTCGGCGATCGGAGTACTCGTTCTCGCAACACTCGCCTCGCTGCCACGCACATTCGAAATCGCCAGTCTGCTGGAAGACTACCCGCCCGAGTCACTGGCGGACCGCCTGACACCGCGCAAAACGGAATACGCTGCGATTCCAGAGTTGAAGATCAATGCCAGCCAGACGCCTTTCAGTAAAGAACCGCCACCGGAGTATGAAGAGATCGAGGTCGCCCACTATCGACGTCGCGAACGCCAGCGACGAACGTGGCGACAGGATGCGCTGTATCGCCTCAGCGGGTTGCACAACAGGTCATTAAAGATCTTTTCAGACTCGCCGGGTTTCGGTGTATCACGTGTCAGGCGGATCCCAATCCGTCGTTCCGTCATCGATCTCCCCGAGTTGCCGCTGCTGCCGCTTCCCATCGATCATGAAAACGCTGTGGCAACGCGGCCTGCCGATGGCGATGGAAGTTGGTTCAAGGGACTGCCAGCCGGCATGTCTGGCAACGACGTTCGCACGCTGCACATTTTCAGTGTGTCAGACTTCATGAACTCGGAAGGATTCGCGTGGCCTGTGCGTCAAAGACGTCACCGCACGAAGCCTGGGCCTGACCCACGCAACATTGTTGGTTTTCAGTCACATGGGTTCCGCGAGTCGCCACAGCCTGTGCCAGGTCGACCGGATTCCTGGGAAGTCGTGCGACTGGATCTGGTCAGTCTCTGGCTGAATGATCCGCCCGCCGTCTACGACTCAGACAACCTGCCGCGGATGGGTGAGTTGGGTTCCGCGCCGACACGCGCACTGGACAGCTTCGAAACCGCCGCTCTGAAACACATCGCCACATTGAATGCCGTGCTGCAGACACAGTTCAGTCCTGGCTCGATCCGCGTCTTGGGCGCCATCCGAGCCTCGAACGCATGCCTGGAGTGCCATGACGTACGCCGCGACCATCTCCTTGGAGCGTTTTCCTACGAACTCCGACAGGTCGACCAACTCGGGAAAACTGAATAATCTCCGCAGGGTTCCTGTGACAGCGAGGTCTTCATCATAATCGTCGGTACAAGCCGGCAATTTTCCGAGGCCCTGCCATGCTTGAGTTTTGGCCCGAACTGTTCGTCATGATCACGTTTCCCGCGTTGTTGCTGGTTTGTGCAGTTTGCATTGCCACAGCGGTCTTACGAGCATTCCGAACGGGTCAGTGGAAAGAATGCTCCCGGGGAGCTAATGGGTTTGGGTATGGCGATCCGTTCGGATTCTGGTGCGGCATCATTTGGTGCTCCGCATATTCCAGTTTCTGTTTCCTAGCACTCGGATGGCTGCTCATTTCTTGGTGGTAATTCGACTCGCGGAGAGACCCATACTGTGTTGACTACATTCAGGAACATGACGCTCATAGCCTTTTTCGTGGCGCTGTCTGTCTCTGCAGTATCGGCAGCCCCGGTTGACTTCGATCGCGACATCCGGCCGATCCTGTCGAACACGTGCTATACGTGTCATGGACCGGATTCGAACAAGCGGGCGACGGACGTTCGGTTTGATCAGAAGGACGGACTGTTCGCGAAACTCGACGACACAACGGTCGTGGTTCCCGAAAAGCCTGCCAACAGCGAATTGTATTTGCGGATCACGAGTGACGACCCCGACGTCCGCATGCCACCCGCTGCTCAGAAACAGCAGCTTTCGGCCGCGCAGATTGAGTTGCTGAAACTGTGGATCGAACAGGGGGCCGAGTACTCAAACCATTGGGCGTTCGATCCACCCGAGCGGCAGCCTCTGCCGGAAGTCAATCAAAAGAAGTGGTCGCAGAACGGGATCGACTGGTTCATTCTCAGTCGACTCGAAAGTGAAGGCTTCAAGCCGTCGGAGCAAGCCGCGAAGGAAACGCTGATCCGACGCGTCAGTCTCGACCTGACAGGTCTGCCGCCCACGATTGATGAGATTGATGCTTATCTGGCCGACGGTTCGCCGAACGCCTTTGAGAAAGTCGTTGACCGTCTTCTGGCTTCAGAGCGATTCGGAGAGCACTTTGCACTGGAGTGGCTGGATGCAGCGCGCTACGCGGACTCAAATGGTTATCAGCAGGACCGCACGCGTACGCTCTGGCCGTGGCGCGACTGGGTCATACGGGCACTGAACAGCAACATGCCTTTCGACCAGTTCACGATCGAGCAAATCGCCGGTGACCGCTTGCCAAAGCCTACGACTGAACAACTGGTCGCAACGGGATTTCAGCGGAACCACATGCTGAACGGTGAAGGCGGACGGATCGCGGAAGAGTCGCGTGTCGAATATGTCGTGAACCGCGTCGAGACAATGGGAGCCACTTGGCTTGGTCTGACGCTCGGCTGCGGACGCTGCCATGACCATAAGTATGACCAGCTTTCGCAGCGTGAGTTCTACCAGTTCTATTCGTACTTCAATTCGATCGACGAAAGTGGCCGGGTCGATGCGGGCGGCAATGCCAATCCGGTGTTGCCTGTGCCGATGCGCGAGCAGTTGGACCGCAAGGTTCAACTCACCGAACAGGTTGCGGCACTCGAACAGGAGATCAAGAGCACGCTGACCATCGAAAAGCAGCGGGCATGGGAACAGAAGACGCTGGGCGACATCGAGAACGATCGGCTGCGTGTGTACTGGCGTCGCATCACGCCAGCGTCTGCAAAGTCACAGCAGGGCCAGACGATGACCATCCAGGACGATGGGACAGTTTTCGTCACTGGCAAGAACCCGGCCAAAGACAATTATGACGTCGCCCTGAACACGGACCTGAAGAACATCACGGGTATTCGCCTTGAAGCGCTGCCGCACGCCAGCTTCACGAACGGCGGGCTGGCTCGCAGCGACAGTGGCAACTTTGTGCTGACGGAACTGGTCATCGAGGCGATTCCCGCCAACTCGGACAAACCGCAGCGAGTGAAGATCGCATCAGCTCAGGCCAGCTTCGAACAGGGAACCTGGAAAGTTACCGGCACGTTCGATGGAAACAACTCCACCGGCTGGGCCGTACACAATCCTGCCAACATGAAACTGGCGCGGCAGGCGGCGTTTGTCTTTGAAGCTCCAATCGCCGCGGGCAAGGCAACTCGCATCAACGTGAAGCTGCAGCATCAGTCGCCGCATGTGAGTCACAATCTGGGCCGCTTCCGTCTGTCGCTGACAACCGAACCGAGTCCCAAACTCGACGGAAAGAGCTCACTGCCCCAGAACCTGGTTGACGCTCTGAGAATCGAGCCTGGAAAACGCAACGACGTGCAGAAGAAACTCGTCGTGGATGCGTTCCGCAAGACATCGCCGGAAGCCTCGGCTGTTCAGAAGCGGGTCGACGCCGCTCGAAAACAGCTCAGCAATCTGGAGAAACAATACGTCCGCACAATGATCATGAAAGACCGTGCCCAGCCGCGTGAGACCTTCGTACTGAAACGGGGTGTCTGGGATGACCCCGATCGCGAACAGCCGATCAAGCCGGGCACGCCGGCGTGGTTGCCATCTCTACCGGAAGATGCTCCAACGGATCGGCTCGCTCTGGCTCGCTGGCTGGTTTCCGATGAGAACCCGCTAACCACCCGAGTCATCGTGAACCGCTACTGGCAGCACTTCTTCGGGATCGGTCTTGTGAAGACGACCGAAGACTTTGGAACTCAGGGGGATCGCCCAAGTCATCCTCAACTCCTGGACTGGCTGTCGATCGAGTTTGTCGAGCAGAAGTGGAACGTCAAACACATGCTGAAGCTGATCGTGATGTCGGCCACTTATCAGCAGAGTTCGTCAGTCCTGAAGTCGGGATTGCGCGGCCGATATGCTGGCGTTTCAGAGTCCGCGTATGTCCCCACGCACAAGATCGATCCATACAACCGCCTGTTGTGGCGCGGGCCGCGATTCCGCCTGACGTCACACGCCATCCGTGATCAGGCTTTGTTCCTGAGTGGCCTGCTGGTCGAACGCATCGGCGGCCCGCCGGTCAAACCGTATCAGCCGATTGGCATCTGGTCGGATAACTCGTTGGGCAAGATCAAGTACCAGCGGGACTCGGGCGAGAAGCTGTATCGGCGGACGCTGTACACGTTCTGGCGACGCGCGACTGCTCCCACGATGCTGTTTGACGTCGCAACCCGACAGGCCTGCGAGGTCGGCCAGCGTCGGACAAATACGCCGCTGCATGCACTCGTGCTGATGAACGACATCACATTCGTCGAGAGTTCCCGCAAGTTTGCCGAGCGAGTGATCATGGATGCTGGAGCCAAACCACAGGACCGGCTCAATCTCGCGTTTCGCATGGCGACTTCCCGAAATCCAAACGAACGCGAACAGGAGGCTCTACTCGAAGTTCTGAACAAAATGCGGCCCGAGTATCAGGCGAATTCCGAGGCAGCACTGAAACTTCTCTCCGTCGGGGAATCTCCTCGCGATGAATCGATTGATCCCGCCGAACTGGCTGCGTACTCCGCTGTGATGAACCTGCTTCTTAACCTGGATGAAGCCATCACGAAGGAGTAGCTGTGGAAGTCGGGGATGTCATTTTTTCGAGTGCCTCAATGCAAATTGCAAAGTGAAAAATGCAAAGTGCAAATTGACGTGAGGCCATTGTGAGATTTGCACTTTGCATTTTGCAATGGCTGGCACGTTCAGGATCCCTGCCGCTCTGGGAAGTCATTTACTGACCAAGAGACGAAAGAAAACGGCAATGAATTCGGTCACAAACGAAACCCATCAGCTTGCACGCCGCTCATTCCTCCGTTCGTCAGCGGGGTTCAGCCTTGGAGCGATTGGGTTGGCAAGTCTGCTCAATCGGGACGGGCGTGCCGAGGAGTCGAAAGGCGGCTACCGGGGACTTCCAGACTTGCCGCATCACACACCAAAGGTGAAGCGTGTGATCTGGCTCATGCAGTCCGGCGCGCCATCGCATACGGACCTGTTTGATTACAAGCCGTTGCTGGCCGAGAAACGTGGAGAGGAAATTCCCGAGTCGATTCACAAAGGACAGAAGCTTTCGACCATGACGCAGGGCAAAAGCAAGCCGTGTCTGGGTCCGCGAGCTCCGTTTCATCAACACGGTGAGTCCGGTCGCTGGATGTCCGACCTTCTGCCCCACACGGCGTCGATCGCGGACGAAATCTGCATGGTTCACTCGATGAACACGCAGGCCGTGAATCATGCGCCTGCGATGACGTTTCTATTGACCGGAGCTGAACAGCCCGGGCGTCCCAGTGCCGGAGCATGGACGTCCTACGGACTCGGCAGCGACAACGACGATCTGCCGACCTATTGCGTGATGACGTCACGCGATCGTGAGGGGACCTGCGGCCAGCTCTTTTATGATTTCTACTGGAGCGCCGGTTTCCTCTCATCGAAATTCCAGGGCGTCAAGTTTCGGCAGAACGGTGACCCGGTGCTCTACATCCGCAACCCGGACGGACTCAGTTCGAGCATTCGCCGCAAGATGCTGGATGGGCTGACAAAGTTGAACCAGGAGAAGTTCGAGCAAGTGGGTGACGCGGAAATTCAAACCCGCATCTCTCAGTACGAAATGGCCTACCGCATGCAGACCGCGATGCCAGAGGCCGTCGACACGACGAAGGAATCGAAATCGACTCTGGAAATGTACGGTCCCCAGGTCCAGCAGCGCGGCACGTTCGCGAACAACTGTCTGCTGGCCCGGCGACTGGCGGAGCGAGGTGTGAAGTTTATCCAGCTCATGCACAGCGGCTGGGACCAGCATTCCAATCTGCCAACGCAGCTAAAAGAACAATGCGTCGATACGGATCAGCCTTCAGCGGCGCTGGTGAAGGACCTGAAGCAACGCGGACTGCTGGAAGACACCCTTGTCATTTGGGGTGGCGAGTTTGGTCGCACGCCATTCGGTCAAGGCGACATCAACAACAAAACGAAGCACGGTCGCGATCATCACCCGTACTGTTACTCAATCTGGATGACCGGCGGCGGCGTAAAGCAGGGCATCAGTTACGGCGAAACCGACGAATACGGCTACAACGTCGTTAGCGACAAAGTCCACGTCCACGATCTGCAGGCAACGATCCTTCACCTGCTGGGCATCGACCACGAACGCCACACGTTCAAGTTCCAGGGACGTCATTATCGCCTGACAGACGTACACGGCGAAGTGGTGAAGGGCGTGCTGTCGTGAGGACGTGAATCGAAGTGCCTGGTTCAGCTTCCGATGACGGCACTCTCCACGGTCAGCCGTTCGAGTCTCGTCGGTACTGGTTCGGGTAACTGCTGCTGAGCCTGAACCGCAGGCAGATTTTCCGCATCGCGAATCAGTTCCAGTGGCGGCGCCGACATGTCTTCGTGGTAGAAACGCGAACTCGGGAAAATGTCGGCCGGATACGTGAAGTTGTCGAGCATCGCCAGCGACACGCAGAAGGCTGCACCAGTCGCACTTTCCAGCATGCCTCCGACCCAACACGGGATTCCGGCTGCCTGGCAGACGTTGTGAATCGCGACCGCGTTTGTCAGCCCGCCGACGCGGCCGGGTTTGACGTTCACGAGTTGGCAGCTCTTTAACTCGGCCGCTTGTTCGGCGCGCCGCACGGACGTGATGCTCTCGTCCAGACACACGGGCGTTTCGATCGAACGCTGCAATACGGCATGGTCGTTCAGGTCGTCGTGCTGCAGCGGCTGTTCAATCATCGCCAGACGGAATTGGTCCACCTGCTGGAACAGGTCGAGGTCACTCAACCGGTAGCCACTGTTGCAATCGATGTGTACGGGATGGTCCGGATGTTGTGATCGAACAGCAGCGAGCATCGGGATGTCCCAGCCCGGTCGAAACTTCAGTTTGATACGGGGAAACCCGTCATCAATGGCCTTTCCGACGGCACTCGTCAGGTCGTCCAGGGAATCCATCACACCGAAGTCGGCACCAACCGGCACGACGTCTCGAGTTGCGCCCAGCAGCCGATGCAATGGCTGATTCTCGATGCGCGATTGAAGACTCCACCATGCCGTGTCAAGGATCGCTTTGGCGAACGGATTGCCCTTGTAGATCGCAAGTGCCTGTTGCAGTTGCTCACCCGACTCGATGTTCTGGCCGATGATTGCGGGAGCGAGCCAGTCTCGCGTGATGGAAAAAATCCCGTCAGCCCATTCCGGGCTGTAGCACGGTGCCGCAAAGGGAGCGCTCTCGCCCCAACCGTCCACAGACCCGCTGGACATTCGGCACACGACCGCATGGATCTCGGCGTCCTCTCCATAGGCGGTACGCCACGGGTAGATCAGGGGCATGGCTACGTGAAACAGCTCGATGCGGTCAATTTTCATTCGTTGCTCTCTTCCCGGCTCGTGCACGTCATTGGATCGGTATCGATCGATACCGGTCCGGGTGGACGGTATGGTGGTCACGGCAACCTGTCGAGTAGTCGATTCCTCAGATCAACATGGAGCCGGATTCATGCGATTTCATTCCCTGCCAGCCCTGTGTCTGTTCGTTGTCACGATGGTGTCCCATGTAAGTCTGCGTGCTGACGACGACGGACTGCGAAAACGACTCGAAGATGCCAACGGTGTGCGAACCGATGTCTGGGTTTACAACGACATCAACAAGGCCATGCAGCAGGCCCGTACAGAAAACAAGCCATTGTTCGTGACCTTTCGCTGCGTCCCCTGCGCAGCGTTCGACGCGGATGTCGCCAATGGGAACGACCGGGTGCGGGCGCTGGCTAAGGAGAAGTTCATTTCCGTGCGGCAGGTCGAGATGAAGGGCGTGGACCTGTCACTGTTCCAGTTCGATCATGATCTGAACTGGGCGGCCATGTTCGTTAATGCTGACGGAGTCGTGTATGCACGCTACGGCACACAGAGCGCCGAAGGGCCGGACGCGTACAACTCGATTGATGGCCTGCTCAACACCATGCAACGCGTCCTGGAACTGCACGCGGCCTATCCGAACAACATCGAGGAACTCCGCGGCAAACGTGGCAAGCCGCGCAAAACCAGTTCTGCTCTGAAAATGCCCGGTTTGCAGAACCCAGCCAAACTTGCGGCAGAGACGACGCGCAGGCACTGCATCCACTGCCACATGATTCACGACGCCGAACATGCGCACGCTCAGCGATCGAAGACATTTACACACGAAATGCTGTTGCGGTTCCCTCTCCCGAACAATGTGGGACTGGAACTGGACCGAACCAGCGGCACTCGAATCATCAAGGTTTTTCGAGGTTCCGCTGCAGCGGGCACTGAGTTGAAGGCCGGTGATGAGATCATTCGAATGAACGGGCAGAGAATCGCATCGATTGCAGATTTGCAATGGGTGTTGCACGGCCTGCCGAACACGAACACCGAGCTGAATCTGGAAAGCGACCGTAGTGGACTTCAAACGCTCAAACTGAAGGCCGGCTGGAAGAAGTACGACATCTCGTGGCGGGGCTCGATCTGGTCGGTGTCGCCCCGCCTGCGTGTCTGGGCGCCATCCCTGAGCTTCAATCAGCGCAGAGAACGTGGCCTGTCGGCGAGCACGGCAGCATTTCAGGTGAAGTGGATCAACCGCGGTTCGGCTGGCGGTCGTTCAGCATTTGAGTCGGGACTCCGACAGGCGACGTCATCGTTGGCCTTGATGGAAGTCCTCTTCGCGACATCTCGCCATCGCAATTCAACGTGCACATCAAGCTGAACTACAAAGTCGGCGATGAATTGCCCGTCACCGTACTTCGAGGCGGTCAGCGACGTGAGATCAACATCCGGCTGGTCGAATAGTGGCGTACATCACGGCTAGAGCAATTCCAGAATCTGTCTTCAGTGTAACCGCTCGATCGCCGTACGGCGGCGGTACAGACGACGTCCGTAGTCCGTCTCGAGCATTCGCAGACTCGTCAGTCGCGAGGCATGGTGAGTGCCATGTCCCAGGGCCCGGCCGCGTCGTTTCTGAGGAGCCAGCAACTGGTC
>CAYSJO010000221.1:0-7197 GCA_964431285.1 uncultured Planctomycetaceae bacterium
CCATTCATCAGAACGAACGCTTCCAGGGGAGATGCCGTCCGCTCGCGTCGCATGCGGCAGACGTCCCGTTTGGACGCATCGAGTGTCATCATGATGGGAGCCGGCCCTGTTCGCTTCCAGTAGGTATAAAGACTGCGGCGGTAGAGACCTTCGCCGGAGTTGCGTTTCACCGGCTTGAATGAGACCTCGACTTCGTACGGCCGAGCCGGCGCGCCACCGATTTTGCGGACCATTAAACCGCTGATGGCCAGGGCGTGATCTCGCAGCATTTCGGCCGGCAACCGATGGGTTGGCGATCGAGACAGCAGCAGATTCTGAGGGTCGCGAGCGTGCGAATCGGCAGTGCCTTCCGACGACTGTTGATAGGTTGCGGAGCTGACGATCTGCTTCAGAAGCCGCTTCGCGTTCCAGTCGTGCTTGACGAAATCCTGAGCCAGCCAAGCAAGCAACTCAGGATGCGTCGGGCGTTGTCCCTGACGTCCGAAGTCCTCGGGAGTTCGTACAAGACCATCGCCGAAGATCACCTGCCAGAATCGATTGACGGCAACTCGAGCCGTCAGCGGATGCTGCGGCAGCGTGAGCCACTTTGCGAGTCCTAACCGGTTTCGTGGAGCATCTTTCGGAAACTGTGGAAGGCTTGCCGGAGTTTCCGCAGAAACCTCATCGGTGCGGGCATCGTAGGCGCCTCGCTTGAGAAGATACGTTTGTCTGGGCTCCGCCAACTCACGCATCACCATGATCTCCTGAAGTCCATCAGTAGCCTTCGTCAGGGCTTCACGGCTGCCACGGAGTTCTTTCATCGCCTGTTGATAGTCAACGTCCGCAGTCTCAAGGAAATACTCCTTGACTGCGCCGCGCTGCCGAACGCTTTCTTCATTACTGGTCGATGCCTGCAGAACACTGTGCAGGGCGTCGACAAGACTCTTTCCGTCGAACAGTTGCGAGATTTCAAGGCCGGTCAACCGACGATTGAAGACTTGGAATTCGTCCACCAACCCGTTGGTGAATCCGCGATCCCGAAATCTCTGTCCAATTGCGATGTTGTCTCCACCGCCTCCCGTAATGTTTTTGTAAAGGTTGTCTCTCACGATTTCACAGTCCGCTGGCTCTCCATTGAGAAAAATGGTCAAGCCGTCCGCTCGGCTGGAGCCGTTCCAGGTGATCGCGACGTGGTGCCACTGCTGAACGGGGATCGGAGCCTTCGTGCGAACGCGAATCGCATTTCCCGGCCAGAAGTGAATCAGTGACGCGCTCAGTCGCCCGTCTTCCAGGAGGAGCTGGTATCCGCGACTGGCCGCATCGGTCCATGCTCGCGATCGGTGAAAGACCACCGCTCGCTGTTTGACGTCCGGTGTATTCATCCAGAGGCTGATCGAGAATAGTTCGAAGCGCTTGAAGTTGCCGACCTTCAGGCCGATTCCATCGTCACCACTCAGTTGCACGGCGTGCCCCGACTGGCCCGGGACCTGTTTATTCCCGCCGGAGACTCCCGATTCAAAGTCCATGGAGGCAATGTTCCCGGGAATCAACTTGCCCTCCCCGGGATTGAAAGACCGCAGCCATTTGTCGAACTCTTCGTTCTTTGATGCCGCAAGAGCTTCCAGCTTCTGCTCGGCTTTCCTGACGTTCTGCCGCAGAGTCTCCACGCGCGACTTCGTCGCATCGTCAGCAAGAATGAGCGTCGGCGTTGGTACGGAGGACGTGAAGTACGAATAAAGGCCGGCTTCGTCGATGTTGTCGAAGTAGGCTGAAAGCTGGTAGTACTCCTTCTGCGTCAGAGGGTCGTACTTGTGGTCGTGGCAGCGGCAGCATTCCAGCGTCAATCCAAGGAATGCTGTGCCGAATGTCTGAGTCCGGTCGGCGACGTATTCGATTCGAAACTCTTCCGGGGTGCTGCCGCCCTCGACCTTCTGCGGATGCAGCCGATTGAACGTGGTCGCCAGAACCTGATCATCGGTTGCATTCGGGAGCAGGTCGCCAGCGAGCTGCGCGGTAATGAACTGGTCGTATGGCATGTTGCTGTTGAAGGCACGCACGACCCAGTCTCGCCACGGCCAGACGAAACGATCGCGGTCCACCTGATAACCGTAGGTGTCGCTGTAGCGAGCAACATCCAGCCAGTCGGCAGCCATGCGTTCGCCAAACGCTTCACTTTTCAGGAGTCGATCAACAACCCGTTCGTAAGCATTCGGCTGATTGTCCTGCAGAAACGCATCGACTTCTTCCAGCGATGGCGGCAACCCGGTCAGATCAAACGTCAGTCGACGAATCAATCGTTCGCGTGAGGCTTCCGGCGCAGGAGACAGACCCTCTGCCGTCAGGCGGCCGACAATGAACGCGTCAATCTCATTTCGCTGCCGAACGGTGTTCTCAAGTTCAGGAATAAAGACGTTGCCCGGAGCCTCAAAGGCCCAGTGTTTCTCCCACACAGCACCCTGATCAATCCAACGACGAATAATCTCGATGTCGCGCGGAGCCAGCGCGAGCTTCGAGTCCGGAGGTGGCATCCGTTCGTCTGGGTCGTCCGAGGCGATCCGCTGAACAATCTCGCTGTCGTCGGCATTGCCGGGCACAATTACGTGATCCTTCGCAGCAGCTTCCTGGTCCAGCCGCAGTTCGGCCTGGCGGTTTTCGGCATCGGGGCCGTGACAGACAAAGCACTTGTCAGACAGAATCGGCAGCACATCACGCCTGAACGAGACATCGTCAGCAGAGTGTGCTGCCGAAACGAACAGATACGCGGTTATCAGCCCCAAATGGGCGGTCGTTGTTTTTCGACGGTGCATTTTCGAGTCTTTCTGGCCAGGCTCAAACTCCTCGTTGGATTAGTGTCTTAAGTGTGGCGTCGCGCGTCCAGGAGCCGTACAAGTCTTTGTGTGAACACAGACTCCAGTTGCCGACAAGGAGTTTTCTCATGTCCGCCAGCCGTTCTTTGCTTCTCAGCTGCCGCTAAACCCTCTCTCTCCTCGTCCTGTGCTTGTCCTCTCCTGCGTCATCTCAGGACTCCCCGAAACCAGCAGTTCGTGTCGACCGAGGGCAAATTGATGTCACACTGAAGCCAGATGCGCAAGGCAGAGGGTTGACTGCGTCCGTCCGAGTCGCGTTTCAGCTTCGAAACACAACTGACGAGCCCAATCAGGCGCAACGAAGATTCCCGATTGCAGTCCCACCTTTTGTTACGCTCGGCCAACCGCAGCCTCAGAAACCGTGGTGCCAGGTTCCGGTTGACGGGAAACCAGTTGAATCGGAGATCAAGCCGATTGTTGATGCGAATTCACGCGTGCGCGAATGGCCAGATCGGGAAGAGGCAGCCGCCTGGAGCGGTTGCATCGAAGAGTGGATTCAGCAGGACGCAGATCTATCGAGGATGGTGACGCGATATCGGCAGCTTGCCAGTGTGCAGAAGGAAATGGGCGAAGTCACAAATACGTGGCGCGATCGGGTGAAGAAGGAGAAACATCTCATTCACCTGAACGATCTGAGGGGGGGCGGCGCATGCCGTTGCCAGTGGCGACCAGTATTTCGGGTATCTCGTGAATTTGATGCCAGAGGTCGACCCTGCACTCAGGATTGACGGGAAGTTTCAACGCTGGGAATACGCATCTATTCTCAATGACGATTTCGAAACGTACCGACCTTACGAACAGGAGTGGCGGACGAAGGCCGACAAGTGGTTCGCCTCGAAACCGGGTCTTGCGGAACTTGTCCCCAAGTTGCGTGAACTGTGGGGTTCGTTTCGCGAGGGACAGAAGCTTGTCAACGGACCGATTCTGAAGCACGTTCACGATGTGAATGGTCTCAGTCTGCCTGCCGCGCTGGAATTCCGAGACTTCATCCAAAGAGGCAGCACATCGCCCTCACCAACGCTTGCACGAGCTCTGTTTCCCGACATCGGTCGGAAGCTGGATGCACGGGTCGAGGAACTCACAAAACGTCTGGGAGCCTGGGGATTCGACGAGTCCAACATCAGTCCGTTCACAGGCAGGCTCGTCAAAGACGGTATTGCTCAATATCGAGGCTACCGTGATCTCTGGCGAGACGCATCAGTCATGAGTGTGCTGGAACGGCCAAAGCCGGTCGGTTCAATGCCGCGACGTCATCGCACAGACCAGTTTTCACAGCCAGCTCTGCTGACATTTCATGCGCCTCTGGAACCACAGGCTGAGGCAAAAGTCAGCCTCGAATTCGACACACCGGTGCAGTTCATGTCTCACCCGATGAGCTCGTCGTTCTCCTTCGGTGGCTTACCGGAACTCACGTGTGTGTTCCCATCTCCGCGAGATGTCCCGGTAACCATCACAATACCGGGCAACGTCCAGCCGATCATCGCACCAGCGCCGAAGTCTGTGACACTTCTCGAAGATGGCGTGCGGCAATTCAAAACGGAGCTGGACGGCAACAACTCCGTACTGCATCTCGTTGCCGTTGGGTTTGCTGCTCACAGCAACGCCTACATCGATCGCTTCTCGCAACATGATTCGAAAGTTCGGGCGGACCTTGAAGCGTTGCTTAAGAAGACAACTAACCTGACAGTCCGGCCGCTTCTGATGGGCACGCTGTACAGGCTCCTGCTGCAGCAACGGGACGCATGGGCGGCTCACCATCTCGGCCGGAAGCTCAAAAAGGAACATCCGGGGTTCGACACCTGCTTCAAAGCGATACGCAGTCACATCCACCAGGCTCGCGATGCGAGAGAACTGGTTGAGTGGGTTGAAGCAAAAGGATTTTCCCCACGACTCGAAACAAAAGAGGACTTCAACCGACTCCTATCGCGGGCCCCCAACAACAGCTTCGTTCTCAAAGGCAACGCATCCGATGAACTCGCGCGAGGCGTTCTGTTGCTGGATGACGCGAAGCTGGAAGTGCAGGAGCAATTGGGAAAAAGGTTCATCCTGTGTCAGGCACGCGTCGACACTCAAAAAAACCTCGCCGCATTGCTCAAGCTGGCAACCGAGAATCCGGATGAGGTTCTTACCTCGGTGCGACTGATTGAGGCTCTAACAATTAAAAAGTCGGCGGTGCTGTCATTCGTGATCGCTCAGATTGATTCGAACATCGGAGCGAAGAAATTAAGTCATCCAACCCGGCGTGGGTTCGTCAATCCTCGGCTCAGAAGGCACTGCGGACATTCTGCTCCCCCGATTCGGCTCCGGAGATGATCGAATTCGTGGGTTCGACCAGAGATGCGCTGTTGATCCAAGGCGCAATGACTGCACTCGCAAAGACGACGTTGCCGGAGCATTTCGACGATCTTGCCGCTTTGGCAGATCGCGTGGCCGGGGCGTCGGAGAGCGCCTACATCCAGTATCTCGCGTTACTTGTCCGATCTGATCGGAAGAAGGCCGTCCCGCTTCTGGAGGACCTCCGCAGGAGATATCCCAGACTGGCGCCGCGTGTCATGAGAATTCTCGGCCAGGCAGGGCACCCAATGGCACTGGCGAAGGCCGTTGCGGTCTACGAGGACCCAACACAAACTGAGGGCAGTCTGCAGGCGGCTGTAGGCGTCATTTTAGAACTTGCCGAACCGGAGGACATCGCTGCACTGAAATACCGCAAGGGTATCCCTGACTGGATGAATGAACGACTCACATCAGTCATCCGTTTTAAAGGTGGCGACGAATCCGTGTTTCCGTTCGTCGAGGCTTATTACAAGGAGTTCGTCCGCGGGAAGAAGGCTCACAATCGCCTGACCTGTGTGGCAGCGTTCGAGCAAATCGGTGATCGTCGGACCATTCCGTATTTGAGAGAGATCTTCGAGACAACCGAACGGAAACGCGACGCCGCACATGCGATCGGTAACCTGAACCTTGTCCGGCGGAACAAACGCCATCCAT
This sequence comes from uncultured Planctomycetaceae bacterium, assembly GCA_964431285.1. Lineage (GTDB taxonomy): Bacteria > Planctomycetota > Planctomycetia > Planctomycetales > Planctomycetaceae > CAUZFZ01. The sequence goes on from CAYSJO010000221.1 coordinate 5,835, forward strand.
ACGTCGACAACCCGATTGACGAGCATGTCACAACGATTGGTCGTACCGACGTGTCGGACGAATCACGAGCCCTGGCCCTGGACGCGTTAGTGGAAAACAAAGAAGCCTCTTCCCAGCGCATGATGGAGTACGGGCCGGTTCGGGATGCTCTTGGTGAATCGCGACGCAGCTGGTCGGAAGAGGATCGCGAGAAGTTTCTGTTTCTTTCCCACTTCGGCGACGTGGATGCGTCTGAGTTACTGAAGGCAAGTGATCGCTGCTCGCTGGAACGTCGATACCAGATCGCACGATTGCTGGAGATCGTGTTGCCAGGATCACTGCCCATCATTCGAGCAGCGTTCGAAGATGAGTCCGCGGACTCAGACCGCAGACTCACTGCAAAGCTCGCTTCGGAGATGCGCGAGCATCGTACACAGGCCCCATAGCCCCGACCGCGAAGACTGCTTAGTTGCTGACGGTCGATTGGACGACTTGCAGGCTCAGTTTTGTGATTAGCTCCGAATACTGTGCATCGTCCGCGAGGTTTCTCGTTTCACGGGATCAGTGGTGTGGTCGTAAAGTTCGCGATGAACGACGCTGCCAGATTCTATCTCTACCCAACGAACAAATCAGTATCCGTGTGTTCGCAATGCGGTGCCCAGGTATTTGTCCCGGAAGCGTGAATACTGACTCACGGCGAACGTATCGGATGCGTCCTGGTCCGGGCCATGAATTGTCTCGGTCCGACTCTCACCCTGATGATGTTTCGGGCTCGGAGTCCCCGTCAACTCGCACAGCGTGGGATACAAATCGACCAGTTCGACGATCCTCTTTGTTCGTGTGGTGGCGATTCCCGGTCAGCAGATGATCATGGGCACGCCGGTGGCGACTTCCAAGTTCGTCATTTTGCTCCATGCGGAATGCTCACCCAGATGCCAACCGTAATCCGAAGTCAGAACGACGATGGTGTTCTTTCGCTGCGGCGATTAGTCGAACTGATTCAGCAGCGTGTGCGTTCATGAGAGCCATTGTTGACAGGTTCGGTAGTGTGCCGGGTTTCTTTCTTGAAGTGGGGAGACCTGGTATTTGCAAGAACGATCTATCGAGGTCTGTGGTAGCAGTGGCGGGCTCGGCTGCTGCGGTTCGAGATCTGGGACGGCACGGTGGGTGAGTTCTGTCGGCGGGAAGGCGTCTCTCAGGCGTTATTTTATCAGTGGCGGAAGAAGCTGCGGTCCGGTACCGACAGCCGTCGCCCGGCGGCTTTTGTTCCGGTTCTGCCTCGGATGCCGGACCTGGCGTCACGCACATCAGAGGCTGCCGGCGTTGTGTTGGTGACACTGGCCAGTGGCGCGCGGGTCGAGATTCCTGCCGCCGCCGGGACGCT
>CAYSJO010000222.1:0-15838 GCA_964431285.1 uncultured Planctomycetaceae bacterium
AATCTGCCAAGATTCTCCACATCGAGAATTACGTTGAATCAATCCACGTATGCATACGAAATCCGCCACAAACCCAAAACTAATAGTGTTTTAATCCTCAGAGCAAGAGGGGATCCCGCCATGAGGGGAATCCCCTCCATCCCGAGACTGTTGGAGCGTTGAAAACGCGGCGGCCGCGAAAATCGATATCACGGAGATTGCCGGTGCACGCATCCTTGTGTTCGCCCAATAGACGCTGTGAAGGAGAGTCAGACTCACGATAAATGCCACTGGCCACCGGAAATTGCGCCACGCAACCCTGTGTCGGCCCAGTCCCACCAGACAAGCAATATACACAAATAAATAGTAATATTGAACAATGGCAACGATCGTTGAGGATATTCCCTGAGCGTTTTCGGGCCTGGTGCCCCACAACCGACCGATTCTCATCCAGACGCAAGCCAGGAACTCGCGCGGGTGGTTACGAATCCACTCATAGGCCATGGACTGCACGCGACTCGAACGTTCCAGTTCGTTCGACCTCCATTCGCTGGATACGAGTTTTCTCTCCAGTGATTCCTGCCAGGCCGACAAACTGTCTTTCTCCCACACAGGGTGCCCCGGCCTCGCCACGACCTCGGTGTAGAACGTCGAGTTGTTTCCGAGCAGCAGCGTGTAACCACCGTGAGTCGTCATCACGATTGGATAATGGAAGACGACCAGATTGCGAATGACCCAGGGGCTGATGACGAGCCCTGCCGTGAGAGCAAATGTCGCGACGATACGTGGGGGTGTCCTGGGAAATGCGGGACGCCCCGTGACACGACATCGAAGGATCCTGAATGCTGCGAGCATCACCACGAGAATCGCGAACGCCCAGATTGTCGGGCGACACAGTGCTGCGAGCCCGAAGAACACGCCTGCGGCTGCGGCCTGTCGGTGGGAATTGATGCGCTGAACAGACAGCAGAAGGCCCGTGACCAGGAACGTGAACAGAGTCTCGGTCATCAGGTATGTCGAGTAGCGAATTAACAATGGGTCGATAGCCACCAGAACCGTGGCCATGAAACGTCCGGTCGGAGCGAAGCCCAGACGCAGAGCCAGGAACCAGGTCATCCCTGCAGTGGCTGTTCCCAGCAGAACGTGCAACGCCGCGATCAGTGCGGCCCCGTCAACACTGCGGCAAGCCGCCAGAAGAACCGGGTACAGCGGTGGGCGAAAGGCTGTCGGTCGACCGGGTTCCGTGCAGAACCCTTCTCCGTTGAGCAGATTCCCGGCGATAGTCCCATAGCGGTCGCGGTCTGTCGTCAGATCGTCAAAGTGCCATACCACCGCCGCGATCCGCAGTGCGCACACCACGACAAGCAGCCCCAGCAGTGGACGAGGACATTGTGACAGGATGCGTCGCATGGCGGGCGGTAGAAGGTGGTCCGAAGCGGGGCTATTCTTCGACAGTATACGTCGGCCTTGATCACGAAGTGGTCCATCGTCGCTATTCGCTTTTCGAAAGTAGCGCAACTTTCGCAGAGCAAAAGAGCTTACCAGTAGCTGAATGCCTTATGTCCTGGGTTCCAGAACCTGCAACCGGTTTCATCCACGCAGTGGTTGTGCGCCTGCTGCGCTGGCGAGTTCTGGTCGTTTTCTCGGTTGGACTGCTGGCTTACCTCGCATGGCCGGTGGCGGAACAGATTGAGTTCGATCAATCGATCGAATCGCTGTATGCCAAAGATGATCCGCACTTCTCTGAGTACGTTCGCAGCAAGTCACTGTTTGGGGGCGATGAGTTCGCCATTGTCGCATGGCGTGAAGCAGGTCTGTTTCAGCCGGAATCGATTGATCTCTCCGATCGCAGCCGACGGCGCATCGAAGCACTGGCGGCGCAGCTGGCGGAAGTTCCCGGTGTCTACGCAGAGAGTGTGCAACATGCATCGGAAGCACTCGCCTTTCCCTACAAACGCGAACACGTCGCAGAGCTGATCAAAGGCGTGCTGACCGGATCAGACCGTGAGACAACCGCCATTGTTGTGCGTCTGAAGCCCGAGAAAGAGTCACCCGTGTCGCGTGGTGAGGCAATCGCCCGCATTCGGAAAATCGCAGCCGCTCACGATCCGCCAGCGTTCGTTGTCGGGGAACCCGTGCAGATCCACGACATGTTCCGCTACGTCGAGGAAGACGGCCGCGTGCTGTTTCAGGTCTCGCTGGTGCTGCTGGCTGCAGTTTTGATGGTACTGCTCCGTAGCTTACGCTGGGTGCTGCTGCCGCTGGTTGTCGTCGTGCTGACGATTCGCTTTACAGAAGCGCTGCTGGTTCTGTCCGGCACGAAGTTAAGCATGGTCAGCTCGATGCTGAACTCACTGGTGACAATCATCGGTGTTGCCACTGCGACACACATCGCCGTCGGTTTCCGTGAAAGGCGGCTCACGATGCCGAGACCGGAGGCCTTACGCACGACCATTGTTGAGCTGCTTCCGCCGATCTTCTGGACGTGCGGAACGACGGCGGTCGGATTTGCGGCACTTCTATCCAGCGAGATCACGCCGGTCCGCAGTTTCGGTCTGATGATGTCGCTCGCGACGTTGCTGGTGTTTGTCGTCGTGGCAGTCCTGACACCGGGCAGCATGGCTCGGTGGCGTCGTCCCGACACTTCGCATGCTGACACCACGGTTGCCGACTCCAATGAAGCCACTCGTCGCGGCCTGCTCGATCTGATTTTCGGTGACCCGATCCCGCCGCCGGCGGAGCGTTATCTGGTCGGTTTGCTCGAAGCGTCCTCACGCTTTGTTGCCCAGTTTCCCGCCGCTGTCGCATCGATCGCCCTGATCGTTGTCGCGGTGTCAGCACTCGGCTTGGGACGACTCAAGGTCGAAACCGACTTCAGCCGGAACTTCCGCGAGTCGAGTGATCTGGTGCAATCACTGAATTTCGTGGAATCGAAGCTCGGCGGGGCGGGCACATGGGAAGTCAACTTCGCGGCCCCGACTCTGCTGACCGATGAGTACCTGGACCAGGTTCGCAACCTGGCCTCCCAACTGCGCCGCGAACTGCTGACGTCGCCAGCTGAAGCAGGAAATCCAAGGTCTGCGGAAGGACGTCTGACGAAAGTCGTCTGTCTGACCGACGGACTTGATCTGGTTCCCACGAAAATCGGCGCCGGATTCTTCTCGAAGGAACTTTCACTGGACCAGCGGATGGCGCTGCTGGCCAACATTCAGGGTGAGATCAGTGCAGGTCTGTACAACGCTGATCAGCAGCGGATGCGCATCGTGCTCCGCGGTCTGGAACGGCAGCAATCGGAGCGTAAGCTGGAACTGATCGCCCGCGTCCGCGAGCTGGCTCGCGAATCATTCAACGGCGCGGCGCCGGAAGTCGATTCGGCCTCGGTCGAGCCAGCCGTGGCTGAACAGTCAGTTGCCGCGCAGCCACAAACCACAGGCGTATTCGTGCTCCTGACCTTCTTGATCGAGAGCCTGCTACGGGATCAGCTCGTCAGCTTCTTCATTGCGGCCGTCGGGATCGGGTCGATGATGGCATTCGCGTTTCGCAGCGTGACGATCGGGTTAATTTCACTTGTGCCAAATCTGTTCCCAATTGTGCTGGTCATCGGTTCGATGGGATGGCTGGGAGTGCCCATCAACATTGCGACTGCGATGATCGCCAGCGTGTCGATGGGGCTGACGGTTGATTGCAGTATCCACTACCTGTCGGCGTACCGCCGGGCACGACGCGCCGGAGCGTCCGTCGGCGAAGCACTGGAACAGACACAGACACAGGTGGGGCGCGCGCTGGTGTTTGCCAACCTGGCCCTGGTAGCCGGATTCAGTGTTCTGACCCTCTCGCACTTTATTCCGCTCGTCTACTTTGGCATTCTGGTGAGTGCGGCAATGCTGGGCGGACTGGCTGGCAACCTGTTTCTGCTGCCGCTCCTTTTGAGCGTGCTGGATCGCCGGGAAACAGTCACCGTAGTGCCCACGGCGACCACAATTGCCCCTCCCTGCCCTGCCGAGTCTCTCACAGTCACAAAATCGGAGGCGTCCGAATGATGACAATCACGATGCAGACTCAAATGCACAGTCTGTGCCTGGCAGTGCTGGCCGTCTCACTTGCGTTTACCGCACCCAGGCATTGTTCTGGCCAGGCAGACGACACCGACAGTCAACGGCTTGTGTACTTCGGGATCGACGGACCGACGTTTCTTCGGTTTGAGTTCAACATCCGGAATACATCGCTCGCCGGTTTCCGTCGCGCATTTGCTGAAAGGCAGTTCCGGCAACTCGATGCTGACAAAAGCGGAGCACTGGAACGAAAGGAAGCGGCGAAAACGCCTGCGCTCGGGCAGGCAGGCGGTGAACCCCAGATCGGTGACGGCTGGAAAAAACTTGATACATCAGGGAACGGAACACTCGACGTCGATGAACTCGCGGCGTTTCTCGAAACCGCCATGGGACGACCATTCACATTGGTGCGACAGGTGCGTGAGCGGTTTGAGGAAGTCGACCTGATCGAGAAGCTTGACGCGGGTAACGATCGCGCCATATCTGAACAGGAAATGCAGAACGGGCTGCAACACTTGATTCGCCTCGATCTTGACGACGACGAGACCATCAGTGCAGCGGAACTGGCCCCTTTGTTTGATCCGTCGACGCAGCAGATCGGAGTCGTGGAAGAGAGCACTCAGGAAGCGTACCCGTTCCTGCTTATTCCGCCAGATGCAGACTTCGCGTCGATCGCAAAGTCCGTCATCGCGCGATACGACCGCCCGATGGAAGACAGCAACAAGGGTGACGCTCAACTCTCCGAGACGGAAATCCCCGGCGAGTTTCAGAAGCTGCGACGCTATGACCGGAATTCGGATTTGCGGCTGTCGGTTGACGAGCTGACGAGTGTGCTCAGCAACGCAGGTCGCAGCGAGACAGTACGAGTCAACATGCCATCCAGCGGTCGTCCGAGCATTGACCTGCCCGAGCTGGACAACCGACCGATCGACTTTCGCGTGTTCAAGCGAACTGGTGACGTCTCTGACACAATTTCGTTCTATAAGCTCAGCTTCCTGCGTGCTGATGGTGACAAGAATCGCTATCTGAATGCCGAGGAATTCGGGGCCGCCGGTATTCCGAACGCAACTTTTGAGATGTGTGACCTCGACGGCGACAGCATGCTGCAGCTCAAAGAGCTGACCGCGTTCCTTGATCAACGGACAACGCTTAGCCAGGCCCGGGTCATCATGCGTGTCGAAACGATCCGCACATCGTTGTTCGAGTTGCTGGACACGAACCTGGACCGTCGGCTTTCGCGTCGTGAGTTTCGTGCGGGCAGCGATCAGGTACGACCGCATGACCTGGACAGAGACGGTTTGCTGGAACAATCCGAAATGGAAACCAGCCACCGAGTCGTCATCGAACTGGCCCGCACAGAACTGTTCCGTGACATGCGCCGCCAGACCATGACACCCGACCGCAACTCGCCCCGGCTGAGTCAGGTGGCGACCGGGCCGATCTGGTTTCAGCGGATGGATGTGAATCAGGACGGTGACATCTCACGCCGTGAATTCGTCGGCCCACGAACTCACTTCGATCGACTCGATGCGAACGACGACGACTTCATTGATGCGGACGAGGCAGACGTTGACTCCATCCCGCAAGGAAAGCCGTGAATCGGAGTACCACCATACGTACGTGTTGAATCGTCTGTCATGAAATCGTATTTCCCACGGGACCTTCGGAGTTTCTCAAATGCCACTGGCTGACCTCGCGACACCTGGAGCGAAAATCCATGCGGCACTTGAGGACCTGCAACTCGTGTGGTCGGACCTTGAGGAAGTCTGGAACGACGCCAACCGCAGAAAATTCGAAGAGGAGCAGTTGTTGCCGCTGGCCCTGACGATCAGGCTGTCACTCGATGCGGTCGGCCGCATGGACGAAGTTCTGCACGAAGCGGAACGAGTCGGCGAGGACGGAGCCCGCGAGTCGATTTACTAGAGCGTTTTCCCCCTCTCCCTGACCCTCTCCCCAGCGGGGAGAGGGAACGCATCTGACTGGTCCCCTCTCCCCGCTGGGGAGAGGGTCAGGGAGAGGGGTTTTCGAGCCTGTGAAAGAACACCCGCGTGACTGTTGCCGTTGAACGAGTGAAACAACTGATTGCGACGCTCTTCGACGGGATCGCGAAACGTGTCGAACGTGAGCTCGAACTACACGAACGCATCGGTCAGGAGACCGAGGCGGAACTTCAGCGACACGCGGCCGAAGGCGAACAGCGCACCCTGCGTTACGAGAGCGAACGTTCGACCATTCAGAAGGAATACGACGATATCTGTGCGGAGGCCGGACGGCGTTACCAGGCCAACTATTCTGCGGCATCTGAGGAATACGACGAACAGCTCAAGGCGCTCAACCAGGATCACACGACAGATTCAGAAGCCGCTCGTGCGGAGTTCGAAGAGACCCGTTGGATGGTCACGTCGTACTTCGACGAAAACGCCGGCAGTTCACCAAAGCAGCAGTTCGAACAGTTCGAACACAATATCGAGAAGTCGAGTGAGCATCTCGAAACGGTGTCGAAAGACCTCGACCAGGAACACGAGAAGTCGGTTGCTCTGCTGAAAAAACGCCGAATGTGGACCGAGCCCGAATTGCCAGGGACATCGCGACTGGCTGGTTCGGCCGATGCACTTGTCGAGCAGTTTGACCAACGCTCAGACGCGGTACATGACGCAGCGAAGAATCTCCGGTGCAAACGCCTGCCGCTGCTGTTTGCCGGCCCGATGCCGATTGCTGTCTTCCTGGTGCTGGCTGGCGGCCTGCTGGCTCTGTTGCATGTTCTGGTGGATCCTTCGTGGCTCAGACTCGAAAACGGGTCGATTCAGGTATGGCTGGCAATCCTGGGCAGTGTGTCGGCAGTTGTCATGATGATCATCATGGGGATCATGTTTGCCGTGGGTCGAAGTGGCTGCGAGACGGGTTACCTGGAACTCGCACAGGCACTGGTGGATGCCCGAGCGGCGCAACATCAATGGACGCGTCTGACATCGCGCGAAATGGCAAAGCGGAAAAAGGAATTCGACGAGTGGTATTCACGACTTGTCGACGAACGCGATTCCCGTCTGCTGAAGGCGCAAACGAATTACGATGCGCGAACAGAGGAATTGGATGAGCGGCATCGTGACGGCCTCGAACAGGCACACGGTCGATATCCAGCCCTCATGGAGTCGCTCACCAGTGAGCGAGATGTCGCGCTGCACGCGGCCCACGACGACTTTCCGAATCGTCTCGAAAAGCTCAAAGATCGCTATGACTGGGATATGGAGAAGCTCCAGAAGGGACACGAGCAGGCTCAGGACAGGATTCAGCAGCGTTTCGAATTCGACTGGCAAAACATGGCCCAGGCGTGGCATGGTGTCGTCGATTCCGTTCAGCAATCGTCAGACCGTATGACCGCCGAAGCAGCGCGTATTTCGCAGGTCTGGCCCGACCTGGCATTTGGTAACTGGACACCGCCCGAACAGATCCCCCCCGGCGTCCGCGTTGGTCAATTTCAGTTGCGGCTGGCAGACATCGATTACGGCGTGCCTGATGATGCACAACTTGTCCCCGAGCACACGGATTTCTTTGTCCCGGCCATGCTGCCGTTTCCCGAGAAAACATCTCTGATCATTCGGGCCAGCGGTGGTGAAGGACGTGACGCATCGGTCGATTTGTTGCAGGTCGTGATGCTACGGCTGCTCACGACGCTTCCACCAGGCAAACTCCGATTCACGATCATTGACCCGATTGGCCTGGGTGAAAATTTCTCCGCGTTCATGCACCTGGCCGACTATGACGAACTGCTCGTGACGTCCCGCATCTGGACAGAGACCTCGCATATCGAGCAACGGTTGACCGACCTGACGGCCCACATGGAAACCGTCTTTCAGACGTATCTGCGCAACGAGTTCAAGACGATCGAGGAATACAACGACTTCGCTGGTGAAGTCGCCGAGCCGTATAACATTCTGGTCGTCGCCGGCTTTCCCGCCAGCTTTTCCGAGCAGGCAGCGCGTCGGCTGACAAGCATCATGTCAAGCGGTCCTCGCTGCGGCGTCTACACTCTGTTGAGCGTCGACCCACAACTCAGTATGCCGCCGGACTCTCGCCTTGTAGACGCTGAGTACGAAGCCACCTGCCTGTCGTGGGCTGACGACGCGTTCATGTTCGACGATGAGGAGATCGCGTGGTTACCGCTGGAGGTTCACGCGGCTCCCGAGCCCGACGAATTCAGCCGTATTGTGAAGCGAGTCGGAGACGCCTCGAAAGACGCCCGCCGAGTCGAAGTGGCCTTCGAACGGATCGCACCCAAGGAGTTGTGGCAGCAGGACAGTCGCGGCGGACTGGACGTTCCGCTGGGGCGAGCCGGAGCGACCAAGCTGCAGCATATGCGACTGGGCAAGGGCACGTCGCAACACATGCTGATCGCCGGCAAGACAGGCTCCGGCAAGTCGACGCTGATGCACATCCTCGTCACAAATCTCGCCCTGCATTACAGCCCCAACGAGGTCGAATTCTACTTGATCGACTTCAAGAAAGGCGTTGAATTCAAAACGTATGCGTCCAATCACCTGCCGCACGCGCGCGTGATTGCCATCGAGAGTGATCGCGAATTCGGGCTCAGCGTACTGCAACGTCTGGATAGCATCCTCAAAGAGCGAGGTGACCTGTTTCGTGATCGCGGCGTGCAGGACATTGCCGGCTTCCGCAATGCCAATCCCGAACGTATGCCGCGCATCATGCTGATGATCGACGAGTTCCAGGAGTTCTTTACGGAAGACGATCGCATCAGCCAGAACGCAACGCTGCTGCTCGACCGTCTCGTGCGTCAGGGCCGTGCATTCGGAATGCACGTGATGCTCGGCTCGCAAACACTCGGCGGAGCCTACTCGCTGGCACGCAGCACACTCGGGCAGGTCGCGGTGCGCATTGCTCTGCAATGCAGTGAAGCCGACGCACACCTGATTCTGAGTGAAGAAAACACGGCGGCTCGACTTTTGACGCGTCCGGGTGAAGCACTCTACAACGATGCCAACGGTCTGCTGGAAGGCAATCACCCATTCCAGATCGCATGGCTGGACGACGACAAACGTGACGTCCTTCTGGGCCGCATTGACGATCGGACTCAGGAAGAAGCGATCCAGACCGAACCGGCAATCGTGTTTGAGGGCAACATTCCGGCGGCACCGCTGAACAACCCGCATCTCGTCGAACTGTTCTCGCCTGAGCACTCACGGAGCACGGACCCGAACCGGATCATTGATGTTTGGGTCGGAGAAGCCGTCGCTATCAAACCACACTCGGCAATTCGCTTTCACCGCCTGTCGGGGTCGCATCTGCTGCTCGTCGGACAGAGTCCGATCAGTGCCCGCGGCATTCTGTCGACCGTCTTTCTCGCTGCCATCGGCCAGGTCGAACCGCGTGCCGTCGAACTTACACAGATCCCCGCGGACGCAGTACTGTGTGAGGATGAAGACACGGTCAATAACGACGAGTTCGACACGTCAACGGCGGCAGAAGCGCCTTCCATGGATGACGCGCTGACGGCGATGAAATCGTTCTCATTCTCCGACATGAAGATCGACAAGCCGCAGCCGCCCGGTTCAGACACGAAACGTGACCCGGAAGACTCGGCCATTCAGAAATCAGCCGGAGTCGCCCAGTTCTACGTACTTGACGGTGAGCTGGCTGACGCACCCGGCCGCGAATTCTGGAGCGAACTGGCAAGCCCTCTACCACATGACATTCGAGTTGGCGGTCCACGTGACGCGGCACGATTCGTCTCCGACCTGGCAGCCTTGATTACGGCTCGAGCAAACGACGACAGTCAGCCGCCCGTCTTCCTGTTCATCGACAACCTCGGACGCTTCCGTGACATCCGCAAGTCCGACGACGAGTACAGCTTCGGTGCCAGGCGTGAGGAACAGGAAACGCCCGCGCAGCAGTTTGTTCGAATTCTGAAAGAAGGCCCGCCGGTCGGTGTCCACTGTGTCGTCTGGGCCGACACGTTTAACAACGCGTCTCGCTGGATGAGCAACCCAACGCTCCGCGAACTGGAGATGCGAGTTGCCTTCCAGATGAGTGCGACGGACTCCAGTAATTTTATTGAGTCGCCTGTGGCCGGGAAGCTGGGTCAGAACCGAGCCATTCTGTACCTCGAAGAAGACGGTTCTCACGAGAAGTTTCGCCCGTACGGGCTGCCGTCCGATGAATGGATCGAACTGGTCCACGGGGGAATGCCTGAACTTCTCGACCCTGAGCCTGAACCGCCTGAAGCAGAAGCACCATCGGACTCAGGCACAGCCGTTGAAGTCGTCGACGACCTTAGTAACTGGACCGTGACCTGAGTTGCCGCTCAGGAGCGATTCCGAAACACACTTCCGCATCGAACGCCTCTAGGTGCTCTTCGTGAAGTAGCGGCCCATCATCAGTCGGGAGATGAGGGCTCCTCAACCAGAGTGGTACCATCGTTGACACCTGCGCGAGTCATGGCGTCTTCGAGGAAGTAATTGATCTCCTCGGCCTCGTCGGCATGCAGGACATCATAGGCGTGCGCGGCGTTTCTCGCGTGATAGAGCTGCTCGCGGAGATTGACGTCGCTCGTGATGATTCTGGCAAAGGCCGCCAGGACCTCGAGATGCCGGTCCCGATCCGTTTTGGGCGTTGCCAGCAGCAGAATGGCATGTACTGGCTGCTTGTCGGGAGCCCCCAGGTTCAAACCCCGCGAACTGATTCCCAGAATCCCCGTGATGTCCTCGCCCTCGCCAAGGATGGCGTGGGGAACCATCAGCCCCTCACCCAGACAGGTGGTGAAGGTCTCCTCGCGTTCGAGGACGTTTGCGACGAATTCGTCCTGCGGGATCGATGGCTTCACGGTCGTGGTGTAAAGCTGAGCAGCCAGTGACTTAATCACATCGGCCTTTGTTTCGCCGGTCACGTTGACTGAAATGTGATGCTCGTCCAGGAAGTCAAGCAACCGCGGCAGGTCCTTATCTGCTTCTCCTGCCCGAGTCAGTGCGAACCGGGCGCCGCTGGGACCGACCAGTTGATTGATGGCCAGTGCGGCCAGTCCAACGGTTGTGACCGTCGCGGCCACATCACCGAAGCGTGGATCGGACTGAATGAAGAGGATCAGGCCGACTGCGACTCCACCGTGCGGCAGCAGAGCAATGCCCAGGTAGTTGCGGACCGGGGTGGGAACGTCTGCGAGTGACATCGCAGCGAATGCACCTGCGTACTTTCCGATAAAGCGAGCCAGAAAGTAGAGAACGACCAGGCCCGCTGCCTGCAGGACCAGCGAAAAGTCCAGGTTCATTCCGGCAAAGGTGTAGAACGCAGCAAACAGTGCACCGCCGATTTCATGCAGATAGGCTTCCGCCGAGCGAACGGTGTCGTGCCGGACATTGGTGATGATGACGCCGGCAAATGTGCAGGCCAGAATTCCAGACGCCCCGAATCCGGCGGCACCGCCCCACGCGGCCAGAATCACCGCGACCATCAGCGGTCCCAGAAACGCCGGGCCGACAATCGTCCGCAGCAGGAGCAGCGACAATAGAGCGGTGACGGCTGCAACGGAAAATGCCACCATGAACTCGCTTGCGACAGAAGTGAACGCCGCCTGCCAGGTCGCGTGCCATGTGCCACCACCGCTGCTGCCCTCTGCCAGATACGCCGCAACGAAGACGAACGCCGCGACGGCCACCATGTCGATCAGGGCTACGGCTGCGATAAGTGTGCGCGTCAGGATTCCGCGGGCTCGTGCCTCCTGGACGACCAGCACGGTGGTACCGGGAGCACCTGCGACCGCCACGGCGGCCAGCAGGAGACTGGCTCTGGCCGACATCTCATCAGGAGCAATCCAGCTTCCCACGATGTACAGCATCAACGCCACAACGGTCGGTGTGACGGTTGCTTCACCGAGCAACAGCAGACCCAGTCGCTTCCCCGCGTTTCTTAGACTGGCGATGTGCAGCGCAGCTCCGACCGTGAATCCGATGTAACCGAGGACGAAGCTCATGTAAGGACGGAATCTGGCGACGGTGTCGTCACCAAGACCGGTCAGTGGACCGTGCCATTCGTCGAACGCTCGCAGCAGGATGCCCGTTCCAATCCACCCCGTGACTTTCGGGAGCCCGATGCGGCCAACCAGTTCGCCGCCAACGATGCCGGCAATCAGGACAAGTGCCAGGTGATACAGTGTGTCGTCAGGTATGAAAGTCATCAGCGTATGTGTTCTTCCGTGAATTCAGGTCTGCACTGCAACTTCGAGCCTTTGACGATCAAATCACCACGGCACCAACTCAAATGCCGTTGACTCGGATGTGATGCCACGCGTTGAACAGGTATCCCTTCAGATTCCAGTCAACCATCTTCGGCTGAGTTTTTCCGTTCGAGTCAGTTGCGTGGACGACCAGTCCGTTGAAACCGACATGCACGGGAACTTTCGCCTGCCACAGCACCCAGCAGTTTTCGCGGACGGGTGATGTAATTTTCGCTCTTAACCACGTGTCGCCTCCGTCCACCGAAACCTCAACCTTCGCGATCGTCGTGCCCGGGCTGCCAGGAGGCAAAGCATAGCCGCTCACGAACATCTGACCTGGTTTCTGTGAGGAGCCGGACTTCGGGAGACAAATCGCCGAGTTTAATGGCATCCGGTAGATCGGCCCCTGCTCGGACCACTCAAGGGGATCTCCGCGCTGGACCAGCTTGTACGCCGTTGCGACGTAGTGATTCGATGACGGCCGATCACTGACAACAATGCGGCCCAGCCACTTGACGCTGCGAGCTCCGATGTAGCCGGGCACGACAGTTCTCAATGGCGCTCCGTGATCTCCCGTCAGTGGAGCGTCATTCATCTTTGTCGTGAGTAACGCTCCCGGAGTGCTGTTCGAGTCGGCGAACGCCTTCGCAAGCGGAATCGACGCACCAAACGGGATCACGCCGCTGCTACGGGTAATCTCGTCGAGGCCTTCGAACCAGACGTGTTTCGCCTCGGACTTGACCTCAGCTCGTTTCAACACATCAGAAAGCCGCACGCCAGTCCATCTGGCATTGCCGATTGCGCCCTCACGCCACTGCACTCCCTTCACCGGCTTAACCAGTCCGTGCTCGCTCCGCCGGTTCCCGGCACACGTCATCGTTGCAACAACACTCTGCTCGTCGAAACCTTCACTCAGCTCTTTCAGCGAAAGAGACAGAGGCCGTTCGACCAAACCTTCCACAGAGAGTCGGAATTCAGCGGGATCGATGTCCGGCACTGGCGCGTGGCTGCGGATGTAGAAGTTCTCGACGGGAGTCATCCAGGAACGAACAAGTGCTGGCAGTGGCGGCTCCGAGTTCATGGGTGACGTACCATGAACAATCAGACCACCACTCGTCTCATCCGCGTTTGCAGCAGACAGGAAATGCGAACCACCGAAGGTCGCCGCGCCGGTCGCAACACTGGCCATGAAGTCGCGACGATTTGGCAACAGCGTTGGTCTCATCGAACCCATTTCAATCTCCTTGCCACTCGCTGGCACATGATTCGGACGATTCGCCGCGTGACAACGCGCGCGGGAAGTGATGCGTGGGGGACAATCCGTATTCAAACGGAATCGTGAGTTCGATGCAGCCCTCACCGTCGCCGCGACTGAGAGATTCAGGCCCAACGAGACGCGTGACCTGCGACACCAGCAGAACAGCAACCGGCGCTATCGCCACTCCTCAATTGTCCCAAAGTGCCAGCACTTTCTTTCGCTTCGGCCCGTGGGAATCGCGCGTCGCCTCATCGAATTGCAGAAGACGGAACCGTGTTCCCAGCAGTTTCAGGCAAGTTGCGAAAATCTTCCGTGCAACACCCATACACCCCAGCTAGCGTGAATAGTGGTCGCATAGTGGCCTTAATTGACTGTACTGTTCAGGACTTTCCTGTCAGTCATGCTTCCAGATTCATTCAAAGTGGATGGTGGCCCACGAAATGCGGCGCAAATTTCCAATCTTTTGATTTCACAGGCATTCATTTTCGCGACAGCCGGAATGATGAGTCTGATTTGTCCGGAAACTCTCCTTCAGCTTCAGCGTGGCGAGCACGCTCCCATCACCGTCGACCAACCCAAAGACGAGTTGTACGACTGGGTACTCGGGCTGCAGGACATTGCCCCGGCTCCGGATTCTGTTCGTGCCTATCTCCTTACTTCCGATGCGGCACGCGATGAGACCACCGACCACGGCTTCGTCTCTGCCAACAGCGTTTCTGGAATTGGGCCCGGAGGCGAGTCAGTTTCCACTCCATTGTTTGCTTGGTGGGCCTACAGTCCCGACTGGGAGTCAGTAGAAGACTGGATTCTGTCGGCGACTCCGGCGCCACCAGAGGATGCTCAGGACGCCATCCACAACTGGATTCAGGCCATTGATGAATTCAGTCGCCCGTCTTAGGAGCTATCTGAATGGATGCGCTCACAGGAGGACTCTCAAAGTCCGCCCCGCGAACTTCGACGCATCATCCTCAACGCCCGACAGACACGACCGATTGTGTGGGACATTGCTTCCGACCAGATTCGGCTGGCGGGACCATGCATGCTGGCGGTCGCTCTTTTCACGCTGTTTGGACTCGTCAGCCCATCGATCCGGAGACCATTGGCACGCATTTTTGTCCTGGTAACGGCCTTCACGACAATCGCGATGCTGCGCAGCAGTCTTGGAGTCTCCGAATGGAATCTCACTCATGGCTTCCTTGCGGGAGGACTCATCCTGGCTTTGGGGCTGTGCTTCAGCATGCTTCGTGCGATTCCGGGCAAGACAACGGCGTGGACACTCTGGGCGATGATCAGTGCCTGGTGGCTGGCCGTTGCCGTAATGTCTTTCGATGCACGCCACGAAGTTGGCAGTCACGCCGGGAAACTTTCCATGATGTTCGGCGCGTCGATGCTGGCGCTGCTCGGGATCGTGAATGCCTGGTACTGGCTCATCGCGAAGAGTGAGGACCCGCCGCAGGACGATGCTGGAATCGCACAGAATCGCCCACCGCAGCTATGGACATTGGGGGTTGTCCAGTTCCTTGTCTTCATGTCACTGGGAGCTGGCACTCTCCTGCACCCCGAGCGGGCCGCTGAGCTTTTCACGAATCAGAATTACGACTATTTGACGAATGACATCGTGAATGACTCGACCCGACAATTAGGTGGCTGGGTCATCACGATGGCTCTCTTCAGCTTCTTTGCGCTGGGAGTCGGCAAGGACTGGCACTGGCAGGGAATCGGTGTCATTTTCATGCTGGTTTTCGGTGGCTTTGCAATCACGTCGTTTGTGAACGGTTTGTCGGGTGAGTACTCCCTGTGGGAATTCGCCTACGGCTGCCAGGGACTTATTTTCGTCCCCGCGACTTACCGATTGCTGCGACATGAGGACGGCTCGTCAACTGAGAACGTTGAAGACGTGCGTGAAGACCTGACTGTCTATGAAATGCTCGTCAGTCTGCCGTTGATGAGGTTTCCACTCGATGGACGGCGACCATTCTATGAAAAGGGAGTCGCGCCTTGTGGAAACCTGACGATTCACTCTGCAACCGACGATCGACGGACGTCGGAAGTACCAGAGAATCATTTTTTCTCTGCCGGCCGTAAGTTCCGAGTCGAAGCAAGATTCTCGAACTGTCTACATCAGGATGACGCCGCTCTGGATGTTCGTGGATGTGCTCTGCGTCTCCGAGCGATCGGTGCGGACGACACGTTTGACCTGCTGATGGCAACCGGCAGCTTTTCACCCGTGCGATGCCTCAAGGATGCGGGAAAACCCTCACGGCGTACGCTCAAAAACGTATTGCGCATGACGTTGTCCTTCGCAACGGTCTGGCAGCAGGAATG
>CAYSJO010000223.1:0-8410 GCA_964431285.1 uncultured Planctomycetaceae bacterium
CGCACGAGGAGAGGCTATTGGTCCGCTGCATGGGCTTCCGGATGCTCACAAAGACCTGGTCACAACGAAAGGCATCATGACAACATTCGGGTCGCCGATCTACAGCGAAATCGAAACACAAGAACACGCACAGATTGTCGAGCGGCTGCGCGACGCCGGGGCGATCACGTTAGGCAAGACGAATACTCCTGAGTTTGGTGCGGGTTCCCAGACGTTCAATGAAGTCTTCGGAGCGACACTGAATCCATACGACACCACAAAGACGTGTGGCGGCAGCAGCGGCGGAGCGGCCGTAGCTCTCGCGTGCGGGATGCTTCCGATTGCTGACGGCAGTGACACTGGCGGTTCACTCCGCAACCCGGCGAACTACTGCAATGTCGTCGGGTTTCGTACGTCTCCCGGTCGGGTGCCCGTATATCCGTCCGAAGTCGGCTGGTTTCCGATTTCTGTGCAGGGACCAATGGCGCGAACGGTTGCCGATACGGCACTGATGTTGAGCACGATCGCGGGCCCCGATCCAAAATCGCCCATCTCGGTAGCTGAGCCTGGAACACGATTTGCCGAGTCGCTGGACCGCGACTTTCGCGGTGTTCGCATTGCGTGGAGTCGAGACTTTGGCGAACTGCCCGTCGATTCCGCCGTGACCGCTGCGATTGACGGACAACGCGCAGCTTTTGAGAACGACCTCGGCTGCGAGGTCGTCGATGATCAGCCGAATTTCGCGGATGCCGACGAAGTGTTCAAAGCGTGGCGGGCGTGGAAGTTTGAGTTGCGTTTCCGCGACCTGATTCAAACGGATCGTGATCAGATCAAAGAGACTATCATCTGGAACGTCGAGGCCGGACAGAAACTCTCCGGACCAGACCTATCGCGCGCAGAGATGAAACGAACACAACTGTATCACCGCGTGCGACGTTTCATGGAGACGCACGATTTCCTGATTCTGCCAGTCAGCCAGGTGCCACCGTTCTCCATTGATCAGCCCTACATCAGCGAGATCAATGGTCAGACACTGGATACGTACATCGACTGGATGAAATCCTGCTATTACATCTCAGCCATCGGCCTGCCGGCGATTTCTGTTCCCTGTGGATTCACAGAGTCTGGCATGCCGGTCGGAGTGCAGATTGTTGGTCGCCACAACGATGACTTCGGAGTCCTGCAGATCGCTCATGCGTTTGAACAGGCCACTCAGACATGGAAGCGCCGGCCCGACGTTGTCGGCGTTGATTGACCAACGCCGCGGAGCTTCAAGCACGGCGCGTGCCAGTTGTTTTGCCGTCGATGAAATTGCGCCGTGTCTGGCTACAATAGAGGGATGGCAGGCAATTCATTCGGACAACTTTTCCGCATCACGACGGCTGGCGAGAGCCACGGTCCCGGCAATGTCGTCATCATCGATGGCGTTCCCCCGGGACTAGAGCTCTCCGTTGAAGACTTCACCGCGGACCTCAGTCGACGCCGTCCCGGGCAGAGTCGGATTGTGACGCAACGCGACGAAGCCGACGCGCCGGAGATCCTGTCGGGCGTATTTGATGGCCGCACCACGGGAACCAGTCTGGCCATTTTAATTCGCAACACGGACCAGCGCAGTCGTGACTACAGCGAGATCAAAGACAAGTACCGTCCCGGACACGCCGACTTCGGCTACGACGCCAAATATGGGTTTCGCGACTATCGCGGTGGTGGACGATCCAGTGCCCGGGAGACGTCCGTACGTGTAGCCGCTGGTGTCGTTGCCAAGAAGCTGATCGCGAACGAGTTCGGCGGGCGCGTTGTGGGTTACGTGGTCCAGGTCGGGGACATTCGAGCCACAATCGACGAGCCGGAAGCCGTCACGCTCGATCAGGTCGAGACTCTTCCAGACGGAGAACCGAATATTGTCCGTTGCCCCGATGCTGAGTGCGCCGCGCGCATGGTGGAATTGATCGACGAAGTGCGGCACGAGGGCGACTCGATTGGTGGAGCTGCAGAGATCGTCGCGTCCGGTGTGCCGGCTGGTCTTGGCGAGCCGGTCTTCGACAAGATCAAAGCTGATTTGGGGAAAGCGCTGTTCAGCCTGCCCGCGGTACTTGGTGTCGAATACGGCATCGGTTTCGGTTGCGTTGGGATGCGCGGCAGTGTGAATAACGATGCCTTTATCCCTGGTGAAGGCGCTTCCGATTCGGACGGGTCCGAAATCACCACCGCGACTAACCGGCACGGCGGCATGCTGGGCGGCATTACTTCCGGTCGACCGATCGTCATGCGGGCCGCCGTTAAACCAACCAGCAGTCTTCCGATGGAGCAACCGACTGTCTCGTCGTCTGGTGAGCCGACAACGATTCGCACCAAAGGTCGGCATGACCCATGCCTGTTGCCGCGCTTTGTTCCGATGGCAGTAGCAATGGGAGCGATTGTTCTGGCTGACCACTGGCTCCGCTGGAAATCGCAGTGTGGGGGGTCGGTCGAGGGCTGAGTGTCGATGGCCAGAGCTCGTGGACATCATCCAGGGAGACGGCTTTATTGCTCCTTTTGCTCGAATGTAACTTTCCAGACAGGCTGGTATTTCCTGTCAGAGCGTCAGGTTTTTCGGGAACGGACGCGCGGTTTAACGCATCAGAATGCGACTGCCAACTGCGTTGACTCTTCCGTGTGCAACGTCAGTCCAGCGCGCCGTCGGTGGCACATTTTTTTTTTCATGTTGCCGTGGGGAAACGGTTGAGTTTTCCCAACGTCAATATGAGCATGGCTCCTATGCTCAATATCAGTGGTGACAACCTGCCGCGCAACGACCTGACGTACCTTGCGTTCCGAGTCGCTTTTCAAGAGACGCTCGAACGGATTGTGCTGTCACGTCAGGTTGAGGACGGCAATGAAGTCTTCGGCTATCTGACCGAAGTCCCGTTTCTTCAGGGAGTGACTCCGCACGTCCAGCTTGATCTGCTGGCGGACTGTTGGAGTCGCCACAGTTCACGTCGTCCGCACGAGGCATCGTTGATTGACGAGAGCATCGTTTATGCCATGTGCGAAACGGCCGCTCGTATCGCTGAAGAAGAGCCAACGGTCATCACGCACTGCATGATCACTGGTCCGAAGCAGTGCCACGTACTGGTCGATTCGTTTCTGCCCGGTGAGTTACGCAACCTGCACTTAAGCCTGTCGAACGAAGGCGACTTTCTGCTGGTCAGTCAGTTTGAAGACATGGACCCGGAAGACGCCTGGGATCTGAAGATGCAGTTCGGACTGGAAGACTGGCGCATCAGTGAGATGTTCGACGTACTGGGGCAATGGCACATCGAGCCCGGTATTGAAGAGCGACTGGAAGGGCTGGTCACTGAACGTGAACTGGTGCGTGTCAGCTACGTCATTGGCGAGGTCCTGCGGCAACGCGCCCCGCGCAGCGAAGGCTGATCAGTCAGCCCGTTGGACGACCGCGTTCTGCGGCTGTTCGAACAAGTGAGCATAGCACCGCACAAACAGCAGCAGGCAGACGATTCCGAGGATGCCTGGAATTCCGTCGTTGACCCACCATGTGCAGACAGCGAACGCGTGTCCGAGGACGACGCTTCCTGCGATGATGTTCGCGGGTCTGTCGCTCAGCCAGAGAATTGCACCACTGAAGGTTGCGATCCACACAATGATCGCAATGACCAGCGCGCCCGGGTGTTGTTGCAGCAACCAGCGAGGAATCGGATTGCCTTCGGTGACATCGCCGTAGTCGCCAGCCCAGTATCCGCTCGATTGTCCCCAAAGGGTGACGATCAAGTCACACATGCAACACGTAATGGGTCCGGCACATAGCAGGTACTTGCGTTCGACCGCACTCATTGTGCACTGATTCCGAGCCACAGTAGTCTGGTTCGCACCTTCGCCGTCAGATCGCCCGGATGATGGCGGCGGCGCTCTGACCCATTGACGTTCGGTTGATCGTCATAGCGGTCGGGCTGCGAAGCTCCATGGGGCCGTCGTGTATGACATTCAGACGGCAGCGCGGATCTGGAATGTGATAATTCAATGTGGCTGGCAGCATCTGATGACGCAGAGACATGAGCGTGCCGGCCAGTTCGACAGCTCCGGAACCAGCTTCAAAGTGACCGAAGTAGCTTTTCAAAGCCGTCACTGGGATGCGGGCAGCCGAGTCTCCGAGGCCCCAGTAGTAGCCGCGAGCTTCGACCAGATCGTCGCGTTGAGTGCTTTGCCCATGCGCGTTGATGTGCCCGATATCACGCGGTTCGATGTCGGCCCGTCGTAGAGCAGACTGAATGGATCGAGCGACACCACGCCCACCAGAACCGTTTGAGTAACCAGCTCCGTCACACCCAGCGCCGACACCTAGAACTTCGCCATAAATTGTGGCGCCACGATTGAGTGCGTGTTCGTATCGCTCAATGACAAATGCGGCTGCACCCTCGCCAAGGACGGCACCATCGCGCGTCATGTCGAACGGACGTGATGCGGCTTTCGGGTCGTCTTCGCGGCGGGACAGGTTTTCGAACAGGTTCAGCTTGGTCAGGTCAACCGGCTGAATATTCGCACTGCAGGCCCCCACGATGACGGCATCGGCGGCGTCGCGTTCAATCACGCGGACCGCTTCGGCCAGAGCCAGCAGAGCGGACGAGTCGCGGCTTGTGATCGTGTTGTTGGGGCCACGGGCGTCATGCTGAATCGCCACGTGACAGGCCGGCATGTTCGGAAGCTGCTTCAGCAGCCACAGCGGAGCGATCCGGCCCAGGTTGTCTTCGCCCCAGCGAGTCGCATCGAAACCGCTGTCGTCGACACTGGTCGAGGCGGCCTCGGCCAGTTCAGCCGGCTGGGTCGAAATTCGGCCGGCCCCGAAGGTGACCCCCAGACGATCAGGATCGAAGGCTCCACTTTCCAGTCCGGCGTCGTTCATTGCGATTGAAGCGGCAGCTGTTCCGAGCTGAATGTCGCGCGACATCAGCTTGATGTACTTGCGGCACTGAATGAAATCGAGCGGATCAAAGTCCGGGATTTCAGCGGCGATCCGCGATGGGAATCCCTGACTCGGAACAGATTGCAATGGGCCAATTCCGGACCTGCCCTGGATGAGGCTGTCCCAGAACGATTCATTGCCGATGCCGATCGGAGAAACAGTTCCGACCCCGGAAATGACAACACGTGTGATGTCTGTAGACCCAGTCATTCCAGCACCTGCCTCTGTCTGTAACAACCGGCGAAAAGAGGGGACCGGTGTCAGAACAGCAGCATCCTGAATGACGTTGCTCCCGGCCGCCCAGACTGATCTGTCACAAGACCCCTCTTGTGGCAGAGTCAACTCAGTCAGCGCACACAAACCGCGAGGTGTCACACAGGAAAAGTTGCAAGGACCCAGCAAACGAACGAAAGAAGGTAGGACTCAGTAGGAGGGAACTTTGCGCGTGTGGAACCAACCGGACCCAATCGGTTCTTCGGCTCATACAACCCGCAAAGTCGACGCTGATTACACCGCCGATCTGGCGAAGTGTCAAGCAAGTCCCGGGTAGCGTTGCAGATTCTCCCGAATTGAGGAAGCCAATTCGCACCGCCCCTGCACCACGTCAGCCTCACCCCGGACCATCATTGTCAACGGAGCCAGCAACCCACTCCGCTTGTTTTCGGTGAACCGCAGCGTATGCTGATTTGTGCTGACTGCGGTTTTTCATGACATTTTCAGTATCTCACGGTTGGCACGCGAGGTCGGACCATGCTTCCCGATGAAACACTGCTGGAATACTCGAAGGCTCCGCTTGAGAAGATACTGCTCATCGACGATGACCCTGCCTGGTTTGCAACCACGAAGGAAGCCCTGCAACCACGTGGGTTTGAGGTCAGCGTCGCCAAGGACGGTGGACAGGCTCAGGGTGTCGTGAGGATGCGACCGCCGGATTTGATTCTGATGGAAGTAATTCTGACCGGTGAGAGCGGGTTTGAGATCTGCGAGAAGCTCAAGCAGCAACACCGTCGCGTCCCCATCATCATGGTGACGGAGATCGACCTCGATTCCGCTCGCAATCTGGCGGAGCGTGTTGGAGCCGACGGCTACCTGGTCAAACCGTGGGACTCGAAAGTGCTGCCGGAGATGATGCGTGAAGTCGCTGACAATGTGTGGCGGATGATCGAGGATGAAAAGAACGACCTGGGCGTGATTCGATTCGAGTGTCAGTGCGGCAGCCGCCTCAAGGAGAAGATGTCCAACCGTGGCAAGCACACGACCTGCGCGAATTGCAATGAGCGAGTGCAGGTCCCGAATCAGACTATCCATGAGTTCGTGGTGCATGGTTCGAATCTCAACGAGTCGGGCAAAGGGGCTCTTCAGCCGCTTAAATTCGTCACGATCAAGTGCCCGAGTTGCTCGACGTTCTATCGATTGTCGAACGTGGAGGGCGACTGGCGCAAGTGTCCGCGATGTGGGACTGAGCAAAATGGTTCGCTCTCGATTGTGGGGGCTCCCATGTCCCGAGCCGCGCTGGAAAGCTCATTGCGCGTGCTGCGGGTGCTGACGGGCAAGAGCAAGGGCAAGAAGATGATGCTGCCCGAGAGCAAGGTTGTGTTTGGAAGCGGGCCGAAATGTCATATCAGGCATGGTGCCAGCACGGTGAGCGAACAGCATTGTTCCCTCGAACCGACGGGAAAAGGTGTTCTTGTTGAAGACCTGGGCAGCGAGCACGGAACGTGGATCAACAGCAAACGCGTTTCGGAGAAGACGTTGTTACGGGCCGGGCAGGTGCTACAGATCGGCGCACTCAAGTTCCGACTGATCGGCGAAGATCTGTCCGTCGAAGACGAAATGAAACGCGTCCAGAAGTGGTCTGCTAAAGAGGGAAAAGCGCGCGACAAGGGAATCCGGTTGATCGAGGGTGGTCAGGCAACGGGTGCCGAAGCCGCGCAGGTTATCCAGCAGCACTGGAACATTACGCGCAAGCGGCTCGTGGAGAGTGGAGCAACGGCTGAGGGCTGAACCTTTCATGAAGAGCTGATCGCCCGGCCGCGGGCCGGGCGTTGATCACCCTATAGCTCATCCGCCGATGCTTTGACGATCACGATCGTCATGTCGTCCGTTTGCGGCTGCGGGTCGGCGAATTCGACGCAAGCGTTGCGCAGGTAGTTGGCGATGATGCGCGCGGGAAGTTCGCGGTTTTCGCTGACGACATTCAGCATTCGTTCGGTGCCAAACTTCTCGCCCGATGCGGATGTCATTTTCTGCACACCATCGGTCGTCAGCAGCAGCACATCACCGGGATGCAGTTTGCAGGTCGTCCCGTCCGGGATCACCGTTTCCGTCCGAAGGCCCATGGGCATTCCCGTACTTGGCAGTACTTCGGTGGACCCGTCACGCTTGACCAAATGGGCCTGATGCCCAGCACTCGAATATCGTACTGATCGCGTCAGCTGGTCAACCTGCACCAGTAGCAGTGTGACGAGAAATTCTTCCTCACCGATGTCTTCGGTGATGAGCGTGTTTGCGCGACTGACGACATCCGACGCATCTATTGCGGACGTAACCAGCACCCGCAGATACGCCCGTAGCGAAGCCATAAACATGGCCGGAGCGAGTCCGTTGCCGCTGCATTCGCCAATGGTAATCGTCAGCAGACCATCCGCCGTAGGCAGGTAGTCGTAATAATCGCCACCGGTCTTGTCAGCCGGAATTGACAATCCGGCGATGTCGTAACCGTGGACGAATGGTGAGCCAGGCGGCAAAAGGTTCTACTGAATCTGCCTGGCCAGTTCGTCTTCTTCAGCAGTTGGCGTGCCGAATCCACTGGTGATCAGCCTGGGACGAACGAGCTGCGTGCCACTGCGTCGCTCCGTGCTGTCTTCGGTATGCGGCGCACTGGCTGACAGTTCCTGCGAATCGCTACCAGTCGCGGTTTCGAATTGCTCCTCTTCTTCCAACACGGGTTGTGGCTTGTCCATGTCCAGGACGGTCGGAGGCAACGGCGGAGGCGTCATAGCCGCCACGGACAATTCGTTGCGGAGGCGATCCAGTCCACGACTCTGCCCCTCAAGCATCAGCCGCAAGGAAGAGACTTCCATCGCCTTCCGAACAATCATCTCGATGTTCTGCGCGGACAGCGTCTCTTTGACGAGCCAGTTCTCGACACCCTGTGCCACCCCGATTTTCCGCTGCAGTTCGTCCGGCACACTGACGAGCAAAACAAGTGGAATTCCGGTCGTCTGGTGTTTTTGGGTGAGCTCCGCGAGGGCCGATTCAAACCCGGAAATGGCACCGTCCAGGAGTACACAGTCGAGGCGTCGCCTGTCCCACTATTCGACGGCTTGTTCGATCGACTCGGCTTCCAGAATCTCGGTCTGGCAAAATGCCTGCGTCAGCATCCAGCGTGCGACCTGACGATTCTCAGAGTGATCGTCGATAACAAGGAGCGGGAGTGATCATTGAGGTCGACTCGGCAGTGATTACGAAGAC
>CAYSJO010000224.1:0-6459 GCA_964431285.1 uncultured Planctomycetaceae bacterium
GTCGAAAGTCCAGTCCCGCGCCACGCCCTGGGCCGAAGAACGCAACAAAGCCCAGACCGGAGTGGACTGGCAGTTCACGACTGCCAAAGCCAGAACAAAACTCAAACGCCTCTACCCGAAAATTGAGACCTGACGGTCCACGAGCCGCCTCCGTTTCCTCACCGCAATGTGGGCAGTTGAGTAACACTCCGGCGGCTGCTGGTGGCTCTGGGGCATTGCCACCGGATTTTCGTCCGCCGATCGCAGCTCGCAGACCGAATACAACCCCGATGACGACGACGACAACAAACAGAATAAAAATCGGGCTGATGAGCATCATTTACTGCAATTCCCTCCCGCATTGCTGGCAGCACTCGCGACCAACTTCGGTCGGGCGCCCGCAATGGAAGCATGTGAGTTCGGCATCGTGACTTTCGAACCTGGCAACCGAGTCCATACCGGCACTCAAACCGAACAGCGCGCACGCGCTGCCGACCATCACGATCATGAAGATTCCCAGAGCCGTCCAGATCATGACTCACCACGTCAATGGAATCTCGGGTGCGGACCACTGCCGGAATCCGACAGAGGTGAGAATCATCTTACAGCCTGGTAGTATCATTCGCGGCGCGGGTTGAAAAGAAGTCTTTGTCGTTGTGGCCATTCGATGACTTGCCAGCGCGACTATTTCATGACCGAAAGAGAGCGGATGCACATCTTCACGCGACCCGTGAATGCCGGAACGGTTCTATGGCTGATGCTTGTGATGCTGATCGTGTCAGCACGCAACGTTACCGCCGACGAGTTTCGTTACGTGGACGAAGACGGCAAGGTGGTTGATGTCGAAGCTCGTCTGTATGGCGCGGGGCAGGGGGCGATCGCCCTGGAACTTGGCGATGGTTCACTGAGGATTATTCCTCAGGAAGCCGTGCAGAAACGCGTCCCGGGGCCGGACCCCAAACCAATGGCTCCAGCGGCTATGCTCCAACGGCTGAAGGACGAATTCGGTGAAGAGAACTTCCGAGGCACTGTGCTTGGCCAATATGTGATCGGCATCGTGCTGCCCGCTCCACTGCCAAAGTCGTCTGAGGGGCGCGTGCAGGCCAACCTGCGTAAGGCGGCTCGTTACATGAAGGGGATCGAGGCGAAGTTCAAGCGGTTCTGCACTTCGATGCGTGTGCCACGTGATGAACCGACGTTCCCGCTTGTCGTGCTTCTGTTTGAAACGGATGACGACTTTGAGGACTACACGACCAAACAAAGTGGTGGACGCGGCCTGTCTGCCGGAAACATCGCCGGTTTCTATTCGTCGTTGACGAATTTCCTCTACGTGCGCATGAGCGAGTGCTACACGTTTGCGACACCGCTGCATGAGGCGATTCACCAGCAGTGTTTCAACACGCGTGTGTTGTCGCGACTGGCTCCGATTCCCGTGTGGTTTGCCGAAGGCATCGCGACCGGGTTCGAAGGAAACGGCGACAGCGTCCGCAGCGATCCGCAGCAGCTGAACGCGCAGTATGCGAAGCTGCTGATGGAAGCCGGCGGACCACCGCGGGGGATGTCCTGGTCAGACGTCGTGACGACCGACGCTGTCTTCCGCGGAGACATTTTCGCGGGCGAGGCGTATCTGCACGCATGGAGCATGCACTGGCTGCTGGTCAGCAAACATCGTCGCGAGTATGCCGACTATCTGAAGTATTTGAATACGCTTGAGCCGCTCAGCGACGTGCCAAACCGTGTCCGCCTGCAGAAGTTCGAAGAACTGTTCGGTTTGTCGCCGGATGCTATTCAGAGGAGCTTTGTGCCGACCTTCAACACGGCACTGAAGAGGGCAAAGTTCCCGAAGGATCCCAACGACCGGCCAGGCATCATCAGCCGCCAGACGAATCTTGCGGGCATCGATGTCTATGCCGAGAGCAACGGCCGGGCCATGAACATCGAGGCGCAATTGCGCAATATCTCTCCACTGCGTGAGATGGCGTACTACGTCGTCGTCGTGACGGCGGGTGGTCAGTATGTGGACTGGTATCTGCCGCAGATGAAAATCAACCAGTTCATGAAGCTGGAACCCAAATCGATGCGAGTCAACGAGGGACGATCCTTCGATGTGCATGTCCTGTCGACGCCAGCCGACAGCTCGATGAATGAACGCTGGGCAAACGGCCAACTGCCATCGCTTCGCCGAAGATGATGTGTCGCTACTGGCCGGCGTCGTCCTTCAGGAAAGTTTCGATCGCGGTATCATGAATTGATGCCAGTTCGCCCAGGTTCCGCTCGATCAGACGATGCCCGATTCGACAGCACTCGATGGAGTATTGTGCTGGCGGCTGGCGTGCACTCGTCACCTGAAGCTCTGGAATGTCGCCTGAAGGCGTCACAATTCAACCTGTTCCCTTGGAGTTTGCTCATGCCACAGACGGAAGCCCCCGACCTGTCTCGTCAGTTTCTGACGTTCACTCAAAACAACGTGCTGGCCATGCGGGAGCGCGACACACTGCCGGAGTCACTGAATGCGTGGGCGTCGCAGAAACGCAAGTTGAGAAACCAGTTGCTCAAGTCGTGGGGCGGGTTTCCGAAAGAGCATTGCCCGCTTGAGCCTCGCATCGTCGGTGCAGTCAAACGTGATGGGTATCGCATCGAGAAACTTCTGCTGCAGACGCGACCAGGCATCCTGATGACCGCCAACGCATATGTCCCTGATGGTGAAGAACGCCGATCGGCCGTGCTATGCGTGCATGGGCATTGGAGACTCGCCAAGTCGGAACCGGTGGTTCAGTCACGTTGCATCGGCCTGGCAAAGCTGGGCTTCTTTGTGCTGATGGTCGATTGCTTTGGTGCGGGCGAACGCGGACTCGGTCCAGCTCTGGGTGAATACCACGGTGAGATGGTGGCTGCCACTCTGTATCCAACAGGGCTGCCGCTGTCTGGTCTGCAGGTCTATGAGAACATGCGCGCTGTCGATTACCTGCAATCGCGGCCCGAAGTCGACGCCGAACGGATCGGTATCACCGGCGCCAGTGGCGGTGGCAACCAGACGATGTATGCAGGAGCGTTCGACGAGCGATTCAAGTGTGATGTCCCCACGTGCTCGGTCGGTACGTATCAGTCCTATCTGGGAGCGGCCTGCTGCATGTGCGAAGTCGTGCCCGGTGCAATGAGCTACACAGAAGAATGGGGCGTGTTGTCACTGGTTGCTCCGCGAGCTCTGATGCTCATCAATGCATCGCGAGACTCGTTTCAGTTTTCAATTGGCGAAGCGAAGAAGTCGCTGGAAAAGGCGAAGCATGTCTTCCGCCTGTTCAACGTCGAAGAGAACGCTCGGCATGCAACGTTCGAATCGAAGCACGATTACAACCAGCCGATGCGCGAAGCCATGTATGGCTGGATGACGCGGCACCTCAAAGGAGAAGGTGACGGCTCACCGATTGATGAACCGGAATTCGATACAGAAGAAGCCGAAGTGCTGCGGTGCTTCCCCGGCAACAGCCGTCCGGACGACTTCGTCACACTGCCGCAATTTGCTGCAGCCCAGAGCCGCAGGATACTTCAGCGACGACCGTTACCCAAACACCCGGAACACTGGGAAGCGGAAGAAATGAAGATGCGGGAGTCTCTGCCCAGAGCCCTCGGCCGATTCCCGCGACGCAGTCCGTTGAATGTTCAGGTGGCTACCGACGACGACGGGAAGAAGCAGTCGATTCAGTTCAATCCAGAACGTGGCATCACCGTATTCGCCACGCGGGACATCACGGACGGGAAACGGAAGGGCGTGGCCGTTCTGCTCGACTTGGACAACTGTCGCAAAGCGTCGACCAACGGCCTGAGCAGTGAGCTGCTGAAGAGCGGCTGGGATGTGGTCGCAGCGGACCTGCGGGCAACCGGCGCCACCACAAACCGAGGAGATTCCATCGGCCGCGCACCGGATCACAACTCCGGCGAGTGGTCTTTATGGGCGGGACGCCCGCTGCTCGGACAGTGGATTCACGATGTTGCTCGTCTTCTTGACACGGTCGACGAACACGCCGGCGGACTCCCGGAATCGACGGCTGTGATCGGCGTGGGTTCCGCCAGCCTGGTGGCACTCGGAGCAGCAGCACTCGATCCGAGAATTGACAGAGTTGCCACGGTGGGCGGACTGGCCAGTTATGTCAGCGACGTGCCGTATGAAAAGCAGCGACTGGGAATCATGGTGCCCGGTATCCTCAGGACGGTGGGTGATATCCCGCATCTGGCGTCTCTGACAGCACCACGACGGCTAGTCATCGCTGGCAGCGTGAATGGCGCCGGTGAAGTGCTTTCTGAACACTCGCAACAGGCGAATTTCGAGTGGACGCGAGTGATGTATCAAATCGAACGCAGTGCTCGCCAGGTAAAACTGATGTCGCAGACAGGCCCCTCACACGTGGTCACAGCGCTGCTGACCTGATGCTGCCATTCAAACTCGGTCGACCTGACGCAACCGTTTCCGGGCGCGGACGGAAGGCCACGGAAATCGCGAAAAGGCACAATATGTACGGCCTGCTGAAGAAGTCACGCCGTCACCTACCGAGCCCCTCAGCGCGCGATTCCGCCAGCAGCGTGACGGGTGCCACGCTAGAAGTCGACGAAGTTTCCGTCGCTGCGATGCGACAGCTTCTGATAGGTCCCCATGTCCTGCCCGGCCCCGGCACGTGATTGGATGCCGTTGTTGATGAAGCGGACCGTGCCATCCATGATCAGGAAACTGGCGCCGCCGCGATGTCGGCTCGAATAGGAATTGTCGCCTGTGTTGATTTCGTTGCCCGGGCTGCAGTCGGTCACTTGGTCGTCTTCGTACTCGTTTCCGCGGACTCCCATCCACAGCCCGGCTCGCGACTGCACAGAGCGTTCTCCAACGGAAAGCGTGTTGGATAACCCATCCAGAACACTGCGAAAGCGCGTCTGACTGTTCAGAAAGAAGATGCCATTGGTGGTCCGTGGAGTGGGAGGCTGCCCGGGCCAGACGCTCGCGAAATCTGAATCCGCCCAGCGTGGAGGTGCCACCGGACCACAATTCCAAGAGTAATTCGAAGTTCCGAATGATCCTCTCAGCGAATTCACCGCGCGTGTTGAATCGGCCGGGCATCGCAGTCCGGGAAGTGCGGTGACCAGCAGATCCCGGTCTTCCATGCGATGATGCTGCATGTCCAGCTGCTCAAAGAGCGGCGCTTGATCCAGAAATGGAAGTATCGCGACGTTCCAACCGAATCGAGGCAGGGTGCCGGCCTCGGCAAAGTGGCCGGTCCATCCGGGAGGCGACGTGTTATAGACATCGTGGTAGTTGTGAAGAGCCAGCCCAATCATCTTGAGATTCGATTTGCACTGATCGCGTCTCGCATCGGCGGTGGCCTTCAATACCGACGGCAGGCCGATGGAAAGTCCGACGACGATGATCACCAGAACGGTGACGAGTTCCACCAACGAGAAGCCTCGGTCGCGACGTGGACGGGTCATAGTGGACTCCTGCAATTCGAGCTATTCGATGTTGATGCATTCCAGCGGTGGACTTCGCTCAGAACTCCAGAAAACGCCAGCGATCCCCGAAGCACTCCATGACAATGTGATCGGCAGCGCCAAACTCCGACAGAGAGCCTGGTTTCATCGCGGCAACTTTCTTCTGGGATGCTCGCAAGGCAGCCGTCTGATCAGCGAATCGCCACGAGTCATTAATCCGTTCAAAGCGGAACGTCCGATCCGGCAATTGCATCGTCTGGCCTTTACGTCCCACTTCGATATCTCCGCCCTACAGTGTGATGCTGGCCGACATTCCGCTGACGCGATTAATCTGCCTGGATTCCAGCACGGCGCTGAAATCATTTTTCATCTGCTCGACCATCGTTGGATGCTGTTTCAACCGAGAGAGCAACTGACTGCGACAGACGGCTGCCTGCGGATGCCGCAATTCCCCCTGCGGAAACATGCGGTCAACAAACGGTTCCAGTCGAGCATTTTCGAGATCGGCAATCGATTGCCTTAGCGCAGCAGCCAGATTGCCAGTGTATCCAATCAAAGGATCCTGCTCTTTTGGAGCGGGAGTCTCAGACTCGGAGGATGGTGTGGATGAGCTTTCCGATTTCCGCTCGGGCGTGTGCGTTCATGAGAGCCATTGTTGACAGGTTCGGTAGTGTGCCGGGTTTCTGCCTTGAAGTGGGGAGACCTGGTAATGGCAAGAACGATCGATCGAGGTCTGTGGGAGCAGTGGCGGGCTCGGCTGCTGCAGTTCGAGAGCTGGGACGGCACGGTGGGTGAGTTCTGTCGGCGGGAAGGCGTCTCTCAGGCGTTATTTTATCAGTGGCGGAAGAAGCTGCGGTCCGGTACCGTCAGCCGTCGCCCGGCGGCTTTTGTTCCGGTTCTGCCTCGGATGCCGGACCTGGCGTCACGCACATCAGAGGCTGCCGGCGTTGTGTTGGTGACACTGGCCAGTGGCGCGCGGGTCGAGATTCCTGCCGCCGCCGGGACGCT
>CAYSJO010000225.1:0-12814 GCA_964431285.1 uncultured Planctomycetaceae bacterium
GAACTGACTCGCGGTAAGACATGGTTCAACGTCGGCACGTACTCCGAAGACGGGATTCCGTGGCGCGGACCGGTGACCGACGTTGACCCCGCGTGGATCATTCTCAACCTTGATACGACGCACGCGCCTTGCGCCGTCCGGTTGCGAGGCAGCGTCGGCAAACTGCGGCTTTACCAGTATATCGGTGATGACATCACCAATCCGGCACTTGCCGAGAAAGACAAGTGGCGGCGTGTCAGCCTGCAGGATGAACACTACGTGCGTCCGTTTCAGCAGAGTCCGATGCATCTGCTGTCGTTCACGCCGCGGAAGACGCGTGCTTTGAAACTGATGCTCGATTCATCAACCAACTCCAGCAAAGAGCAGGTCCGAGTCTACGAACTGTCTGTGCTCACCGACCTGGGCGATGCGAACATTCCCGAATTCGCTGAAGAGCCTCCCAGTCCGCCACCCGCGGGGTTCGACTATGAACTGGAGGAAGACGTTGAAGTAGCAATCGTGATCGAAGGATCGGATGGAAAACGCATTCGTAATCTCGTCGCCCAGGTTCCACGTACTGGTGGCAACAACTTCGAAGAGTGGGATCTCAAGGATGAACGCGGCCACATGGTTCCGCCGGGACGGTATCGCTGGCACGGGATCCACGCTCCGCCGCTGCAACTGCTGTATCGGCACACTCCGTATCCCAATGTGGAAATGCACGCGCCGGATAACCTGCCGTGGAATTACCGGACTCAGGACGGCTGGCTGGCTAATCACACTAATCACACGGCTGTCTGTGCGGTTGGCGACAAGCTGTTTGTCGGAACCGGCGGGACGGAAGGCGGTCACTCATCCCTGATGGCAAACCTTAAAGGCCAAAAGGAGCGCGGATTCGGCTGGGCCGCTCATCAGCACGGAATGTTTACCAATGGCGACGACCTGTTTGTCTGGACGGGGGGCGGTGTCAACCGGTTCGACAAGGAGAAGAATCGCCTGAATGGCCTGTTTTCCATTCCGCGGACGGACGACCGAAGAGGTCGGGTGCGGGGTCGCGCAGCACGCGGCGATCGTATCTATATCAATTACTACGACACGATTGGCTATTTCAGCCTCGCCACGCACTTCAGCAATGTGGATCTGAAGGCGAACTATCCGCAGCTTCGTGAGTCGGTGAAGACGAAGGAGTTTTACGGGATCAAGACGACGCCGCGCAAAGACTTTGCCGGTCTGTTCCGGCTGGGTGAGTTCATCCCGGGAATCATTGCTCCGGAAGGGATTACCCATATTCCCTCAACGTTCGGGTCGCATCCCACTCAGTTCGCTGTTCTGGTCTTCAAGCAGCCCGTGCCTCTGGGAAGCCTGATGTTTCCGAATCTGGATGATCCGGAAATCGGCATGGCCATTAGTGTTTTGAAGCCGGAGATGCCACCTCTGCCTGGCAAGTCTGACTACTGGCAGCCGATATGGGATAGCGGTCAGGGAGTAATTACCAGCCAGTCGAAACGTGCGCTCGATCCTGGCACGAAGGAATTCAAGCCATGGCAGTGTATCCCGGCGCCTCCCGGACTCATGACTAAAGCGATTCGCCTGACGTTCATCGACACAGACCGAGACGTGGGTCTGGCTTTCAGCGACCGGACCGTTGACGACGGACGGGCACCATCACTGGACGACGCCAATTCCAATGACCTGTTTGATACCGAGAAGAAGGCGCGGAGCATTCTGGAGGGCGGCGATTCCTGGCGGGCAAAGTTCGGCGGTATGCGGCTGTTACGCCGTCGCTTCGAGAACGTTGAACCAGAAGCGATCCGAGTAAACTCCGGCGTCGTTGATGCAAAGACTGGAATCTGGGACGCGCGCCGCGAGCGAATTCTGCAACCGGACCATCCTGGCATTTATGTGATGGAATGGAACGATCCGCAGACGCTGCGTGGACTCGGCATCAAAGAGATTGGTGGCGCGACGACGCACATCGATATGTATGTCGGCGAGGCAGCCGAAATTGATATCAACGCCGAAGAGGGCTGGCAACAGATTACAACGCATAAACAGGCTGTTCGCAGTGGCGCCCATAATTCAATACGAAACAACGCGCGAGCAGTCTACCTCGACAGTTGCGTGGACTTCGGGCGCGAGGTCACGACTCGAGCTATTCGTTTGCGAATCGTGGAAGCTCAGATCGGTGCCGTGACTCCGGATCGCGTCGCAATCCGCGGCCAGGCCAGACGATGCAAAGTCTTCGGCGTGTCGCCGCTGCGTTACATCGGCGGCGAGTCTCCCGTCGAAGGTCAGATCATGGTGCAGCGACTCGAGACTCGGAGTGCCACGACGGGCGAACTGTTACACGAGGTCGTGGCTGAGTTGAATGGCGATATCGCCGTCAGTCCGGAAGGCGATCTCTACGGTGTGGCCGGGCGTGAGATCGTGAAGGTCGATCCGCAGACAGGCGAAACTTCCGATGCGGGAGTCCACGGTCACCACATTCCCGGTGTGATGGAATATGACTCGAAGGGGAGTCTGTACGTCTTCGACTACGACCGACCGCGGAGCAACATTCGCGTTTACACACCGAAGGATGGTGGCGGATTCGATTTCTCGCATACCGTCGGTGATCCTGGTATCGCCGGGCCTGGGCTGAGAAATCCGGCTCAGCTGGATGATGCCACCAGCTTCACCATCGACAAAGAGGACAATCTGTGGGCGGTCTACCCGCATGTGTGGCCGAAGCGCGTGTCTCATTTCAAGACGGACGGGACATTTGTCAAAGAAATGCTCGGCAACACCCAGTATGGCGGTGGCGGGACGATGGATCGCTACGACAAGTCGCGAGTGTACTACAAGGACATGGAATTCGAAGTTGATGTCGACGGAGGTCGTTCACGCATTAAGGCGTTCAACACTCGGGTTCATCAGTACACCAATCCTTGGTACACCCACAAGTTTCGTGACGATCTGACCGCTGTGATGGTTGATGGACGGCGTTATCTTGTGACGACGCCTCTCAGTCAGATGCAGTTTCGGCCGGCTGGCTGGGTGCACTTGATGGATGAGGAAACGCGTGAAATGAAACTCGTCGCGGGCGCAGGATCTCCAACAGCCAGCGACTTCTTTCGGACGCCGGAATTTCTGGAGCATCTGGACGGCAAGAACCTTGGTCAGCTGAATTTCATCTGGGCAGACCGGAATGGTGACCAGCGGCCACAGCCGGACGAAGTGACGTTTGCAGAGTCAAAAGGCTCGACGTACGTCGGTCGCTTCAGTCTCGATCTCAGTCTGCCGACGAACAAGGGATACTTTCGCGTTAAGAAGTTCTTCCCGGATGGAGTACCTCTGTTCGAGGAAGTGCAGATGGGCCCGGAAGGCGGCGGGGTCGTGCGCTTCTCTGACGGCAGTTTTCTGCAGATGGGTTACAAGGCTACGATGTCCGGTGGTGGATGGAATCGCGCGATCGACGCAGACGGTAAAGAATTGTGGCGATATCCGGCATGGTGTGGCGTGAGCGGACTCTGGATTGCTCCATGGGCACCGGGATATGCCCCGAACCAGCTCGTCGTCGCCGGGCATGAAACCGCACCAAAGGGTGACCTGGGCGAGTTTGTGGTCATCTCAGCGAACACGGGGCAGTTGAACATCTGGACGAGAGACGGACTGTTGGCCGGGCAGGTTTGCTACCACACGGGCAACCCGGAACGCTCGTTCTTCCCAGGCAGTAACAAGAGTGGAACACGCATGGATGGCTACACGCAGGGCCAGGAGCATTTCCATGCATTCTTTACCCGTACCGAAGACGACGACCGGTACTTCATCGTCACCGGCGGTAACCACATCAGCATTGTGGAAGTGGCCG
The DNA here is from genome assembly GCA_964431285.1 of uncultured Planctomycetaceae bacterium. Classification (GTDB taxonomy): domain Bacteria; phylum Planctomycetota; class Planctomycetia; order Planctomycetales; family Planctomycetaceae; genus CAUZFZ01. The sequence continues at coordinate 3,830 of CAYSJO010000225.1, forward strand.
GACTGGAGAAATTCAAACGGTTCGAAGGTGAAATCAATGTGACACCTGAAATGATTCACAAAACCCGCGAGTGGGATGAGTCAAGGGAGAAGAAACGAAACTTCGTCGTCGCTCAGGCGGCCGACTGTTATCTCATCAAACGCCGCCCGCGCATTGATGGCTCGATTGGTGAGAAGGAGTGGCCACCGGCCTCGACGTCCATCAGTCGGGAAGTGACTGCCAAATTGAATATGGGTTACGACGGCGCTTACCTGTATGTCGGTTTAAACGTCACCGGCGCCGGGCCACTGAAGAATACCGGCGATGACTTCCGGCGTGTCTTCAAGACCGGTGGTGGTGTCGATATCAGGCTGGGTACGTCTCCCACAAGCGACCCCGATCGCGCTGAGCCGGCGGCGGGCGACATTCGCCTGGTCCTGACCTATCGAAACGGCAAACCGGCCGCCGTGCTGTATCGACCGATCTCGCCTGATGCCGCTGCAGATGCGGCGTGGTCAACATCAACGCCCGCTGGCGGAACGACTTCGTTTGAAGAGGTCACAATGCTGTCCGGAATCCGGATGGCACGTACGGGCGGTAGCAATGCGTATTCCCTGGAGGCAGCAATCCCCTTGCGTCCACTGGGCATGAGACCGGAACCTGGACTCCTGCTGAAAATGGACTGGGGCGTTATCTCGACTGACATCGGCATGCGCAATGTGGGTCGAAACTACTGGGCCGACCGGACCGCTGTCGGTTCAACCGACGAACCGACGGAAGCACGGATGACGCCCGCACTGTGGGGACATATCCGTTTCCGCGGAGCAAACGATGAATCACTTCCACAACTGACTGATGCCAACCCCGGCAGCCTTCTGCGAGACCGCAAGCCGGACACGACATTGACGGACTTTCTTGAGGAGTTGAAGGAGCAGTAAGCCAGCGATTTCTCCGTGACCCAGGCTGACATGTGGCCCGTGGAGACGCCTGGTTTTCGTCACTCATGGACTTTCTACTGGAACTCTTAATGACATATCGAAGCTGCGTTGGGCTGGCAGTCATGATGCTGGCGGCTCCTGCCGCACAGCCGCTGTCTGCTGCGGAGCCAACGGTCACGACACTCGTGCGTACCCAGACATCAGTAAAGGTTGACGGCAAGCTCGACGACGCTGCCTGGAAGGACGCACATCCAATCCGCGTTGATTACCTCAGCGGACAGGTCAACGAACTCAGCGACGCACCTCGGATGATCGTGCGTTACGCGTGGGACGGAGACTATCTCTATCTCGGATACGAGACGTTTGACACCAATATCGTGGGCCTCGGCAATGGTCGAACGGACGGCCCAAAAGGTAATTGCCGGGATGGATGTCAGATTTACGATCCAGCCCGCAAGGCAGACGTCGTTGAGTTCTTTATCTCATTCGGCGATGAACGGTTCTTCTGGGAACTGCACCACAATGCTGCCAACCAGTTTAATGATGTCTGGAACGTCGTCCTCGATAACGACTGGCCGATTGCAAAATCGACGTACGCCCCATTCGGCATGCTGTTTCTGGATCGGGAGATGATCGGAGACGACGTTTCTGGAAACCGTCACATGCGGATGGCTGTGCAGTTGAAATCAAAGGCCGATGGTAAACCGTCCACTCTGAATTCGCCGGATGACAAGGACACTGGATACACAGCGGAAATCCGCATTCCCTGGCTGGGACTTGGCCCGCCCCGGGATCGGCGAACGTCCGTGACGGTCAGCGACAACGGGAATCCACGCCGAATCAATGGGCCGTGGAAAATGGACGATCTGGAGATCCAGATTCTGGCCGTTGTTCAGGATGGAGACCTCGAACAGCGTTATCACCATTCGAGTGCAGTGTTTCCCGGCGGATGGTTTCAACAGGGCGCGTCCACGTGGCCGCGATATCTACTGAAAAACGGACAGCAGTAAACGTGTCGCATTCGCGAAAACCCATCATTACACCTCAGATTGCCGGAGACGGTGCTTGCCTTGTGGCGGCCGTCGTCACACTGGCAGTGCTGGTGTCGCGTAGCGCCCTGTGCGGCGAATTCGATGTGACCCGGCATGAAGACTGGTCCACGGACGAGTTGATTGCCGAGATTGTCAAACGCGCTGACGAGGGTCACGACGGCACTGAGCTGATTCACATCGTCGAACAGCGGGGTGGTGAAGCGATCCTTGCAGCGACCAGTCGTTTGGACGCCCGACGTCCCGTGCGTTCGGCAGCCCTCTATGACGTCATTGCTCACTCCGGGATGCAACGGCGCATGCCCGAGGAACTGCTGCGGCTCTACGACCCGATTGCGCATGAACTCTTCTACAACAAGACCGGGCAGGAGCGACAGGAACAAATCGCGATCGGTTTGAACTGGGACGCCTGGCCTGAGTATCTGCCGGCTGCAGTTGTCCGGGCAGCTCCACTGCAAACTCTGGCCTGGCTGACGGAGCAGGCTCGCGCCACGTCGTCGCGCGAGAAGGTGATTCGTGTTCTCAACGAGTGGTCGCGGTGGTTCACGACTCGTAACGAACGGCAGTATCGGGCAGAGTTTGCTCAAACACTCGTCGCACTCACAGACGGATCGATCGACGACCAGCGTGTCATTGTCGCACTGCTGGAAGCGGCGGCGGCATCTGAATCCGGCGTCATGTTGCCGTACGCAGCGGATGGACTGTCCAGCGACAAACTGCCTGTGCGTATCGCCGCCATTAGAACGCTCGGCCGTTTGCGGTTCGAGGATAGCCTTGAAGCATTGCTTAAGTACTCAGCAACTGAGACACAACGGGGTCCACTGGCCGAACTGGCGGCCGAACTGGGGAGCTTCCCCGCTGATGGGCGCGCCGGTCGCACTTCTCTCGAGTTGTTTCAGCGTGTTGGCGACGCTGGCGTGCGGCAACAGATTCTGTTCTCTGCGGTCGCCAGTAACTGGAACACACGCGACGACCTGATTGAAGCGGCGCTGGCCTCTCAACAAGGCAGCGTGATCGCCGTTGCCCTGACGGGCATCGACGAAGAGGCATCAGTGGCTATCCGAGAGCAGCTGCTTGCAATGGCGGCTGCGTATCAGGACGGGCCACCTCCCCTGGTCGACGCGCTGGGGCAGATGCGGTCTGCCGAGGCAGTGGCACATCTCGTCCGATGGTTGCGAATCCAGAAGAACTCTGCCGTGCGTCTCAAGCTGGTGCTGGCGCTGGAACGGATTGGCAATAAGCGGTCGCATCAGGCCATCGCCGAGATTGTCGAATCCGAGATCGACGAAGGTGTGCTCTCGTGGGCCGTTCGCGCTGCAGGGCGACTTCATGTAGATGAATCGCTCGAAACGCTGGCCGCAATCGCGGAAGAGTCCGAGTTTCCAGCATCGGTGCGGACAGAAGCCATCTGGGCGTTGAGCTATTTTGATGACCAGCGATCCCGCGACACACTCCGGCGTCTGGCAGCGGATCCCGTCAAACACTTCGCGCCGACAGCTTCGGGAGCCGACAACGAGTTGCTGCGTCAGGCGCAACTGTATGTGGAACTCGCTCTATTGCGACTGGGCCGGCCCGGCTCGAAAGACACTGTCACCCGACTGTTCAATGAAGGCACGCCCGTGACACGCATGACATCGCTGATCGTGCTGGGTAATCTCGGACGTGATCACGCGGTTATCGGGCAGGCGCTGCGCTCCGTAGACTTTGCGGTGTTGCTTGCAGCCGTGCGTGCTGCCGGGCAGGTGGATCCGCTGAAGTATCGACCAGACCTTGTCGCACTGCGGGACTCGGTATTCGTCCGGGAGCTTGCTGCCACAGGTCTGCAGGACGTCGAGACTCTGACGGTCTTTCTGACCGACGCTATTGGCGCTGGAAAGGAGTCGGAATGACGCGAGTTCTCATTGTGCTTTGCACCCTTCTGCTGGGCCGCGTTCTTTCGGCTCATGAGTCGCCGATCGATCATGTGGACCGGAGACTGAAACTCCGTGTGGATGGAACAAAACTCTTGCTGACATACGACCTGCGGCAGACGCAGCGGGCAGCCTTGCTGCAGCTTCGTGTTATGGATCGTGACGATGACGGTCGCATCAGTAACGAAGAGCGTGATCAGTTCTTGAAACAACTGGCCGAACGTCAGTCCCGACTGTTGAAGATTGAGCTCAATGGAAAGTCGCTTGCACTGAAACCGGTCGGACGTGTTGCTCTGCTGCCGGATCTCACGCAGCGGTTCGTCTTCGAGTGTGAGGTCCGCCAGCTGGCAACGGGGATCCATCGAGGTCGCCTGCGCGACCTGCATTCACGTGCCTATCCAGGAAGCTTTCGTGTGTTACAGGATCGCAGCAAGCGGAAGACGACCGTCCGCAGTCTGGTAGACGAATCCGTTGAGCAATATCGCGGTCACCCTGGAATGCTGATGCTGCTGTTCGAAGTTCAAGTCAGAGAATGAGCGCCGTTTGGTCTTTGTGACCATGGCGGTCTTCTGTTGATCGACAGAAGACCGCCATGGACACGAAGAACGTGCTGTGAAACAGAACGACTCACTTGGAGAAGACATCTGATGACGGATGCCGAAGCGGACCTCGCGCTGGTTGAACAGGCTCACCAGACTCGTGATCGCATTATGGAACAGCTACGAAAGGTCATTATTGGTCAGGATCAGCTGATTGAAGAGGTACTCACGACGCTGTTTGCCGGTGGCCATGCTCTTATCGTCGGAGTGCCAGGGCTGGCCAAGACTCTGCTTGTGTCGACACTGGCCAAAGCGCTGACGATGGGCTTCAAGCGAATCCAGTTCACGCCCGACATGATGCCGTCGGACATCACCGGGACCGAGGTGCTGGAGGAAGACCAGTCCACCGGTCAAAAAGCCTTTAAATTTGTAGAAGGCCCGGTGTTTACCAACCTTCTTCTGGCTGACGAAATAAATAGGACTCCGCCAAAAACTCAGGCGGCCCTGCTCGAAGCCATGCAGGAAAAGCACGTGACCGTCGGGCGCGAGACGATGGCGTTGGAAGAGCCGTTCATGGTCATGGCGACACAGAACCCGATCGAGCAGGAGGGAACGTATCCACTTCCTGAAGCTCAGCTTGACCGGTTCATGTTCATGATCAACGTGGACTACCCCAGTCGTGACGAGTTGAAGGAGATCGTCAAGACGACGACATCGGGATCGTTCGGAACTCCTGAGTCAGTGGTCACAGCCGATGAAGTGATGAAGCTGCGCGATGTGGTGCTGATGATTCCCATTTCCGATCACGTTCTGGACTACGTTGTACGGCTTGTCACTGCGACGCATCCGACTGACGACTCCAGCCCCGAGGTCAGTCGCAAGTACCTGAGTTGGGGAGCCGGACCACGTGCGGGCCAGTATCTCTCACTGGGCGCCAAGGCACGTGCCGTCCTGCGCGGAAACCTGCAGGCAACCGTCGACGACATCAAGGCCGTGGCTCACCCCGTGCTCAGGCACCGCATTGTGACCAACTTCACGGCTCAGGCCGACGGCGTTGAAACGGATGCTGTAATTAGTCAGTTGCTCGAGCTTGTCTCAGAAAGTTGACCGCATGAACGGCGGCACTCGATTCCTGGACGCGAACATCCTGCGTTCGATCGTCAGCATCGAACTGCGAGCGCGGATGCTGGTGGAAGGCATGTATGCCTCACGCCACCGTTGCCCGTATTACGGATACAGCGTCGAGTTCGTCGACCACCGTGAGTACGTGCCTGGCGACGAACCACGCTCAATTGACTGGAAGACTCTCGCGCGGACGGAGAAGTACTTCGTCAAGCGGTACGAGATGGAATCGAACATGAACGTTGTGTGTCTGGTCGACGCCAGCGGTTCGATGGGCTACCGGTCACGCGACACCAGCCAGCTGACGAAACTGGAGTATGCGTCATATCTGACAGCCTCGCTGCTGTACCTGGTCCGACGTCAGCAGGATGCCGCGGGCATGGTGTCGTTCGACACCGGCATTCGCGACTTCTATCCGCCTCGCCAGGGACTGCGTCATCTGTACTCCATTCTGACTCGCCTTGAGTCTCTAGAGGCACAGCGGAGAACCGAACTCGGCGAACTGTTAAGGACGATTTCCCTGCGGCTCAAGCGTCGCGGCATCATCGTGCTGATCAGCGATTGTTACGACGACACCGAAGCTGTGATTGATGGCGTGCGGCATCTGGCGGTACGCGGTCACGATGTGATTTTGTTTCATCTCATGGACCACGACGAAGTGACGTTTCCGTTTAAGTCGCTGTCGAATTTTCGGGACCTGGAGACTGGTGAAAAACTGATTGGTGATCCTTTGAGACAGCGGCGGCGCTACCTCGACCGATTTGAATCATTCCGCAGCCAGGTGCGGGATGGTTGCGCCGCGTGCGGCGCGGACTACCGGTTTATCGATACTTCAGAACCACTGGAACTCGTGCTGCGGGACTATCTGCTGTACCGCCGCCAGAGGGGACGGTGACATCTCTTCGCGACCTTTGCGGTCTTCTGTTCAAACAGAACATCGCAAAGACCGCAAAGGGTTCATTCGTAATGTTTTTGAGTGCGGCTTCTGAATGACATTTCTCTATCCATTCATGCTCGCTGGCCTGGCCGGGCTGTCGGTGCCGTTTATTCTGCACCTGATTGCGCGGCATCGGTTTCCGATTCAGGACTTTCCCTGCGTGCAGTTTCTGCGCGGTGAAGAACGTCACAACGTACTGGCCATGCGGCTTGTTGATCCGCTGCAGTTGCTGTTGCGCCTGATGGTCGTCGCGCTGCTCGTTCTCGCTATGGCTCGTGTATTTGATCAGCCACAGGATGCCGGAACGGCTCCACACAATCTGGTGGTTGTGCTCGACTGCTCGGCCAGTATGCGCATGCTTGTTCCGGAGGACCTGGAAGCTGCTGATTCCAGCGATGCTGATGACACGCCAAAGATCGAGGTCTTCGAACAGGCTCGTGCAGCGGCCCGTACGATGCTTGAGCGGATTGAAACACCAAGTCAGTGCGCTCTGGTAATTGCCGGCAAGACCTCTGATGTGCAGGCTTCATTGCAGCCATCTCCGGAAGAGGCTCTGGCCTCGCTCGACGCGGTCGAACCGAGTGATGGTGTGGGTAGTGGACTGGTAGACGCACTGGCTACCGCATGCCGGCTGGTAGAAAACCGTCGCGAAGTTGTATCCAGAGTTGTTGTTCTGACTGACATGCGATCGAGCGCCCTGGCGGCGCGCAGTGAGCAGGACCTGGCCACGATTACTCGCGTTCAGGAGCGACTGGGCGAACAACTGGAACTGACGTTCGTTGACTTCTCCCAGGAAGACACAGGCAACCTGGCAATCGAACGGGCCGAAATCCGCGGTGGAGCACCCAAGGTTGGCGACGACGCTCACGTGGTGGCCACAGTGTCGAATCGAGGCAGCGCGGCCAGGGAATCGGAGATCGCTCTGACGCTCGGCTCCCGCAGGCAGCCTGGCGGGCGACAATTGTCACTGGAGCCCGGTGAGCGGGCAGTCGTTGATCTGACAGTCCGGATGAACCGCGCGGTTCGAAGTTTTGTGAACGCGTCGCTTGAGGAAGACGATTTCCCGGTGGATGACGTGTTCTCCGTTCCCCTCAATGTGGTCGACGCACGCCGAATTCTTGTTGTCCGAGGGGACACATTCGAATCGAGTAGCGATCTTGATCGAATCGGAAGTCTGACGGGTGGCTCGGCACCTCAGGCGTTTCTGGACGAGGAGCAGATCGATGGTGCTCAGATTCTGCGCTATGTACTGAATCCGGGTCGCGAACTCGGTCTCGCGTATGGCACTGGAATCAATGTCACTTCGATCACGGCAAACGCCATCGCCGGACAGCCGCTGAGTAAATACGAACTGGTCATCCTCTACGATGTAAGCCGGTTGTCAGAGCCCGTGCTGGCTGACCTGGATCGATACGTCCGTGATGGTCGCGCCGTTCTCATCGTTGCTTCACCAGGTACCAATGCCGTTTCGTTCAACGACACGATCAGCGCAGCTAGGCGGGATCGCACGGCGATTTCTCCGGCTGAGCTTGGCAACACGCGCGAACTTTTGCCGCCGGTATCAATCGATCTGACTCAGTTGAATCACTCGCTGCTGGAAGCTTTTCGTGATCGATTGCAGGGTGATCTGTCGATCGTGGGTTTTTCGAAGCTCCGCGCCGTGCGGTCGCTCACTGATGGAGCAACTCCCATCATGCAAACTGATGCCGGCGATCCACTCGTCGTCGAACGGAAGATCGGGCGCGGTCGCGTCGCATTGCTGACGTTCGGGTTTGAACTCGAAGGCAGCAATTTTGCTTTGACACGGGCTTTCCCGCCGTTCGTCTGGCGACTGGTCGATTATCTGACGCAGCGTTTGCAGGCGCGGCCGCCCGATATTGTGCCGGCACTGACAACGTCCGTGCTGGATGTGTCGGAACCCGAGTTCGCGTTCACAACGGAACTGGAACTGTCCGAACGGACGGCGTTGCCAGGTGCCGACGAAGAATCGGCCGAAGTAGAAACTCACACGCTGGCGGTCAGTGAGGATCGTAAGGTCGTTCTGCCACCACTTGCGGCCGGGCAGTACGTGTTACGGAAGACTCAGCAGGAAGGCATCGCGTCCGTCGCCGCGTATCAGCGGATTGTCTACTGCTATCCCGACTTGCGTGAGAGCGACATGCGCAGTGTGTCCGCAGGTGAAGTCCATGAAGTGATCGGGCCGGACGTGCGAGTTCAGACGGCGAAAGAAGCGTCCATTATTCCGCCGATCGGTCGTGAATGGTGGCACTGGATTGTGGCGGCTCTGATGGGCGCCTACTTCGCGGAAGCGATCTTCGGCTGGATTCTGAATCAACGACGTGAAAAGAAACGAGAGCTGGAGGGACTGTGAGTCTCGTCTACTGGTTACTTGGTCTGGACGATGCCGGCAGTGTGTCGGCCGTGCCGGAATGGTCATGGCAGGTGGGATCGCCGCTTGAAACGGCGGTCCTGGTTGTCGTTGGGCTGCTTGCGCTGGTCGCCACACTGATT
>CAYSJO010000226.1:0-9333 GCA_964431285.1 uncultured Planctomycetaceae bacterium
CGACCCCGTCTCGATCCACAGTTCCCGCTGCTTCTCAGTGTTTCGCCGCCGCAACGACATCGTCTGACTCCATTCAGAAAACGAACACACGTAGAATAATCATTCCCCGTTACACGGCCAGGTTCTTCAACGGGCTGCTAACCGTCAGCGCTCGCCAATGCATGCGACGCCAGGGAGTCACGATGACTGAATATCTCGAACGCAACACCGAAGGTGTCCCGATTCGTCCGCTCGGACGGAGCGGAATCAAGGTATCGCTCCTGGGTTTCGGTGGCGGTCATTTCTGCCGGAAGCACCTGTCCGAACAGGACAGCATCGGCCTGGTTCAGCGAGCTGTCGATGAGGGCATCTCGTTTTATGACAACGCCTGGGAATACCACGGTGGTGAATCCGAACGTCGGATGGGGCTCGCTCTGGCAGAGGGCGGACGACGCGACAAAATCACGCTGATGAGCAAGGTTTGTGGTCGAGATCGAAAGACGGCCGAGGAGCAGCTTGAGGAAAGCCTGCGTCGCCTTAAGACGGACGTCATCGACCTGTGGCAGTTTCACGAAGTCATTTACGACAATGACCCCGACTGGCTGTTCGCATCCGGCGGCGCGATCGAGGCGGCACGGGCGGCAAAGCAAGCCGGAAAGGTCCGCCTGATCGGGTTTACCGGACACAAGCATCCCGACATCTTTCGGAAAATGCTCGCCACTGGCTTCGAATGGGACACGGTTCAGCTGCCCGTCAATGCAGCAGATGCACACTACCGCAGCTTTCAAAACGAGATTCTGCCAATCCTCAACGATCGGGGAATCGGCTGTATCGGAATGAAAAGCCTTGGCGGCGATGCTCAGCTGATTACGGGAGCCGGACTGACTGCCCAGGAATGCCGGCGGTATGCGATGAGTCTCCCGATCAGCACACTCGTGGCGGGCATGGAATCTGTTGCCAACCTGGAGCAGGACCTCGACATCGCGCGAAGTTTCACACCGATGAGCCCGATGGAACTGGCCGAGATGCAGGATCGCGTCAAAGACCAGTCCGCGGACGGTCGGCACGAGTGGTTCAAAAGCACACAACACTACGACTCGCCGTACCACCGTGATCAGCATTCGTTCCCGCCGATCGGTCACGTCAACGGCAGCGTCCGGGAAACACGTTGAAAGACGTGATGAGGTGTTCTTGCGACCTCAGCCCTCAGTCTGCAGCTCTCGACCCTCAGTCACCTCGCACGGAACCAGTTCTTCCAGCCACGACAGTGTTTGGTCCAACGTGTCGCACCAGTCGGGTTCGTTGAAGATTTCGTGATAGGCACCGGTGATCATGTGGAAGGTCGGGGATCGACTGCCGGTTGTTTTCAACCATGGTTCGACCGCGGCCGGGTCGACAATCAGGTCATCGCCAGCCTGAAACGCGAGAATCGGGACTTTCAGTTGGGCGGCATCCCTCCAGACCTCGTGGAGCGCCCGTTTCATTTGAAAGAACCACGCTGCGGTGATGCTGCGGTGCATCAGTGGGTCAGCCATCCGACGGCTCAGAACTTCCGGGTCGTGGCAGGTGTGCTCGGGGGGAACAGTGCTGCGGAATCTTGTTTGCGGCCTGAGGATTGACGCCACTCGACCGAGAGCAAGTTTGAGTCGGCCGATCTTCACAAGGAGACCCAGCAACGGCGAAGAAAGTACCAGAGCCTGCAGCTGCGAGGGGCGGGGCTGTGCGTAACGAATGGAAACAAGACCGCCGAATCTGTGACCGGCCAGGACGGTTCGATCCGGGTTCAGCTTGAAGTGAGTCCAGATGGTGTCGAGGTCGGTGAGGTAGCGTTCGAATCGATCGGTATGAACGGGTGCTCCGCCAGAATGCCCGTGTCCACGGAGGTCTGGCGCCATTACGGTCCAGCCCTGTTCAACCGCGACCCTTGCCACGTGATCGTAGCGTCCGCCGTACTCACTCGTCCCGTGCAGGATGATCAGTGAACGATCGCAGCTCTCGTCGGATGAGTACGACCGAACGAACAGATTTGTACCGTCTCTCGCGTCAACAACTGCTTCTTCAAACCGCACGCGACACTTCCTCTCAATAGGACTGAGGAGGAAATCAGACTTACACGGGCCAAAGGAATGTGATGTTTGTAACCACTGCAATAGAAATGAGTTGTGATGCAGTGGCGACTGTGGCCGTGCAGGTCCGGTTCCGCCGAACTAGTGCATTTTCAGTTGGTCTTCAGTAGGTCCATCCGACTCGAAAACCCCCTCTCTCTGACCCTCTCCCCAGCGGGGAGAGGGAACCAGTCAGACGAGTTCCCTCTCCCCGCTGGGGAGAAGACCAATTCTGAAAATGCTCCAGGCCCGACCTGCAGAGATCTACGTCATCACAGAGGCTGTTGCTCCAGTAGAAGTGACTGTGTCGACCGACTGAAGTCGAGATCGATGCGACTGGACAAGCCGTGAAGAGTCAGGAGTCCGCGGTCGCGGTCGACGGCGCAATGCACGATACGGTCGGGAATGAGGCGGTCGGCGTAGCCAAGAGTTTCCCCTGTCTGGCGGTCAATCAACTCAACTGCGAGAGCTCTTTGAGTGTTATTGCCCTGCGGGCTGACTCGTGCGAGCCCGATCAAAAATGGCAGCGAGCACTGGGTGATGTTCAGCATACTCCGCTGCTGAATTGATCGTTTCCACAGGATTTTCCCCGACGCTTTTTCTACGGCCATCAGCGAGCCCCTGAAGACACTGTTGAGCGGAATGCTGGAATCCCCCGCGAGGTAAATGTTGTTGCGGCCACTACTCAGCCCGGCCATGCGTTCCTGCAGGTTGAGGTAGACGTTCTGATCATCAGAAAACATGCGGAGTGTCGTGAATCGCGTCAGATCGGCCGGTGCGAATTCGATACTGGCAATCTGGTCCATCTCGGGCATGCGAAACACCTGAAGTGTCTGTCCGATCAGCAGCGCCATTTCTCCGTTTGACGATGAAGCGAAATTCAACCGACCAACAACCTCTTCGTCGAAGTCAAATCCCTTGCGGGTCGGGTCCCAGACACGAATGCGACGGGACGGGTTGTTCTCTTCGGCTGTGATTTCGTTGGTAACGTGGAACAGTTGGCGACCGAAAACTCGCTTGGGATACCGAAAGTCCACGTTGGCTGTGTCAGTGCGAATGGTCTCTCCCGTTTGAGAGGACAGGATCGAATACGTCTCTGTGTCTTTGTGGAACAGCGTGAGCGTTTCGTCGTCGCCGAACAGACCGGCTTCACGGTCAACTCGCACACCGCTTTCGAGGTCCAGGTTCGAGCGCCGCCATAGAACACGTCCGCTACGCGGCTCGATCCCCATCAGATGTTTGACAGTCTGGAAGACGAAGACTGATGGAGTGGCCACGCTCGGTTCAATCGCGTCGTTGCTGGCCCTTCCGACGGATTCGACCGGGCGAAAGTGGTGTCGCCAGAACGGATTGCCATCCCGAGACTCCAGTAAAGACACGGCATGCATTTCTGTTTTGCCACCGACCGGCATCAGATGCCCGACATAGCGATAGCGCGGCATCGGAAGCTGACTCCGCTGCGGCATCAGCACTTCGGCGCGATTTGCTCCACTGAGTCGATCGAGCAGCACCCATCGACTCATCGTGCGTCTCCCGTCCGTGCCGCCATCAGTTCCGACCAGGTCGAAACCGACAGTCGGTGAGTTGTCCACACGCCGAGTCACTTTTCGCCAGACACCGGGAGCATCTGGATTCGCCCCGGCCAGTCCCTGTCCGCTCACCTGGACACGCCGCACACGCCAGCTCAGCGGCTGTAAATCCTTGAACACCCGCCATGACAGCGACGATTTGTCGAATGCCGCCAGAAAGCCGCGTCCCGTTGCGTCGTCCAACGGATCAGTCAGCGACGCTGACACGCTCGCCATATGGTCGCGTGTGATGGATTCCAGACTGGTGTCGTTGAATTCGCTGGCGACACGCCGCAGAGCCTGTCCCGCTTCGATGTTGATCCCCAAACGGTCCCACAAACACAACAGCAATACTTCAGCGACGGCACGCACTTCGTCGTCTGGCGACTTGCGATTCTGGATCAGTAACAACTCCGCCGACTGAAACCGGCCCTGCTGAATCAATCGGTCGGCCAGCTGATTGCGAACGGGACCGGCTTCAGGCAGCGCGGCATAGATGGCAATGAACTGTTCCAGACTGGCGATCGTATCGGTCTGCAGTGCCTGATGACGGTGCTGTTCGACCTGCTGAGTGACAGCCTGCCACTCCTGGGGACTGGCCTGCTGCCGGGCGGAAAGAATCAGACTGCGACCCCAGGCGTCGGAGGTGACGACCTGTTCGGCGTACGGATCGACTGAAATAAAGGAATTGAGGCCTAGCGACGCGATGGACGCCACTTGAGGCACTGCATTCACTGCGGAGCCATGCTGCTGCTGAAAGCGTGTGAAGTGAATCAGGGCCTGCTCTTTTTCACACGGAGACTTCGCCAGCGTGGTTAGCCGAGTCACCATGTCGCGTTGCTCGGCAATGGTCAGTTCGACGCCGGGATCAGGACTGGCAAGTTGCATCCGCAGCAGTTCCTGCAGCAGCCAGCGGGCGCGTTCCGCCTGTCTGTCGCCATTCTGCACAAGAGCGGACAGACGCTCTTCGGCCGTCTCCAAATCACCAGCGGCGACTTCGACCTGCGCGAGTTCCAATGGGTCGACGAATTCTTTCCGCTGGACGGCCGCGCGAAGCCCGGCTAAATGGTCATCCACCTGAGCGAACGCCGTGAGGTGTCTCGCACCAACAGAAATGGCCAATCCATCGTGCAGCAGTAAGTTACCGGGACGGGCTTCATCCGAAGTGTGCTCGGTACCAAGTCCGAACAGTTGCATGTCGAGTTCGCGAACCGGTCGAGGGCCAGGGTCGTCGCTGCCGAGATGACGTGCGAGGCGACTCTCGAGAATCGACGGCACGAGCGTTGATGTCTCAACCTGTCCCGTTTCCAGATTGACGGCCGCAATTCCTCCGCGTTTGAGCGGAACAAGATACGCGTCGCCCGATTCCGGCGGTGTGCCGTTGGCCGCATCCAACTGAGTTCGTACGCCTCGACCGGAAGGCAGACCCAGTCGAGTGGACCACAGATCTTCACCCGTTCGCAGAGAGAGCCCACGCATGCCGCCCTTGCCGACCATTGCAACTACCGTTTCCGTGACTGCGGCCACGTACAGATCATCATTCCGTTTCGTTCGCCAGACGCGTTCGCCGGTGCGCTGATCTACACAGTGGACGTAGTCAGAACGCCGCGGCAGCAGCAACACGGAATTGCCCTGAATGTGCGGTGGATCGGGCATCCCACGAAACCCTTTCTCCTGACCGCGCGTCGAGTTTCGAAACGTTGGTGCACGATCCGAGTAGTCGTACATCCACAACAGCTCGCCGGAGATCGCATCAACCGCGACAACGTACCGTGCCTCAGTGGGGCAGATAATGATGTTGTCCGAGCAGGCTGGCACGCTGACCGGGTTTAATCGGTGCCGCTGCGTGAGTTCAAAGAGACTCCGCTCGACCAGTCCCAGCTTCTGAATCCAAATGAGCCGTCCGGTGGCGGCTTCCAGCTTGACGAGATTCAGTTCCTGAGTCGGTAGCGACTCGGACATGACAAACACCGCACCGGCCATCGGCAGCGGCGGAGCAACAAAGAACTGCCCGGCGAGTGGATCGTTCAGGGTATTGCTGGAAGAGCCGCCAGCGGACCAGACAGGCTTGATGACCCGCGGTGTGACGTCCGGTGTACCCGGAACGGGCGCGGGAATCTCGTCCGGAATCCTCAGGCAGACGATGCGATTCGCAGCGGTGAAGCGACTTCGCCCTCGGATGCTGCCCACGTCCTGATCAACACCCATGTCGATCCAGTCGATGGCAAAGATGCGATCGCCATCGGATGTGATGCAGCCCGTGCCGGATGCCTCCGTCCATGCGTACTCGACAGACTTGTCGGGACCTCGCGCGATGCCGGAAAACCCCGTTGCCCGCATACGACCAGCCAGTTCACGGGATGAGAGTCTTCCGTTGAACCGCCACAGCTGACGTCCGGTGAGAGGGTCGCAACTTCGAATACCGTCCAGGTCCCGCACGATCAGCTGATCCCGGGCGATGATTGGCCACACTGCGGAGCCCATAACTTTCAGTTCACTGCGGACCAGAGACCGTTCCAGGCTGGTCAAAGCATCGAAGCTCTTGAGCCCGGTCAGCGTCTGGGTCCACAGTGGATTCAAGTACGGGACTGAGCCCTGAGCAACCGGGTTATTCCGGTGATTTCCAAAGGGCAGCGGCCATCCCGTCCGAGCATCTTCGTTCTGCACCAGCGCAAGCAACTCGACCGCCTCTCTCAAATCGGCCAGCTCGACCGAAAAACCATGTCGTCGCCCTTCCGCTGCGACCTTGTCGGCCCGCTCTGCTTCATGACTAAGTAGCCATGCGGCTGCGGCTTTACGAAACAGACCGGGATACAGTCGTGAACTGTGCAACGGCGAATCAATCAGTTGCTGCCAGCACGCAGCCGCAGTCGCCGGCTGCCCCTGGTCCAACAGCTTCGTGGCGGCCATGTCCAGTGCTCGTGCTCCGGCGGCAGTGGCGAAGCAACGGCGCGAGATTTCCATCAGGTCCGACAGACTGCCGCTGCGAACGGCAGCCTCAAGTGCTTTGTCTGCAACCGGAGCCCACAGTTTCTCGTATTCGCGCTGGCCTCGCGCCGGCATCGACTCCAGCAGACGCATTGCTTCACGTCGTACGCTGCGAAGCTGGCGACCGTCCCAGTAAAAACTGTCAGTCACGGAATCAGCGGAGCGACTCTGCAGGTCCATCAGGGTCTGCGGATTGCCCAGGATTCCCTTCTGAAGTGCCTCAAATGCGACGGCGTAATTACCCGTATCGATCAGTTCCCTCACCCGGGCCAGTTGCAATTGTGACTGGCGGTGTGTGAACACATCGTGCCGCAGTTGCTCCCACTGCAGATTTAATGCAGGTTCAGTGTTGCCCTTGGGAGGTTGCGCGATGGCAACCGGCGAAATGGCCATCAACGAGATGAATGCGGCGCGAATCGTCAGCCGTCTCCGCAGCTTTGTCGCATTCATGTGTTACCTCGCTCGCTCGCGTGTCCCGCGAGCAACTGGTGGCGTTCGTGCCGGCGAACGTCATATGCGTTCTCCAGCAGACACGATCCGACGGAGAACGCCAGACCGTTAGAGGATACACTGTCAGTGATTTGAAAGGGGCCGTCCAGATCGGCCAAGTGATACGATATTCAGCAATGCGGGAACCAGTGTGTTTCGGCTGCGATTCAGGACACGAACATGACGTTATCTCTCCGCCAGTCCCGACGTGGTTTTCTGAACTCAAACCTCGGACTCGGGGCCCTCGCATTCAACGCCATGTTGCAGCGTGACGCACTCGGCAGCGAATCTGTGTCTGATCGGCCGAAGTTCAACGCAAAGGCAAAGAACGTAATCTGGCTCTTCATGCGCGGTGGCGTTTCGCACATGGAGAGCTTCGATCCAAAACCGTCGCTGACGAAGTTTGCCGGTCAGTCGATCGGCAGCACGCAATTCAAGTTCGTACAGGATCCGGACAAACTGAAACGCGTGCGCGTCGTCGTTGTGAACGACGCGAACGGTCAACAGCGCAACACGCTCTATCCGCTGCAGGTCGGGTTTCAGAAACGCGGCCAGAGTGGCATTGAGGTTAGCGACTGGTTTCCGCATATCGGGAGCTGCATCGATGACATTTCGGTCGTGCGGTCCATGTGGAGCACTGATGACAACCACGGGGCTCAGGTGCAGTTTCATTCCGGGCGACACATGCTCGACGGTCGATTTCCGACGATTGGAGCCTGGGTCACCTGGGGTCTGGGAACACTCAACGAAAGTCTGCCGCAGTTCATCTCAATGGGACCACGGTATTTCGACGTACGTGACGGACATTACCTGGGCCCCGCATACGACGCCGTGCCCCTGAAAGTTGATCCGAATAATCCGTTGCCGTATGCGAAGCCGGAACTTGATCTGACCAGCGAGGAGCAGCGACTCGAATTTGACCTGATCGGACGCCTGAATCGCATCACCGCCGGTCAATACCCGGATGACGCAGTGTTGCAGGCGCGGTTGAAGTCGTACGAGCTGGCGTTCCGGATGCAGACATCGGTGCCGGAGGCGATTCGCTTTGACGATGAGACCCAGCAGACTCAAAAGCTGTACGGTCTGGATCAAGGCACGACGAAGCCGTTCGGAATGCAGTTGCTGGCGGCACGGCGGCTGGTCGAGCGAGGCGTGCGATTCGTTCAGATCATGCACGGCAGCGGAGCAGCCGGCGCATGGGATGCCCATTCCAATCTGAAGACCAATCACACCAACCTGACCGGCCAGGTGGACCGACCGATTGCCGGTCTCCTCAAGGACCTTAAGGCGCGCGGACTGCTGGACGAGACAATTGTGGTTTTTGCCACCGAATTCGGACGCACACCCGGTTCGCAGAGCGGCAATGGCCGGGACCATCACCCGTACGGTTTTTCAGTCTGGATGGCAGGCGGCGGACTCAAAGGCGGCATCGCTCACGGGACCACAGACGAAATCGGGTTTCACGCCGATCAGGACCCGCATTACGTCACGGACATTCATGCGACGCTGCTGCACCAGTTGGGTCTGGATCACCGCGCGATGGAAGTACCTGGCCACAAGCGGCTGGACATCGATTTCGGCACGCCGATCCACCAGATCATCGCGTGACGTTCGCCGCAGAATCTGGCCCGGTTATCATCCTCGCCCTGCATTCAATTCATTGACCATCGGGGCAGCAGAAGATGAAGCGGATTCTCGTGATCGGCGGCGGTTCCATCGGTGAACGACACGTGCGATGTTTTCTGAACACCCAGCGTGCCGATGTCTCACTGTGCGAGATCAGCGACGCTGTCCGTGAACGTGTTTCCGCCGCCTACCCGCTGGCGTCGGTGCACTCATCGTTTGACGACGCACTCAAGAACGAATTCGACGCTGCCGTAATCTGCACTCCGGCGCAGTTGCACATCACAATGGCGCTCGCCCTCGCGGAACACAGAGTCAATCTGTTGATCGAGAAACCTCTCAGCACATCACTCGATGACGTCGACAAGCTGGCATCGCTTGTCGAATCGAACGGGCTGGTCGTTGCAGTCGCCTACGTCACTCGGATTCATCCCGCCGTCATCGAGATGAAGGACGCGATCGACTCCAACCGGTTTGGTCGGCCAGTCGAGGGCGGACAGACGGACGGCCAGCACATTACGCAGTATAGGCCAGCCAATAGCGGCAACAACAACACACGTCACGAAACACGCGGCGGCGCG
>CAYSJO010000227.1:0-5167 GCA_964431285.1 uncultured Planctomycetaceae bacterium
CAGCACCAGGGTTTCGTCCAGCAATCCGCGATCCAGCAGATCGGTCAACAAAGCGGAAACCGCTTCATCCAGCCGCGGCAACTTCTGTCTATGGCTGCCGAAATTGTTCTTGTGAGCGTCCCAGCTGTTGTTCTTCGACAGATTCACCACGACGTACGTGACCCCGGCCTCAATAAGTCGGCGGGCCATCAGGATTCGCTGGCCAAAGTAGTGGTTTCCGTACCGACGTCGTGTGGCTGCCGATTCGAGGTTCAGATCGAATGCCGTCTGTCCGCGATTCCCCAGCAACAGATCACATGCGTACGATTGGAATCCATCGATGCCACCTGGAGTCTGTGACTCGATCACGCGTTGAGTCCGATTCAGCGAATCAAGCAGTGAACGGCGGTCCTGAAAGCGGGACAGTTCGACACTTTGCGGAAGGACCAGACCGGTGGGAACGGCGTATTTCTGACTGGCCTGATCGGGAATTGCTCCCGTGTCGAAGGCTTCATTTGCACTGCCTAAATGCAAAGCGTGATTGAAGTTCACGCGACCGCCGAGCTGTTTTCGATCGGGGACCGCAACAAAGTTCATCAGTCCGGCCGGCGAGCGATCCCGCTGATGCGCGACAACGGCGCCCATCGCCGGGTGCGTGTTCACTTTGACCAGACTGACGCCTGCTGCCTGATTGTCGTACCCGGTCAACACCCAGTGCAGACCCGGACTGTGATCGTTCCGCTGGTTGGGCGCGAACACACTGCGCACGATGTTGTAGTGGTTTGCCAGTCCGGCCAGTCGCGTGAAATGCTGTCCGACTGTCAGGTCAGGGTTGGCTGTGGCAATCGCATCAAACTCGCCACGAATCTCAGCCGGCGCCGCCGGTTTTGGATCCCAGCTCTCAAAATGCGACATGCCTCCTTCCAGCAGCAGCACAACAACGGACCTGCACGGGAATTTGGTCACCGACGCCCCGGCACGTCGCTCCGATCGAGGTAGAAGAAACGCACCCAGCCCGATTCCGCCGCTGGCAAACTGTCGGCGAGTGAATCCACGATCTCTCATGTGTGGGTCCAGCTGATTCATGAGCTCAGAAAACAAGTGCTGCAAGGAAGACCGGGACCGGGATGATCAGACGGTCGGATTACCAGTGAAGGTTGTGCTCCGACACAAAGCATAACTGATTGCCAAAGGGATCGCGGATGTAAAACGACTCTTCCCCCCACGGTCGAAGAGCGATCTGCCCCAACGGGCCGACTTTGGGTGAGCTGTGCGTGGGAAAAACAGCGCGGCGCAACTTGCGGCGCGAGAGGCTCCTGTGGTTCGGCTGCCGACCCACAACAAGGCCAACGTTTCAAGCAGCAGGTCCGGCGTGAAGGCCCTGCGTGGTACAATTGCGTCTGCGGTCGGGCGGCGCATTCCGGTATACTCGGGGCGCCATTGTTTCTCGCGAGTCATACGGAAAGTGCGTAATGGACGCTACGAAAACGCATGAGACACACGATCTGGTCCACAAGAGTCCGTTGATCTCGTGCCGGTTTGATCCCTCGGGACGCTACGTCTTTGCCGGGGCTCAGGACTATCGGGTGTGGCGGTGGGAGTTGAGTACAAAGAAGAAGACCGAGCTGGCTGCGGCCGATAGCTGGGTCCGTGGGATCACCTTCAGCAAGGACGGCAAAACCCTGATTACCGGTGGTTACGACGGACGTCTGCTGTGGTGGCCAGTTGACGCTGAAAAACCACAGCCGACTCTCACCATTGAAGCTCATCACGGCTGGATCCGTGCTGTGGCTGTCAGCCCGGACGGTGCGCTGCTCGCATCAGTCGGCAACGACATGGTCGTGCGTTTGTGGAAGGTGGATGACGGGACACTTGTCCGAGAAATGGAGGGGCACACGTCACACATTTACAACGTTGCCTTCCATCCCGACGGCACGCAACTGGCGACCGGCGATCTGATGTGCAATGTGATCCACTGGGATGTGGCAAGCGGCGAGCAGAAGCGCACGTGGCAGGCCAAGTCGCTCGTCAAATTCGACAAGACGTTTGTGGCCAACATCGGCGGTGTCCGCTCGATGGCATTCAATGACGATGGCACCAGACTGGCCGTCAGCGGCATCACGAATGTGACAAACGCGTTTGCCGGAGTCGGCAATCCGTCCGTCGTTGTGTTCGACTGGAAGACGGGCGAACAGCAGATCGAGCATCTCTCGAAGGGCAAACTGCGTGGCGTGGCGTGGGGAGTGTCATTGCATTCGACCGGCATCACGATCGCTGCATCCGGTGGTGGTGGCGGTGGATTCATGCTGTTCTGGAAGGCCGAAGAAAAGAATGAGTTTCACAATATGAAGCTCAAAGACACGGCCCGGGATTTGTCCGTCAGTTCCGATGGCATGCTTATCGCCACCGCACATCACGACGGACACGTGCGAGTGCATCTGATGGACGAAAAGAAGACGTAAGACGGCTGCCGAACAGTTGTCATCAGGCATCGACTGCTGCTACATCCAGACAGGCAATCTCAACATCTCCGTCGAGGATTCTCTCCATGAAACGTGTCGCAGGAGTCTTCAGCGTATTGACCCTTCTCGCCTCATCGTTCTGTGTCGTGTACGCTGACGATGCAAAGCCGAAGGCAATCACTCCAGAAGTCCAGACCGCCAAGTGGGCCGTCAAATGGTGGGGACCACGGCATGAGCAGAAGTTGAAGGACCTCAAAGCGCAAGAGAAAGTCGATCTGCTGATGATTGGCGACTCGATCACGCACGGATGGGAAAACCGAGGTAAGAAGGTATGGGACGAGTTCTACGCCGACCGGAACGCATTCAACATTGGCTATAGCGGCGATCGCACCGAACAGGTCATCTGGCGTCTGCAGAACGGAGAAGTCGAGGGTATCGCCCCGAAACTGGCCGTGATCATGATCGGCACGAACAACACCGGGCACCGCCAGGACCCGGCCGAAGAAACCGCCGCCGGGATCAAGGCCATCATTGGTGAACTGCAGAAACGCCAGCGCAAGACAAAGATTCTGCTGCTGGCCATCTTCCCGAGAGGTGCGTACCCGAACGACAAGCTGCGGAAGATCAACGACGCGACCAATGCCATCATTAAGAACTTCGCGGACGATGAGTCCGTTTTCTATCTGGACATCAGCAAGACATTCCTGGACGACGAAGGAGTGCTGCCCAAGGCGATCATGCCGGATTTCCTGCACCCGCACGAAGAGGGATACCGGATGTGGGCCGAAGCCATGGAGCCGACAATCGCGAAGCTGCTCGGCGAATAATGTGCTCGACAAGTAACGGACTCTTTGCCCGGACAGAACATGCCTGAAAACGCCGCTCGCATTGGACATGCGTTTTCCGATCTCAGATCGCTCGACGGGAACGGTCTGACCGTTCTCACGCGCCGCCACATGCTGGCAGCAGGGCTATCGGGAATGGCAGGTCTGGGCGCCAACGTACTGCATGCCAGTCCGACAACCGGTATTGATGTCAGTCGTCCGACCGGGCGTAAGGCCGTGATCCTGCTTTGGATGGCCGGAGGACCAAGTCAGCTCGACACGTGGGATCCGAAACCGGAGCGTCCGGCGGAAAACCGCGGCCCGTTCGCGTCAATCCCGACGGCTGTGCCGGGAACCGACATTAGCGAGCATCTGCCGAAGCAGGCGGCCATGATGGATCGCTTCACAGTCATCCGCTCGGTGGATTCGAAGCGGTCCGAGCATTCGCCCAACAAGGTGATGCAGACCGGCAACACGAACCCCTCGCCCCGGCACAATGCCAAAGGCGACATGTATCCGGCAATCGGATCCGTGGTGGCACGGTTTCACGGAGCGAATCAACCCGGGATGCCTCCGTATGTCGCCTTTAATCGTGATCCCGCACACATCGCCCGAGGCGGCATGATCGGAATGCGTTACGACCCGATGAACGGGCATCGGGCTGCAGGACTGCCTGAGTACAAAGGCTTTGGACGACTGACCGAGCAAGCCACTGACGTTTACAACTCCGGCCGCTTTGAACTGACCGACGGGCTGACGGCAGACCGCGTGCGACACCGCGGCGACCTGATCAGGAATCTCAATCGGCTGCCTGCTGGTATCGATCAGGCTGGCGCGATGGACGCGGCGGATTACTTCCAGGACCAGGCGATTCAGATGGTTCTGGGTGGAGCGGCCCAAAGCGCATTCGATCTGTCGCGCGAGACGCCCGTGACCGTTACGGCAAACACCTGTGGTGTCAACAGGCATTACTGGCCCGTCGTCTGATTCAACATGGTGTCAGCTTCGTGACAGTCGACCTGACGATGGGGATCAACGCCGGTGACTGGGACAGTCACGGAGACAATCATGTCTTCGGTGGCATCGAAACCGGTCTCAAGCCGCTGCTGCCGATCTTCGACCACCTGATGACAACACTGGTTGGCGACCTTGAAGAACGCGGAATGCTGGACGATGTGCTGGTGCTGGGGATGGGAGACTTTGGTCGTTCGCCAATAATCGGCACTCAAAAGGGGTACACCGGCGGTCGTAATCACTGGCCGAGCATCATGTCGATGTGCATGGCCGGTGGCGGGTTGCGACACGGGCAGGTTATTGGCTCGAGCGAATCCGACGGTGGAAAGATTAAAGACCGCCCGGTCACGCCGGCTGACCTTTCTGCGACGATCTACAAGCACATGCGTGTGCCACTGGATTCGACCTACCTCGACACTCGAGGTCGCCCGCTCTACATCGTCGAAGGCAACGGCCAGCCGCTTCGTGAGTTGTTCTGATCGCCCAGGAAAGAGGATGGAATGCAGCGACACGATACTCCCAGCACCGGGTCGTCTCGGCGT
Organism: uncultured Planctomycetaceae bacterium; assembly: GCA_964431285.1. Classification (GTDB taxonomy): domain Bacteria; phylum Planctomycetota; class Planctomycetia; order Planctomycetales; family Planctomycetaceae; genus CAUZFZ01. The sequence continues at coordinate 4,822 of CAYSJO010000227.1, forward strand.
GAGATACTACGAGCCGGGTTGACCGGTTTCACGACGCTCAGCCTTGCGGGTGTCAATCAGTTGCGTGCCGCAACCGCAGCACGTGATGCGGATGACTCCACTGAAAAGACAGCTGTGATCCTTGTCTGGTTGCGCGGAGGCTGCAGTCATCTCGACACGTTCGATCCAAAGCCGGAGGTCTCGACCGACTACCGCGGTCCGTTCAATCCAATTGACACAAACGTGCCCGGCATGCACGTCACAGAACTGCTGCCGAAGCTGTCCCAGTGTGCTGACCGCTACGCGCTTCTGCGGTCAGTTGCCCACGATGCAGGAGGACACCCGGCAGGTTCATTGCGTGTTCTGG
>CAYSJO010000228.1:0-7746 GCA_964431285.1 uncultured Planctomycetaceae bacterium
TACTGTCTACAGACAAATCCCGCTTGGTGATTACAACCCGCAATATCCCCCAACGCCAATCCAACCCGCCGGCTTCGACCAGACTGTCCCGCCCTATGAGGGCCCAGCCGCCGGATTACCGAAGCCCGATGCTACTTGGACGGCAGAGGAAACCGCTCTATATGAAGCCGCGATCGATACACGATCACAGGGCCTTTTGAGTCAGACTGAAGAAGAAGCCTGGGCGAAAAGCTGGGGCTGCGTGCACTGCCATACGGAATCGCACGACCCGCACTTCAGTGAAACATTGACCATCGGATGCACGGACTGCCATGGTGGTAACGCCAACACAACAGACGAAATTGAAGGCCACATTCACCCCCGATTCCCAGACGCCTGGCAAACCTCTGCGAATCCAGTTCGCGCCTACACTCTGCTCAACCACGAAAACCCCGACTTCATTCGATTCGTAAACCCGAGTGACAACCGCATCGCCCACCTGAGTTGCGGCACGGTCGGCTGTCATCCCAAAGAAACACTCGAAGTCAAGAAGAGCATGATGACTCACGGCTGCATGCTGTGGGGTGCTGCTCTCTACAACAACGGTGCAGTGACGAATAAGTGGTCCCGGTACGGCGAAAGCTACACCATGTACGGAGCACCCCAACGTCTGCAGACTGTACCGCCCCCAACCGAGTTTGAGAGAGACTACAAAGGGATCGTTCCGTTCCTTGAGCCGCTGCCACGTTTCCAGACCACGCAACTTAGTAACATTCTGCGGACTTTCGAACGCGGTGGCCGCTTCATCTTCGAGGTGGGCATCCCCGAGCGTGGTGAAGAGCCGGGACGTCCGCGACAGCGGTCCAGTAACAGAGGCATGGGAACACAGAACCGCACAGACCCTGTCTTTGTGGCCTTGGCAAAAACGCGGCTTCTCGATCCGACAGTGAATTTTCCGGGGACGAACGACAATCCCGGTGATTACCGAGGCAGTGGATGCGCCTCCTGTCACGTGATCTATGCGAACGATCGTTCGGTGGTCAATTCAGGCCCGTACGCGAAGTATGGAAATCGCGGCAAGGCGGCCGCCAACTACGACGGTTTCGTGACGGGAATCGACCCGACCATTAATAAAGAAGAATCCGGCCACCCGATTACACACCGATTCACATCCGCAATTCCGTCGAGCCAGTGCATGAGCTGTCACATGCATCCGGGAACGACAGTCATGAACTCCTATCTTGGTTATCTGTGGAGCGACCAAGAGACGGACGGCGAGCACCACTACCCGAAAATTCAACGGAAGCCTTCATCGGAAGAATTTCACAGAAACCAGATGTCGAATCCAAACGACATCAACTCCAAGATGCTGTCAGCGGATCCGGACTTCCTGGCGGATATCGTTCAACTCAATCCACAGCTGAAACACACGCTCGCTGACTTTCACGGGCATGGCTGGAGCTACCGTGCAGTGTTCAAGAAGAACCGTGAGGGGATCCTGCTGAATAACAAGGGTGAGAAACTGCACGACGTCTCACCAGCACAGCAGATGACCGCCGTATGGGTGCCTGAACGCGTCAAAGATATGTACCGTGATCGCAACTGGGCTTCACCAAGCCAGGAAGAACTGGATCGCGTCCATGCTATTCAGGCCGAACTGGAGAAGATTCAGGACATGGTTCCGGTTCACATGCTGGATATCCATCTTGAGAAGGGGATGCACTGCGTGGACTGTCATTACACGATTGACAACCACGGCGACACAAAGTTGTACGGCGAGGTCCGTGCGGCGGTAGAGATCACGTGCACTGACTGTCACGGTACGATTTCTGAATATGCTCCATTGATGACATCGGGACCGGCTGCACCGAACAATGTCTGGCCGGGAATGATCACCGAGCGAGAGACCAAGGCAGCAAAGGAAGACGGGCGTGCTACTGCAGGGCGGGATATCTCCAAATTGCGGACACCATTCGGGAAGCGCCGCTTCGAAATCCTTCCCGATGGAAGCATCATTCAAAACTCAATGGTGGAGCCGGACCTGTCCTGGAAAGTGACCCAGGTCAAGGACACGATCACTCCAAGTCATCCTGACTACAACGCATTGTCATCACTGTCGAAGACGGTCCGCTTCAGCAAGGAAGGTGATCAATTTGGCTGGAAATGGGGCGACGTTCCCGATGATCCAGCAGAATGTGCCCACGCGATTCACGAGATGAACTGCATCTCCTGCCACTCGTCGTGGAATCCAAGCTGCTTCGGTTGTCACGTGGTGCAGAAGGCAGACAAGAAGATGCCGGAACTGCACTACGAGGGTGACACGACGAAGAACTACACAGCCTATCTGTTCCAGACTCTTCGCGATGACGTCTTCATGCTGGCGAAGGATGGCAACGTGACTGGAAAACGGATTAATCCAGTTCGGTCGGCATGTGCGATTCATGCGACGTCGTACAATGGCAACCGAGAGAATCTTTACTACCAGCAGCAGACGATTTCCGCAGAAGGGTGTAGCGGCATCGCGTTCAGCACGAACGTGCCTCATACGGTCCGTGGCAAAGGGGAAACCAAGATGTGTGCTGATTGTCACCTGTCATCGGACGGTGACAACAACGCGATCATGTCACAGCTCTTGATGCTGGGGACGAAGTACACCAACTGGATGGGTCGGTACGCCATGGTGGCTGCTGGCGAACATGGCATGTGGACGCCAATTCTGACCGAACGGGACGAACCTCAGGCGGTCATTGGCAGTACGCTGCACGCGGACGCCTACCCGCAATACTACGCGGAGCATGTGGGCAACGATCGGAAGCTGAAAATCGCTTACGAACATCCCGGCCCGGATATCAGTGACCCGTTGTTCCACCCGGGTATGAAGGTTGATATCCAGAACCTGCAATATCGCGGCGAGTACCTGTATGCGGCGTGTGGTGAAGCGGGCTTCCGGATTTACGACATGGCGTTCACAGACCACAAAGGCTTTGCAGAGCGGTACCCGACAGCTCCTGTCTCACCGCTGGGCCAGAAATTCTATGTCCGTACTGCCAAGTATTGCACGGATGTTGCCTCTCCGGCCACGATCGCTCCGGACCCGACGCGTAAGCATCGGCCTGAGAATTTCGAACCGACCATTCCTCTGCAGTATGCATTCCTGTACGTCACGGACCTTGAAGAAGGTTTGATCCTGGTGCTTGCCGGTACACTGCTGGATGGCAATCCGAACAACAACTTCATCAAGAAGGACGTGACCTTCAATCCGGGTGGGATTCTGGATGGAGCTCGAAGGATTTCGACGTTCGGCAAGTACGCCTGGATTTCCTGTGACTGTGGAATGGTTATTGTAGACATCTCGGATCACTTGAACCTGAGGGTCGTCAAGGTCCTTCCGGATGGTGAGTTCCTGCACCACCCAGGTGGAGTAGAGTTCCAGTTCCGATACGCCTTCGTGTGTGACCACGACGGCGTCAAGATTCTGGATGTGACTGACCCGGAGAATCCAGTTCCGGCGTCGCAGATTCCAATGGACGACGTGCATAACGTCTACGTGGCTCGTACCTACGCTTATATTGCTGCGGGACACAATGGTCTGGTCATAGCGGACGTAAGGAATCCGCGGGAGCCGAAGATTGATCAGGTCTTCAACGCACATGGTGAGATCGATGACCTGCACGACGTGCGGCTCGGGATCACGTATGCCAGCGAATTCGCCTACCTCGCGGACGGGGCCAACGGGTTCCGCATCGTGCAACTGACGTCGCCAAAGACGCCAGGCAACGACGGTTTCTCACCGCGACCGACACCGGAATTGATTGCCAGTTTCAAGATTCCACACGGTGGTCACGCTCTGGCGTTGTCAGAGGGTATTGACCGAGACCGTGCCGTGGACGAAGCCGGTAATCACATTGCGGTGATGGGTCGGGTTGGAGCCCGCCCGTTTAGTCTGGAAGAAATGCAGCGGCTGTATCTGTTGCCGGGCACTGGTACGACTCCGGGTATGACAGCTCCCGTACCGTGGCAGGTTACGAATCCGAAACGGGATTTCAGCATCCTCAATCCGCGACGCCGCGAAGTGCGACTGCACGAGGCTGTCGAGAAGCTGTACGGTGAAAGCGAGCTTCGAAAGAAGCTGAGGCAGAGGCAGCAACGGTAGTGTGACAGACTGGCGCCCCGACGCACGAAACCCGGCCTCCGTAGTGGTGGCCGGGTTTTTCGTTTGGTGCTCGGGATGCTGACATGGACTGCCAGCCGCCGGATGACCAGTTTCTGGCGAGAGGTTGCTGCTTACCGGTGTAAGAGAATCTGCCGGCGTTGCCTCCGCGCCGCGCGCCTTCGCGGCTAACGTGCGGTTCAGTGAAGCGTCCTCTCACCGCACTCTGGAGGCAGACCATGCTCGACCCGCGCCGGTTTTCACAAACTGTTCTGTTCGTTGTAGTGATCGGAGCTTGCAGCTTTCAAAGGCTCGCTTTGGCAGAGCCGAATACAACCGTCGAACAACAACCGCTGGTTGCGGCTACCGAGCGACTGGTGGAAGCGATGACCTATACGGGCTCGCCACTGGCCGAGGATGATCTGGCGGCGCTGACTGCCGCCATGAAGGACGAAAGTCGGCTCAAATCCGTACTTGGGATTCAGAAGGTGCTCGACGCGTACTGTCTGGCAGTTGTGAACATTAACCCCGAAAGTCGCGTGAAAGTGGCCGAGGGTTTGGCCGCAAAAGAACTTGTGCAGCAGGGTTGGCGGACGTTTCTGGTGAAGGTCGAGAACGAAGCCGGTGTCACCGCCGTGCTGCAGGCGGAGAGTCCGAACGCCGCCCCGATTTATCAGCGTGGTCGCAGCCGAGGCCGACAGCGCCCGCAGACTGACGACGATCTGGTGAAAAGGGATCAGATTCCGGGGCGGTTTCTGGACCTGACGATGGTCGATGGTCAGCCGCTGAAAAAAAATTTGTCCGGCTTGTCTGTCGAGTATCGCATTATTCAGCTCTACAGCCGCGATGTCGGCCGCCGCGAAGCTCAGTTGGCTTTTAATGTCGGACAGGGAACGCAGGACATCGGATTCCGGAATTCCGTGCCGATTCTGTTTAACTGTGTGCCCGCTGTTGAAGTATCGCTTGGCGTGAAGGACGAAGATGGCTCATCGACGACGGCGGCGTTCGTGATTCGCGACAAACTCAATCGCATTTACCCGAATCCCGCGCGACGACTCGCTCCTGACTTTTTCTTTCACAATCAGGTCTACCGGACTGATGGCGAGTCTGTGCATCTGCCGCCCGGTGATTACACCGTCGAAGTTTCGCGTGGTCCCGAGTACGTCGTGAAGACACACGACCTGACCGTGAAGACTGGGGTTGTGAGTCAGAAGGCGAACTTCCCACTGAAGCGCTGGATTCACCCTGCAAAGCGCGGCTGGTTTTCCGGAGATCATCATGTGCACGCAGCCGGATGCGCTCACTACGACGCGCCGACGGAAGGTGTGTCACCGGCGGACATGATGAAGCACATTCTGGGAGAAGACCTCAACGTCGGCTGCGTCCTCACATGGGGTCCGTGCTGGTATCACCAGAAACAGTACTTCGAAGGACAGACATCGGCGCTCTCGAAACCAAGCTATCTGATGCGCTACGACATTGAGGTTTCCGGGTTCCCCTCATCGCACGCCGGGCATCTGTGCCTGCTGCGTCTGAAAGACGATGATTACCCGGGAACGAAAGTCCTCGAGGAATGGCCGAGCTGGACACTTCCGGTTCTCGAATGGGGCAAGGAGCAGGACGGTATTGTTGGTTACAGTCACAGCGGCTGGGGCCTGGCGCTGCCGGACTATGCACCCGATGGTTCGCGTATTCCGCTGACTGGAGACCGTCGAAAGCTTCCGACGGGTGGCCGAGCAGCAGACAAGCTGCCGGACTATGCCATGCCGCCTTTCGACAGCATTGGTGCTAATGAATACATCGTGACCGTCGCCCACGACGTCTGCCATTTCATCTCGTCGGTGGATACGCCGTCTGTCTGGGAACTCAACATCTGGTACCACACACTGAATTGCGGGTACCGCGCCGTCATCAGCGGCGAAACTGATTTTCCCTGTATCTACGGTGACAAAGTCGGCCTGGGACGCGTCTACGCGCAGCTTGATCCCAACGAGGACCTCAACTTCGACAACTGGATCCTCGGAGTGAAAGACGGTCGCACTTACTGCGGTGACGGGATGAGTCACGTTTTCGATTTCAAAGTCAATGACGTGTCGCTCGGCAAGACGAAAGCTGGAGGCACGCTCAGTCAGCTCGATCTCAAGGAGCCAGGCAAGGTCGACGTGTCGTTCGAAGTCGCGGCCATGCTGGCTGAAAAGCCAACTCCTCAGACCGAGGCTATTCGCAATCGACGGCTCGATCAGAAACCGTACTGGCACATCGAACGCAGCCGTGTGGGTGAGTCACGCAAGGTTCCTGTCGAGTTGATTGTCAACGGGTACCCGGTCGCCACGCAGGAGATCGTTGCCGACGGTTCGTCACAGTCGCTGAACTTCGACGTCGACATCGAACACTCGAGTTGGATCGCTGTCCGAATTCTGCCGTCAGTCCATACAAATCCGATCTACGTCAATGTGGCTGACAAGCCAGTCCGGGCAAGTCGTCGCAGTGCTGAGTGGTGTATCAAGGCAGTCGACGTATGCTGGGATGCCAAGCGCGAACAGATTCGGGAATCTGAGCGCGACGCAGCGAAGGCGGCCTACAACCAGGCTCGCGAGGCGTACAAGAAGATTCTCGCCGAAAGCGTGGCTGATTAACCAGGCATCGCCTGAGGGCGGGCTGTTTGGCTGCCACGGAAGGCAAACGACCTGGTTCCGGGCTACGTCGGCACTTTGACTTCGGCCAGAATCTCGCCGATCACGTCCTGTCGACTGACGCTTCCGTATCGGCTTTTTGATGTCAGCACGATTCGATGCGGTAAGACGTACCGGGCCGTCTGCTGCACATCGTCGGGTGTCACGTACGCTCGTCCGTCCAGAAACGCCGCAGCCTGTGCTGCCCGGAACAACATCAGCGAACCGCGAGGACTGACTCCCAGCTTGAGCCGGTCCTCGTTTCGCGTCCGATTGATCAACGCGACGATATAATCGCCCACTGAGCGGTCGACATGGACCTGACGGACGGCCTGCTGGAGTGAGATGACATCGTCCTGGCTGAGAACCGGCTTTACGGATTCGATCGGGTGAGCAATGGCCTGATCAAACAGGATGTCCGTTTCCGTGTCGGCATCGGGGTATCCCAGATTCAGATACACGAGAAACCGGTCAAGCTGTGCTTCCGGTAACGGATAGGTTCCGTGGAAATCGATGGGATTTTGTGTCGCGACCACCAGAAACGGCGACGGCAGCGGATGGCAGACTCCTTCGATCGTCGCCTGCGATTCACTCATGGCTTCCAGCAGCGCGGATTGAGTCCGCGGTGAGGCGCGATTGATTTCGTCTGCCAACAGAACGTTGCAGAAAATCGGACCTTTGCGAAACGTGAAGGTCCCGTCGACGGGATTGTAGATCGATGCCCCCAGAATATCTGACGGCAGCAGGTCGGGTGTGAACTGGACCCGATTGAAGGTGACAGCGACCGATCGGGCCAGCGCCTTGGCCAGCGTCGTTTTGCCCACACCCGGCACATCGTCCATCAGCACCGAGCCGCCCGCCAGAACGGCCGTAATCAGCACATCGACCGCTTCCCGTTTGCCGCGGATTACAGCCGACAGGCTACTCGCCAGTTCTTCCAGCATT
>CAYSJO010000229.1:0-14832 GCA_964431285.1 uncultured Planctomycetaceae bacterium
CCGCAAACTGGAAGAAGCCCGCCAGCGACGTCAGGACCCAAGGGCAGTTGCCTGACACTCAACTCGATCCCACAATGAACTCAAACTCAACTCGCTAACGCCAGCCTGCTCAAATTCCAGTTCCCGCTGAACCAGCACAGGGCACGGCTTCGCCCGCACGGAAAACCGTGACTAAATCCGCGCCGTAATCACGATGTTCCTTATGGAGCACCTTGGCCCTCATAAGTAGCGGCACGCGGACAGCAGGTGAACCAACAGCGCATTGACATTCAAAAAGAACTCCGTACCTTCTCCTGTAGAGTGTCTACACAAGATGGGGGGGCGGAGCTGGCAGCATGTGGCTGGAATGGTCTCGGGAAATCGGCGCGCGTGTGGCGAACATGTTTCGCCGGACACGCATCGAGACTGAAGTCGAGGAGGAGCGGCGTTTCCACCTGGACATGCAGATTGAGCGGAACATTCTCAGTGGAATGTCTGAGAGGGAGGCTCGACGACTGGCTCTTGTCGACTTTGGTGGGATCGAACAAACCCGCGAGGACTGTCGAGACGTATTGGGGCTGCGACTGATGCATGACTTCATACAGGATGTTCGCTACGCCGTTCGCGTACTGGTTCGAAGTCCGGGATTTACTATTGTCGCCCTGCTGACTTTGGCACTGGGCATCGGTGCCAATACGGCGGTCTTCAGCTTTGTGAATGCTCTCTTGCTCCAGCCACTGCCGTTTGAGAACCCCGACCGGATCGTGATGCTGTGGGAGGAGAATCCCGAACACGGTGTCGAACAGGAACAGGTCGCGTGGGCAGATTTGCGGGATTGGCAGCAGACGGCGACTTCGTTTGAGTCGGTCGGCTACGTCATCAACCGCATGGCCGTCAGTCGTAACTTCCTGATGAAGACCGAAGACGACGTCTCGCGCATCCGGGCGCGTCATGTTTCATCAAGCCTGTTCGAGGTCCTGGGAGTTCAGCCTCTCATCGGTCAAACACTGTCGAGCGATGATGACAAGCCTGGCGGCTTGCACCGTGGCGTCCTCAGCCACCGTCTGTGGACGCAGGCATTCGGAGCGAATCCAGAAGTCATCGGCCAGAAGCTTGATCTGGGAATGGCCGAGCCATTCGAAGTCATCGGCGTGATGCCGGTCCGGTTCCGATTTCCGCAAGCAGCCGATGCGTGGTTATCCGTTGCCGGATTTGGCCGGGAAGACCAGGTCAAGGGGTTTATGGAAAGCCACGGCCACCATCCGTTGTGGGTCACAGGTCGCTTGAAAGATGGTGTGACTCCGGCCGAGGCCGAAGCAGAACTGGATACTCTGCAGCAGCAAATCTGCGAGGCTCCCGAAAACCAGGATACCCAGCGTCTGTCATCCGGCGTGACCGTCACTCGGTTGCTGGATCAGGTTAATGGCTCGGGAACTCGATCGGCGTTGCTGCTTCTGTCAGGTGCGGTCGGATTCGTCCTGCTGATTGCCTGCGCGAACGTCGCAAATCTGTTACTCGCTCGAGCCATATCGCGACGGCGTGAAATGGCAATACGCGCCGCACTGGGCGCTGGCCGCCTGCGAGTCATCCGACAACTGCTGACCGAAAGCCTGCTGCTCTCGATGCTGGGCGCCGCCGCAGCTGTCGTGTTCGCAATCTGGGGCATTGAGTTGCTCGAACTGATCCGGCTTGATTCGACGTATCTGGGAGTCAAAGATTTTCGGTTCGATCGGATTGGTGAAGTGCAGATCGACAAAGGTGTGTTGGGCTTCACGATCGTGGTTTCGGTTGTCACAGGAGTTCTATTCGGTCTGATTCCGGCAGTTCAGGCATCGCGCCTCGACATCAATGATACCTTGAAAGAAGACAGTCGATCCGGAACACCAGCTAGGGCCGCTCGGCTGTTTCGAAACGCGCTGCTGGTGTCTGAAGTGTCGCTCGCTCTCGTTTTACTGGTTGGTGCCGGCCTAGCAATTCGCGGATTCGCACGAATGCTCGCGATCGACCCGGGCATGGCCCCCGAGCATGTGCTGCAGGCCGAGCTTGATCTCGATATGGCTGAGCAGGTTTACGGCATGCAGATCGAGGAGGCTTTTGACGAAGTCATCCATCGATTGTCTGGCCTGCCAGGCGTGACTGCTGTGTCGGGAATCGGCGAAATCCCGGTCGTCAAGAGTGGCTGGAACGACACGTTCAGGATTGTCGGCCCGGAGCACGAAGGACTGGACAACTCAGAACTGCCGTACGCCGACCTGCGGTTGATGAGCCCCGGTGTGTTTGAGTCGCTGGGAATCCCGTTGTTGTCCGGTCGAGACTTCGCCGAGACCGACACGAGAGAGAACCCGGGCGTTGCCATCGTCAATCAGGCGCTCGCGGAAAAGTTCTTTCCGGGACAGGATCCAGTGGGACGGCGAATTCAGTTTCGCGGCTGGGCTGCGCGGGAAAGCGAAATCGTTGGAGTAGCGGGCAACGACCGGAATTACAGCAGTGACGGAAACGACCAGCACGAGCTTTACTATCCCTTCGCTCAGAAGTTCATGGCGGGTCCGAGGTGGGGCCCGTGATCCTCATGCGGGTTCAGGGCGACGCCGACGCAATGGTCCCGGCAGTTCGCAACGCTCTGGATGGACCGGACCCTTGACAACAGGTGCTGGTGCGATTTCGAAATGTGCAAAGCATGCTGGATAACTCAGCTTCGCAGGAACGGTTTCAAACAATTCTGCTGAGTGTCTTTTCCGGAATCGCCCTGCTGCTGGCAGTGGTGGGCGTGTATGGAGTGATGGCTTATTCCACTTCGCAGCGGATCCAGGAAGTGGGAATTCGACTGGCACTCGGCGCGCGGCCGCAACAGATTCTGCGAACGATTGTCGGCGAAGGCGTCGCACTGAGTTCGATTGGAATCGTAATTGGAATTGGATTCTCCATCGCACTCGGGCAGCTGCTCAGTACTCTGTTCTTCGGTGTGGAGTCCATCGACACCGCCACACTCGCTGTAGTCTCGTTGACGCTTTTACTCGTGAGTGCGATGGCAAGTGCAATTCCGGCCTATCGGGCAATGCGTGTTGATCCACTCACTGCATTGCGGCACGAATGACCGATCCGGCTGATAACGCATTTCAAAAGAACTCTCCTTGATTGTCTAGGGGAGCGGTCGTAGCATGGATTTCAGCATGTGGGGCACACGGCGTTGTCCATACAACGGCAATGCTTAACTGGAGAGAGTGATGACTGAAAAAGGGCGGCTGGAATTACTGCAGGGCACGCGCGACATGCTCATTCTCAAGTCGATCAGTCACAACCCGATGCATGGATTCGGAATCTCCGTGCGGATTCGGCAGATGTCTGAGGAAGTCCTGCAGGTCGAACAGGGATCGCTGTATCCGGCTCTGTACCGACTGGAGAACCGCGGTTGGATTCAATCGGAATGGGGCGTGTCAGAGAACAACCGCCGGGCCAAGTTCTACCAGTTAACAGCAGCCGGGCAGAAACAACTGGGAGTGGAAGCGGTCAACTGGGAGCGACTCTCTTCCGCAATCAATCTGGTCCTGGCTGCCGGCTGAGAATTTGGAACCACGAATGGACGCGAATTCACACGAATAAAACATGGAGACATTTGTATTGAGTCGTGTCCACCCGTCGTTCTTGCTCAAACCGAAAGTGAAGTCACGTGGACGTCGTTCGTAAACGATCCAAGTCCAGAAAATGGTTGCGCTGGGTCTTTCTGCTCATCGCGATCGTTGGTGGGATTGCTGCGACAACTGCTGGCTTGTCGACGCTGAAACCCGCACTTCCTGAATTCGACCGTGCTCCCGTGATCTTCGACACGGTACAGCGGGGAACACTTGTGCGACAGGTGCGCGGATCCGGAACGCTGGTCCCCGTGGACATCACCTGGGTCACAGCAGAAGTGGGCGGCCAGGTCATCGAAGTTCTGGTCGAACCTGGAGTTGAAGTCACACCGGATACCGTCCTGCTGAGACTGCACGATCCGCAAATGGAACGGTCCGTCAGAGAAGCCGAGAGGACGCTCAGGTTGGCGCTTGCTGACGTCGAACGATTCAAGATCAGTCAGAAGTCGCAGCAGCTTGATTTGAAAGTCGCATCAGCGACAGCCCGGGCGAACTTCGAAGACTCGCGTACGCAGGCCGAAATCCACGAACGGTTGGCACGGCGCGAACTGATCTCGAAACGGCAATTGCGGCAATCAAAAGACAGGGTGGACCGCAACCGCATGTTAATGGAAGTGCAGATCGAGCGGGTCGTAAACAGTAAGGAGACTCAGAAGCTGCAGTTGGAAGAGAGACTCGCCTGGGTATCGCGGGCACGGGACCGGCTCGCCGAGCGTCTTGAGCAACAGACGGCACTCACCGTCAAAGCAGATGTTAGTGGAACACTGCAACAGCTCGGTCGCGAAACTCCGGAAGTGCTGGTTGTCGTGACTCCTGAACTGGTCAGGCCGATGAACCCCGACGACGTCCCACCTTTGCCCGGCTACGACGTCGCGGCGCCGAATGACATCGAGTTGTACCGGTATGCCAGGTCTGAGACGCAACCTCTCTACCCTGTCAAACAGCCGTCCGACGAGCCACTGCCTGAGGCTTATTACCTGACAGACGATGTGCAGTACTTTCCGCCCAGTCCGGAATTTCGATTGTGGAACGAGGCTGCAAAACCGTTTCCATGGCGAACGGACTGTATGGTTTCCGATCCTGGGGCGATTCAACCCGCCAGGTATTCGGAACGCACGAGTTGGGTACAGAGAACTGCACCAGCTCCAGTTCCACAGCCAGCGCCGGACCCTCGGCCATCGTATCCCGTGTCCGCACTGCCACGACCAGATTGCTCGCCGCATGGACTCGCCCAGTGTCAGCGCGATCCTTCAACAGAGCGTCTCGGATATCTGCATGCGGCGATTGCCGCGCTGCGGGATTGACGAAGCAGGCTAAGGATGTCGAACGCGAGATCACGAAAGAGCAACTGACTCGGAAGGAACGCGAGGCGGATGCATTGCAGCAGCAGATCCTACTGCTCCGCCGCACGCTGGGAGTCCCTTCGCCGCTTCCGGAGGCAAGACTTCCTGCCGTGACTTACTGAATCGGAATTGAATCCCGTGCGATCAAGCATCAGCGAGGCTGACGTCATGTGGTCATACCATTGTGTGCGCACTTTGTGCGTGGTGGTTGTGTGTCTGGTATCACTTGGCGCCATTCCGCGACACTCCGATCCTGCAGATTTACTGACAATTCGAGATATGGAAGCCCGCTTCACTTCGTTTCTTGAAGTCGGAGCAATCTGGATCGTCGGAGGCCGTCGGCCGCACGTAGGCCTCTGGAAAACCGGAGTCACACCACGAGCCAGCGCGGTCTCCATACTGCTATTCACCGATGACTCCGATCGAGAATTTGGTGCATTGCTGAAAAGCTCTCAACGGGTCAGCACATACGACATGGACCTCGTCGACAAGGTGCAGAAGGGACTCGGCCGGGGTCGTCTGCGCACACCACGACAGGCAGCTCCGATTTCCATGTCGGATGTGATTGGTGTGATCGAACTGAATATCGATGGCCAGGCCGTTCACGTTCTTATGGCCCGGACCTTCGTGCTAAGAATAGATGACCAATTCACAGAGAACGGGGCATTTGTGTCGCCGAAACTGGCAGAAACGGTGAACGCCATCCTCGAATCGAATGGGCGGCCAACGCTTGCAAGCGAGCAGATGGACGACCTGTCTGGCGTCACAGCTCGGCGTGCCGAAGAGCAGGCGTATTCCGATGATGAGCTCATCCAGCACGACCAGATTCGGTCGTTTGGGCAAAAAAGCCAATTGCTGGACGTAACGGAACGCGATTCAGACTTTTTCGAATCTGAGATACTCGAATTGTCCAGCAAGGGACCCGCGGAATCGACAGCGTGGGCAAAACTGGATTTCCTCATGCGCAATCCACCCGAGGGCATGAGAGTGCGACTGGGAACCCAGGTGAGTAAGCCTGCGGTGTTCGACAGGCAATCCATTTATGTGGGTGATGAACTCACGCTTCGCCGGGCACACCGAGGCATTCGGGAAAGCTGGAAACCGTTCCCCTGTCGTGGGATTTACGTCGGAATGGCACCTAACGCAGCCATTGAATTCTATGCGGCAGGGCGAACGGTCAGGGTGTTTATCAACGCCCGATATTTCTTCATCGAGAACGGTTGCGAGACGTCCATGGCGTTCCACTCCTGGACGCTCGCCAAAGTGCTGAATGACGTGATGCTGAGGAACACAGGCAAGGGTATGAGTCGTCTGAAATTTGCGGCTCTCGCGGGCCCCAGGGAAGCTGAGAAAGCGGCTCTCGGGAAGTAGTGCTGCAACCAGGAATTACCGTTGGACGCGGCCGGCTCCGCTGCCGTGCATCAGCGATTCGATCTCGGATCGTTCCGCGTAGTTGAAGTCACCACGGATGCTGTGTTTCAGACAACTCGCGGCGACGGCGTAACGCAGGGCTGTGTGCGGATCGCTCAACTCGGGTGTGTTGAGTGAGAAGACCAGTCCTCCGGCAAATGAATCACCGGCGCCGACGCGGTCCACGATATTGTGGATTTCGTACGGAGAATACTCGCCGTTCGCATTCAGCGGCGCGAGGCGCGCTGTGTCGGATGCTGTGTCGAACAGCATGGCTCCCCAGTTATTGTGACTCGCTGAAATACTCTCGCGCAGTGTGATCGCGACTTTACTGACGTTGGGATATTGCTCGACGATCCGCCGGGCGACTCGTTCGTAGCCGTCGGTCTGGATGCGGCCGGACTCGACATCAGACGCCGAATCGGAAATGCCCAGGCACAGATCGGCGTCTTCTTCATTGGCGATGACGACGTCGACGAATGGCACCAGTTCGGCCATTGTCTTCCTTGCCAGATCGACTGGCGGCAGCGACGGGTCCCAGCGCCAGAGTTTCTTGCGGAAGTTCAAATCGCAGGACACTGTCAGCCCGCATTCCCTGGCTGCTCGAACGGATGCCAGACTGGACTCAGCGGCTTCGCGGCTGATCGCCGGTGTGATGCCCGTGATGTGAAACCAGTTGGCGTCGGCAAGAGCCGATTCCCAGTTGTAGGCCTCGGGACCGGTCACGGCGATCGACGAGCCGGCCCGATCGTAGGTGACAGTGCCGCCCCGCTGGTTGGCTCCGGTTTCGACGAAATAAATACCGAACCGTCCCTGATCGACACGCTGGATCAGCGAATCGTCGACACCCAGCCGGCGCATCTCCTGCGTGAGGGCGTCTGTAATCGGGTTGTCAGGCGACGGTGTCAGGAATGCGGACTCTCCCCCCTGAAACGCGATCGAGACGGCGGTGTTCAACTCGCCACCACCAAACGTCGCATCCAGCTTGCCTGGCAGCACCTGGCGCAGTCTCAGGAAGTCCTCAGGCGCCAGTCGCAGCATGACTTCGCCAAACGTCACCACTCTCATGATCACATCTCTCTCTGACACAGTGGTCGTTCACCGCAGGTTGATCGGGGTCGATCAGTGGCAAGGAACATCAATGATGGCAACAACTTATGTGCACACCCGAAAAAATCCCAGATTGCGCTGCCGCAAAAATGCTCAATTCCGAATTAGAGGGTACGGGAACGGTGTCGGCCCGAACTGCGATTCCTGCTGCCCTCCGATTCGGCTGACTCTAACAAAACGCCGAACTGACTTTGCCCCTTCGAGGGATCACGGAAGTGGTCGACGCTGACTCTGACAACCATGTACGGCTCTTCCGCGATTGTCCTCGCCAGGTCGTACGTCCGAGTCGGCATCGCTGCACGGACGTCGTTCCCACAGCCCAGCGGCACCGGGTCTGTCGCTGTTTGTTTTTGCGCGCCTCGAGCACGTGAGCGTCAGAACGACCACACAAGTGGGGTTACTACGAACCGTCCAGGGTTCGGATCCGTTTCTGGATTTCGATGTTGAAGCTCTGGTAGCGCGTTACGAGATTCCCCGGATGGAACAGTCGCGCGTGCAGCATTTCGAGGTCTTCGTGTCCAATCGCATGCGTGAAGATCGGCTGCAGATACTCGCGACCCAGTTCTGATGGCTGAAACCGGCGAGTGCTGTACAGCGACGGATGCACTTTGCGCGCGTGGATCGTGCCCCAGCGATCACGCAGTTTGCTGGCCGACAGCTCGCTGAGAGTGAACCCCGTCTGCTCTGTGTACTGCAGAGTGGAAAGGAAGTTGTTTTGCTCGCGCGAGAGGAGTGCGACCGCCTTGCCGCCCAATTGAGCTGCGTGAAACCGATCGAATAGGATTGGCCGTCCGCCCCGTTGCGTATGTCCGACCTTTCGCGTGAACACGGCTGACCGTGCGTCGTCGTGGCGGCGGTTTTTCTGGAAGTAGCTGTCTCCGAGTTCGCTGCGGAGTTTATCCGCCAGTCGTTCGGCTGCCCCGGTGAACAGGATGTTTCCGGCCGGGTCGAAGCTGTTCGAGCGAGCACCGAGTTGTCCTTCGCCGTCCCGCACACCTTCGCCAATGACCAGTACGGCGTGCTTCTGCAGGTCATACAGTTCCCGGACACGATTGACGATCGCCGTGTAGTCCAGATGGACTTCGGGGATGAGGATCATGTCCGGCTGTCCGTACGCAGCCCCGAGTGCGATGGACCCCGAATCACGACCCATGACTTCGACGATGGCGATCCGGCGGTGACTTTCGGCAGTGGTCCGAATCCGTTCGATGCTCTGAGCCACCACGAAGACCGCTGTCGCATAACCAGGAGTCACATAGTTGATGATCTCGCCGAGGCCGACTTTGTCCCGACTGTGCGCGTGCCGGTACGTGAACCCGTCGGGCGTTTCGTCGTGGACCCATTCATTCGGCTCATCGATGTGGTTCAGACCAAGGTCGTTGTCGATCGTCTTAGGTGCCAGCACGCACGGGAAGAACTCCGTCAACGGCTGCATGCCACTGATCGTGCCGTCGCCACCGATGCAGACCAGTCCTTCGATGCCCAGCCGGCTCAAACGTGACGTGACGCCCTTAAGAACGTCCGTCTGTTCGGGATTGATGTACGCTCGGGATGAACCAATGATAGACCCGCCAAGGCACGGATCGAGTTCCGGAATTGTCGTAAACAGGGGGTTCAGCTGAACGTGCGGCACGCGCTGGCTGAGCATCCCGTCAAAGCCCTTGATCAGGCCGTACACTTCGATGCCCAACTCGTTGGCTCGCTGCACGGCCCCGAACAGAGTGGCATTCAATGCCGGGGTATCTCCGCCAGCCGTCAAAATCGCGATCCGCTTCATGTCTCAGTACTCCCTTGTCCGTCAGCCAGACTGACCCACCACAGTAACCGAGTTTGGACTGCGACAGGAACCACTTCGTTCTGTTTCGTGGCCGTCCGCGGCGTATCACCACCCAGGCCTGGAAAGTCCTGAACCTCGTTCTCCAGGGCATGCATTCGCTAGAATCCGGCGTCTGAATTTCTGTCAGGACGGGAAGGGTCTTTACGATGGCACGAACAATTCTCGGCCCCGCACTGTTGATTCTGCTGTTACTTTCCGTCGGTTGCATTGTCAGCGATCGAATGACCACGTTGACTGTGAACCCGGACGGATCGGCAGAGCTTGTGTCGTTCCGTTCCAACATTCGATCCACCCTGAAAGGAGATCAGGCGGACAAGGAACTCGCCCAGTACCGGAAGCAGTTCGACACACAGAGTGATGAGAACTTCGCCCGTGTTCGGGAAGCCGGCGGCGAGATCGTGAAGACCCTCTGGGTCCGCGATGACGAGCCATACTCAAACGTCATTCATGCGCGCTTCTCCGAATCGTCGCAACTCGAAGAGTATTGCAGTACCGAGGATGAGGACGCCCGCGCACGCGTGACAACGGAATTCCAAAGCGACGGGCTGCATCGCAGTCTCGTCTTTCAGGTCACCCTTCCCCCTGAAGCGCTGATCGATTCTCTGTCAACTTAGTCCAACATCGAGGAGTTTCGAAAACAGCTGGCAAACGGGATTTCCGAGTATCGAATTGCGGTGGTGAATGGTTCGATTACCGCCGCTCGTGGCTTTACATTCGCCAAAGACAAACAGTCGGCACTCGTGAACCCAGCGGAGATCCTGAAAGTCCTGAAGGATGGGGAGGGTCAGGCTCAGTTTTCGATCGAGTGGGAAGTGACGAAGTGAATTGTCTGCCAGTTCATCGCAGGGACGCACTGTTTGTCGAACGCCCGTCGGTCGGCCTCGGTTGCGTTTCCGTGGTGGTCAGTCAGCTCAATCCCAGTCGCCGGCGAGTTGTGCCAGGCGATCGACTTCGTGGTACAGCCCAACCACGATGAGAACAGTTCCCGCCGTCATGATTTCGTCCTGTGGAGCGGGAATGAAGTCTGTTTCTCCCGGTCGGCGGAGGGCTGCGATTCTTAACCCCGTGTCACTGCGAATCTGGGCCTGACTGATGGCCTGACCGACGTAGGGTGCGCCCTCACGACAGACGACTGCTTCGAATCGGTAGGCGTACGGGCTCGCCAGCATCCGATCCAGAAACGAGCTGACACCGGGGTGGAGCATTTCAGCAGCCAGACGTGCCCCGCCCGTGCCGCCCCGCACCTGGACTCGACAACCCGCCTTCTTCAAACGATCGACGTTCGCGTCGTCGTTGGCCTGCACAACAATTCGGGGCCGCTCGCTGCTCTGCAGGGCAGTGACCGCAGCCACTAGGTTGTCACGATCGGAAGGCAGCAGGAATGCCAGTCCCCGGGCATGTTCGATGCCTGCGTCCCGTAGTTTATGCGGGTCATCCGCATCGCCACTGATGACGTCCAGGTGCGGGAACTTGTCCCTCAATTCCGCCACCCGATCACGGTCGCGTTCAATCACCGCACACGACCGGCCGCTCGCGATCAGTTCGTTGACGACGTGCATTCCCGTTTCGCCCGGGCCGCACACGATGTATCGATTCGACGACGCTGCCGTGGATCCCGTCAGCTGCGGTTCCGGTACTTCGAGGGCCTGCGCGGGACCACGGTCCTCCGACGAGTCGTCTGAAGCCGACTCGTTGAGCACTTGCTGCAACCGTTCGATCTCCGCATCGCTGCCCATGACCCTTAGCCGATCGCGGGGATACAGCGCGGTGGCGGCGGCGGGGTTGTAGACCGTGGCGTCCCCGCGACTGATTGCCAGGCACGACAGTCGCAAAGCAGAGCCTCCGCACAGCACTTCATTCAGGCGATGCACGCGCGGGTTGAGTCCCACATCGACGTCGGCCGTCTGCAGGATATCCATTCCCCCTTGCCGGAGAAAAATGTCGAGATGCTCAACGACCGTGGGCCGAACCAGTTCGCTGGCGAGTCGCATACCTGCGATCAGCGGCGTGCAGACGACACCGTCCGCTCCGGCAAACCGCAGCCGCTCGCCACCGGCTGGCGTCATGCACCTGCTGATGATCCGCAGTTCCGGATGCAGCTGCCGGGCGGTCACGATGTCGACCAGATTGCGTCGATCGTCTGCGTGAGCAGTGAACAGTCCGCGAGCCCGATCAATTCCGGCTGCGATGATTGATTCCGGTAGAGACGAATCGGCCCGCAGGCACGGGACACGCGGGAACGCCGACTGAAATTCCTGAGCGGTTTCCAGCGAGTGTTCAATGACGGCGCACGCGTTTTCGGTCGACGTCAGTTGATGCACAACACCTTCCGACACGACGTCTCCACCACACACAATCATGTGGTCCGTCATTCGAGTGAGTCGCTTGCGGACACGCCGGGCCTGTCGCAGGACTTCGTAGTCGCCCTCCACGAAAAACGATGTCAACTGCGCTATGACGTACAGAAAAAAGGCGACCCCGACGATGCTCTGCACTGCAGTCACGATACGAACCAGCGGACTGAAGTCGATGTACTGAGACCCCGTCGATGCGTCGAAACCGGCGTCCTCGTGTGCGTCAGTGTTGCTCACCCAGCGATACCGGCCAGCCTCGTCACGCCAGACCTCGACAAGTTCCGTGCCCAGCAGGTCCGTATAGCCAACCGTTGTGAGCGTGATCATTGAAGCGTAGAGGCATTCGGTGACTTCCCAGCGGTCGTCGTCGAGCGAACTGAGTCGTTTGCCGAAGCCGGCATTCATGCCGCAGACACAGCCTGTCAGGTAGTACAACGTTGCCGAGGCCAGGATGACGCAAGTGCCCATTTGAAACACTCGCGCGGACCGGCGAGCGAGTCGTACTTCAAACTCATTGCGCATCCCGTACTCCGCAGCTCTGGGCAGTACGTCAAGGTTGTGAGACAGGCTGTCAATTATAGCGGGAACGCCATCGCGTGGCGTTTCGCAAGATCATCTTGAGACAGATCAACAAAGCGTTAATCATTTGATCCTGGCATAACTGTGCCGCAGTTCCATCTGGATAGACCAGAATCGCGGTTCTCACTGAGCCGATCCCGACAACCGCCTCACTGAACGAGGCCCATCGCAATGGAGACTCATCATGCGATTTCTCGCCGGATGCGTCCTTTCCGCCGTTCTCGGCAGCCTGTTCACCATCTGGATGCTTGACGGTCAAACGCGTCAGACCGCCATTGCACAGGAGCCGCCCCGACCATTGCCATTGCTTGCCGTCCCCGAACAGGGCAAGTCGGG
Source organism: uncultured Planctomycetaceae bacterium (assembly GCA_964431285.1). Taxonomy (GTDB): domain Bacteria; phylum Planctomycetota; class Planctomycetia; order Planctomycetales; family Planctomycetaceae; genus CAUZFZ01. Next base: position 12,578 of record CAYSJO010000229.1, read on the forward strand.
TTGGATCGCTGAGTATTTCAATGACGAGGGCCTGACAGCCGAAGAAGCCGTCAACGTCGCGATTTACGAGCGACTGCACAAGAGCGTCGTAAATATCACGACGCGCAGCACGCGCGTTGATTCGTTCTTCCTGACCGAGCGCCTGTCTGAGGGTACCGGTTCGGGATCGGTGATCGATCGGTCCGGACACATTCTCACCAACTGGCATGTGGTTGCCGACTCGCGAAACATCGGAGTGACACTGTTTAACGGCGAGACGTACGAAGCACAGGTCGTCGGATACGACCCGCCCAACGACATCGCGATCATCCGCATCGACGCTCCGGAGGACGTACTGTTTCCGATCCGTATGGGCGATTCGAGCAAGTTGAAAGTCGGCATGCGCGTGCTGGCCATCGGCAATCCCTTCGAACTCGAACGGACGCTCACGACGGGCATCGTCTCCAGTCTGAATCGATCGCTCGAAGTGCAGGACAACTGGTCGATCAAGTCGATCATTCAGATTGACGCGTCGATTAACCCTGGGAACTCGGGCGGTCCGCTACTTGACCTGCATGGCCGGCTGATCGGCATCAACACGGCAATCGCCAGTCATACCGGGCAGAGTTCCGGTGTCGGCTTTGCGATCCCGGTGAATCTGGTTTCACGGGTTGTGCCCGACCTGATTACACACGGACGAGTCTTCCGCCCCGAAGTCGGTATTCAGCGAGTCTTTGAAACGGACGAAGGCCTGCTGGTCGAACGTGTCACACCCGACGGCCCGGCCGAACGCGCGGGCGTGCGCGGCCCGACCCTGCTGCGCCAGCGGCGCGGCCCCTTCATCTTCGAACGACTGGACCGCAGCACAGCCGACCTGATCATCGCCGTCGATGGCAAGGAAGTGCGTTCCGTGGCCGATTTCCGTGAGGCGATCGAAGCCCGCAAACCCGCCGACTCCGTGAAGCTGACCATCCGCCGCGAAAAACGAACGATCGAAATCAGTGTCCAGCTCGGCGGAGGCCCACCGGCAAAAGCCGCATCTGGAACGCGTCGATAGGCGAACGTCAACTTGGACCTCATTGTCTGTGCGGCAAACTCGGTCCGAGTCATTCGAGGTTGCTTCAAGGGACACCATGCCTGGCCAGACAGAATTGGTCTGTCCGTTGTGCGAACGCTCCGTTCCGCGCGTCACAGCTCATCATCTGGTCCCGAAAAGCCGCGGTGGACGCGAGACAGCTGGCATCTGCCCGGACTGCCACGGAATGATCCATGCCCTGTTCCCGAATCGTGAACTTGAGCGTGATTTGTCTTCAATCGAAGAGCTGAAATCTCAGCCTGAGTTCGCCGCGTGGCTGAAATGGATCGGTCGACGGCCGGCCGATCGAAGGTATCGTCCCAAGCGCTCCCGGAAGTCTCGGAATCGCGGGCGCGGGGGCTGAACGTTGTGGCGGCGACGTCCCGACCCAATAATTGGTCTTCGCCGGAACATTTGATGTTCCCGCGGGTTTGATTGTGCAGGCCCTCCCTTAACCACTTTCTGATCACGGAGCGTGTTATGAACAACGACCCCTTCCGAAGCTGCCCTGATTGTGACGACTCACTCGACCGTCGTCGGTTTCTTCAGTCTGTCGGAGGGGTTGCGGCCGCCTGCACCGCTGCTCCGCTGTTGACCCGTGTTGCGTCTGCCGCCCCGTCTCCGAAGAGTGCGGCCGAGACTGCGGTCAAAGCTCTGTATGAGTCACTGTCAGACGAGCAGGCGCTGGCCGTTTGCCTGCCGTTCAACCATCCGCTGCAGTCCCGCATCAACGCCAACTGGCACATCTCCAAAGCACGGATCGGCGGTGACTTCCTCTCCAATGATCAACGCGATCTGATCGACCAGATTCTGAAAGGCTTCACGAGCGAAGATGGCTACGAACGGCTGCAAAAGCAGATGACGGCGGATGGTGGCGGCGTCGGCCGGTACTCCTTCGCTCTGTTTGGTGAGCCGGGGACGGGTAAGTTTCAGTTCGAACTGACTGGTCGGCATTTGACGCTGCGAGCTGACGGCGATTCTGTCAAGGGTGCTGCGTTCGGCGGTCCGCTGGTTTACGGGCATGGTGTCGGTAATCCGGCTCGCAACCTGTTCTATTATCAAACGAAGCAGGTCAATGAGGTCTTCCAGGCGCTCGACGCGAAACAGGCGAAGCATGCACTGGTCGACACCTCTCCGTCAGAGGACGAAGTGGCGCTGCAGGGTCGCGGGGGCAACTTCCCCGGCATTGGAGTCAGCGAAC
>CAYSJO010000230.1:0-13557 GCA_964431285.1 uncultured Planctomycetaceae bacterium
GTCCGAGGCCTCGCCGCGGGCCGATGAACGCATCAATGCCCAGACCGTAGTGTACTGTCTGTTCACTACTGCCAATTCCATTACAAAACTCAAACGCCTCTACCCTACAATTGAGACCTGACGGTCCACTAGGTCGCCACGCACATGTGCCGTGGCCGTGTCGATTGAATAGCGCCGAGCCAGATCACCAAAGCTGGCCTCTTCATCCGGAATCTGTGCCAGCAACTCCTCAGCCAATGGTCGCTCTGCGACGAGGATGTGCGCCAAACGGGCCTGGTCGTATGCCCGCCGATGATCTGCAAAGTGCTGCTCAATGCGGTCCGGTGGTGCGATGTCTTCTGTCAGTCGAGCACGCAGCAGCCGTATTTCGAGATGGCGTTCCAGGTCGGTGGTGCTCCAGCCACGCGCGGCCAGCCAGTCATGGGTTTCGTCGGCACGGTGGAGATTTCGGGCAGCACGAAACGTGTCAGCGGCCGATTGAAGCTCGTCGTCGTCGATACTCAGGCCGCGTTCACGGGCCACGCGTTCGATGAGCAGTTCCTTAGCCGCGTCGATCAAAAACGCCGTGCGCCCTGTATGCCCCAGCGTTTGCAGGACATCCGCCAGCGAGACATCGTCACCGTTGATCTGCAATGCTGTGATCTGATCCAGTGCAGTCATGCTTGGCCCGTTCACATCAAGTTCACGTCGAGCACACCGGACCTGTCGGCAGGCTCATGCGCAACACTGCCCCTCCATCCGGAGCATTGCAAGCCTCAAGCCGACCACTATGCGCACTGGCAATGGTCCGGCTGATACTTAGCCCCATCCCCATGCCATTAGACCGCGTCGTATAGAACATTTCGAAGATATCATCCGGGGCGCGGTCCCCAAACCCCGGTCCGTTATCCCGCACGGAAATAACCGCCTCGTCGTCCGACTGTGCAGCCGAGATCAAGAGGCGTCTGTCGCCGCGAGGATTCACAACGACTGCATCCAACGCATTGCGCAGCAAGTTAACCAGGACCTGCTCGACCTATATCGAGTCAACGTACACGCATTCGATATGCGGCGACAATTGGGTCTCAACCTGCACGGAACTATTTCGCAAATCGGTTTCCATTAACACTAAAGTGTTTCGGACCAGCGTGTTGAGACTGTGTTCACTTCGTTGCGGCTCGGAGTTCGCAACAAGTTGCCGGACGCGTCCAATGATCTGTCCGGCACGTCTGGACTGCTGCACAATGCCGTCAGCGGCCAACCGCAATTTCGCCATGTCGGCCGAATCGGTTTCCAAAGCAGTCAGTTGTTGTCCCACACTTGCATAATTCCTGATTGCGACCAGCGGTTGAGTCAACTCGTGTACGATTCCCGCAGCCATTTCGCCCACAGTTGTGAGTCGGGCCACACGTGAAAGACGGGCCTCGTGTTCGCGCATGCGACTTTCTGCCGTCTTGGACTCTGTAACGTCTTCAGCGAGCCCCGCGATTCGTGTGACTCGACCGGATTCATCACAGATCGGAAAACCCTGGCCACGGAGCCACCGGACGGACCCGTCCGGTCGGCGAATACGGTACTCCTCGATGGTGCTCTCACCGCGTCTCTGACGTTCTATCTTACGGCGGACGCGTTCACGATCCTCGGGTACAACCGATTTGAGAAACAGCGCCGGATCGCGATACATGTTTTCACAGGTTTGCCCGAAGATCCGCTCATAGGGGGGACTCACATAGACAATCTGATTCTCAATCTCATCGGCCATCCAGAATGCAGAATCGATGTTTTGAGCGAGCTGGTGGAAGCGATGCTCGCTTTCGCGAACAAGGTTCTCTGCCTGCTTTCAGTCTTGTGATATCGTAGATGAACAGCAACAGGCCATTGACATGGCCGTCATTGTCGAACGTCAGGACTTTGTCGACACTGACCCAGCGGCGACCGCCATCTTCGTTGTACGACTTTATGGAGCCCAGTCGTGCCTCTCCTGACCGGATCACGTCCAGGCTTTGCTGATGCCGCTCTTCGGGGGCATCCAAATGCGGAGCCTGTGTAATCACGTTCTGGCCGCGAATTTGATCGTCGGACAGTCCCAGGAATTCGCGCGAGTAACGATTGTGCCGGATAACTCGAGCTTCCGTGTCCATGTATACGACCTGCGCCTGGACAGCGTCCAGAATCACCTCGAGTTCACGGCGCTGGCGTGCGACCTCGCTCCGGCTTTGAGACAGGGCGCGCTCGGACCGGGAACGCTGGATAGCGATTCCCGCGAGATGAGCGGCCTTTTCGATTACTTCGAGTTCAATCGAAGACGGTCGATGCGGCTGGCGGTAATACAGTGCGAAAGTGCCACAGACGTCTCCTGAGGTCGAGCGAACGGGCTGCGACCAGCAGGCTCGGTGTTCAAACCTGGCAGCCAGGTCCCGGAACGGTGCCCACAGAGGATCAGTCTGCGTGTCAAAGACAACAACTCGCTCCTGCCGCCACACGGCTGTGCCACAGGACCCGACCTGAGGCCCCGACTTCAGTCCATCAATTAGCGAGTTGTACTCGTTCGGCAGACTGGGCGCGGCCCCGTGTCGCAACGTGACACCGTCTTCGTCGAGCAGCAATACAGACGCACGTGTGCCATCAAAGAGCCGCTCGATCAATCGGATCAGAGCCTCGAGTATAGGCGTGAGATCACGGCCTAACGCGAGCTGCTCGAGAATCTGCATCTGCTCCACATGAAATACGTCCACGCGTTTCTGATCTGTTAGATCACGGAGCACGTTCAAAACGGCCGGGCGCCCCATGAACGTGACGGGGCGCGACCACATCTCAACTGAAACGGGGCTGCCGCTCACGTGCAGCAGCGCAAACTCGCCCACGACCTCGATGCCGCTGTCCTGCAATTGTTGTTGACCATCAAGAACTCGCTGTTCCGAGTCCGAATCAAACATATGTGAGAGCGGCGTTCCAGACGGCCAATCGTCGGCCAATCCTGCGAGTTGTCGAAATGCAGGATTCACAAACGCAATTCGATCGGTCGCGTCCGTCACGATTACGGAATCGACCCAGTTCTCGTAGTCATGCAGTCGTAATCCTGTGATCTCACGCACGATCACCAACTCGACCGGTCCCGATGGTGACTCGGCCCCAATCTCATGCCGTGAGACGCTCACGAGCAGATCGCACCGTCCCACCCGAAGACAGCTGCAGCCAGCCTCCTCATTCGGGTCCTCGTCCCCGACGTCCTCGCCCACACTGTGCAGCAATTCGTCGACCTGCATCCAAAGCAATTGTTCCCGCGACAATCCCGTCAAGTGCTCAATCGCCGAATTCACGTCGATGATCCGTCCGTCCGACGGACGTATCTGCAGAAGCCCGTCACGCGATGATGTAAAAAGGCAATGAGCAAGACCAACCGACGAGACGATCATCCGTACCTCGAATAAGCCAGCCAGGCGGAGGGAAACTCTCCGAAGGATGGCCCTGAACTGCAGCGTGTGTTTTTGCACAGTTCAGCCGTTCAGAACAGTCGCTCGCCTGTCGACGGTTACGACCGATCTCCGCCTGAACGGGCACACGTTCCCTGTTGCGTACCGACCAGACTATAATCCCGCCGCCCAACGAGATCGGGCTCGCCGAAACGATTCCTTGAGCCACACGGATTGCTGCTCATGTCGCAACAAGATGCCTCACCGTCACGGATTCTCATCGCGGATGACAACGAGCAGAACTGCGAACTGCTCGAAGCCTACCTGGTCACTGGTGACTACGACATCGCCATGGCCTTCGATGGCCAGGAAACGATCGACAAGGTCACAGAATTCCATCCCGATCTGATTCTGCTGGACATCATGATGCCGCGAATGAGCGGTTATGAAGTCTGCAAGCAGCTCAAGGAAGGTGACGACACACGCGACATCCCGATCCTGATCGTGACGGCCCTGAATGAGATGGGCGACATTGAAAAAGCCGTGAACGCTGGCTGCGACGACTTTCTGACCAAGCCGGTCAACAAGCTCGAACTGACCACACGCGTCCGCTCACTGCTGCGTGTCCGCCACCTCACGAACGAACGTGATCGGCTGGTTGCGTATCTGAAGGAAGTCGAAGAATCCGAAGTCGGCACCCGCCCGGACGCATGAGACCGAGCAGACTTCGCTTTCTGAACGCTTCATTCTGAAAACTCGATCCAGCACAGCGTTGGAACGAGCACACACTTTCAGCCGAATGAACCTCCGCCCATGAGCGCACTTGCCGAAATTCGTACTCGCTTTCAGCCCGTGCTGACCGAATTTACCGACGACGTCGAGTCCACACTGGGCATGATCCGCCCGTCGCAGGATCCGAAGTTCGGCGACTTTCAGGCCAATTGCGCCATGTCTCTGGCGAAGAAGGCCGGCGTCAAACCACGCGACCTTGCGCAGGACCTGGTCGACCGACTGCAACTCGACGACTTGTGTGAACCGCCCGAAATTGCGGGACCCGGATTCATCAACCTCCGTCTGCGGACCGATTGGCTGCAACAAAGCGGGCAGTCTCTGATCAGCGATGACCGTCTGGGCCATATCCCATCCGAGACTCGCAACTACGTGATTGATTACTCGTCGCCAAATGTTGCCAAGCCGATGCACGTCGGCCACCTGCGGAGTTCGGTCATCGGCAGTGCCCTGGAGAACATTCTGCGGTTTGCCGGTCATACAGTGGTTTCGGACAACCACATTGGAGACTGGGGCACACAGTTCGGAATGATCATTTACGGATTCCGCAACTTCGTGGACACCGACGCGTACGCTGCGGATCCCGTGTCCGAACTGGCTCGCATGTACCGGCTGGTCAACCAGATTTCCGAATACCACGCGGCACTGGTTCGGCTGCCGCAGGCCGAGCAGGATCTGGCCGAACTGCAGGGGCGGATCACGGATGCCGAAGCTTCGGACGAAGACGCGAAAAAGAAAAAGAAGAGACTGAAGAAACTCCGCTCCGACGCAACAGAACTTCAGGACAGCATCGCCGGCCTGCGCACCAGGATCGACCTGGTTGATGATGACTCACAACTCGGCGCTTTGGCTGCGAAACATCCGGACGTGGCGCGTCTGGCCCGACTCGAAACTGCAAAACTGCACGCTGGCGATGAGGAAAACAACAGACTGTGGGACGAGTTCCTTCCCGAGTGCCTTAAAGCCCTCGTTCAGGTGTACGCCAAACTCGGCGTGTCTTTCGACAAGACACTCGGCGAAAGCTTCTACCAGCCGATGCTGGCCGACGTGGTCGACAGCCTGAAACAGGCCGGGATGGCAACGGACAGCGACGGAGCCGTCTGCGTTTTCATCGAAGGCAACGACGCCCCGTTCATCGTCCAGAAGACGGACGGCGCCTTCACATACGCAACAACCGACCTGGCGACAATCCGCTACCGAGTCGAAGAGTTTTCCGCGGATGTGATGCTGTACGTGGTCGACTCGCGCCAGGGTGAGCATTTCAAACTGTTGTTCGAATCGGCGCATCGCTGGGGATACGACAATGTCGAGTTCCGGCACGTCAACTTCGGCACAGTGCTGGGTGACGATCGCCGTCCCTTCAAGACTCGATCAGGCGACACAGTCGGTCTGGAGAGTCTGCTGGACGAAGCCGTCACTCGGGCGGCCGACGTTGTCGCGGCCAACGATCCCAACGGTGAACTGGACGCAGCTACGCGCCAATCTGTCGCACAGGCGGTTGGTATCGGCGGCATCAAGTACGCGGATCTGCATCACAACCGCGAGAGTGACTACGTCTTCAACTGGGACAAAATGCTGGCCAAGAACGGTGATACCGCGGCGTACATCCAGTACGCGAACGCCCGCATCCATGGCATCTTTCGAAAGGGCGGTGTTGACCCGGCGACTTTGAGATCCAGCGACCAGGCAATCCAACTCAACGAACCCGGCGAGCGAGCGCTCGTCCTGCAGTTACAGTCGTTCGGTGACGTCATCGATTCAGTGATCCGCGAGATGCGCCCGAATCTGCTCACTCAGTTTCTGTTCGAAACGGCTAACAGCTTCTCGACGTTTTACGATCAGTGCCCGGTGCTTAAGGACGTGCCCGAGTCAACGCGAAACAGTCGGCTTCTGCTGTGCGACCTGACCAGTCGTGTGCTCACACGCGGCCTCTCGCTGCTCAGCATTGAGGCTCCCGAGAAGATGTGAGGTTTGCGACGAAGGAGATTTGAGGTCCACGAAAAACGTGGGGAACCTGGAATCAGCGTGACAAGTCTTCGTCCACTTTCCTTTTTCGTGTTATTTCGTGTCTTTCGTGGACCTCAACCGCAATCGTCATGCGAATGCGGGTTCGTCTTCGAAGACTGACGCTCCACCGAGCTTGAAGGTTTCCCATTGCTCGGGCGTGTACAGCACCTCGCGGGCCTGTGAGCCGTTGTAGTCACCGACAATTCCGTCTTCTGCCATGAAGTCGACAAGCCTCGCCGCGCGGCCGTAGCCGACGCCAAGTGCTCGCTGCAGTAATGACACGCTGCCGCGCCCCTCACGTACGACAACTTCGATAGCCGCCTCGTACAGGTCGTCGCGGTTCTTCAGATTGCTGGCACTGGCACTACCGCCCGTCGCGCTGATCTGCGCGAGTTCCGTGCTGTAATCCGGTTCGTACTGCGCGAAGTAGTCAATGACCTTGTTGACCTCGTCGTCACTAACAAATGTGCCCTGTGCTCGACTGAGATGACTGGTGCCGGGTGTCAGAAACAGCATGTCGCCATTGCCCAGCAAACGGTCGGCGCCCCCTTCGTCCAGGACGACTCGACTGTCCGTGCGACTGGCGACCTGGAACGAAATCCGGGCTGGCAGATTCGACTTGATCAGACCTGTGATGACATCGACGGTTGGCTTTTGAGTCGCCAGTACCAGATGGATGCCCACGGCCCGTGATTTTTGAGCCAGCCGAATAATGTGTCCTTCGACGTCTTTGCCGGACGTCATCATCATGTCGGCCATTTCATCAGCGACGATCACGATGTACGGCATCCGCTCGGGAATGCTCTCGGCCTCTTCCGACAACGGGTCGAGACCCATCCGCTCAAATCGCTTTTCGGCAGTCAGCTTGTTGTAGCTGTCCAGATGCCGGACGCCGCAGCGTGCCAGCAGGTCGTAGCGTTCCTCCATCTTGTCGACAGCCCAGGCCAGCACGGCTTCCGCTTTCTTCATGTCCGTAATGACCGGGTGCATGAGGTGCGGGATGCGTTTGTACGGACTCAACTCGACCATCTTCGGGTCGATCATCAGCATGCGAACCTGCTCGGGCGTCCGTGTGGCGAGGATCGACAGAATCAGTGTGTTCAGGCACACGCTCTTACCTGTGCCGGTCCGACCGGCAATTAACAGGTGCGGCATCTTTGCCATGTCGATCGCCAGAGGTCGCCCGCTGACATCCTTGCCCAGGAACAGCGGAATGCTCTTATCAGCGACGTCCTGAGGAGACGCGTCGATCAATTCCCGCATGCGCACCATCACTCGTTTTTCGTTCGGAACTTCGACCCCAACTGTGTTCTTCCCAGGGATCGGAGCAACGACACGCACGGCCGGCACGCGCAGTGCAATGGCCAGATCGTCCGCCAGGGCCGAGACTTTGCTCAACCGCAGGCCTGCTTCCAGCTCCAGTTCGAACTGCGTGATGACCGGCCCAGTATCGATCTCGACAACGCGGATATTCAGGCCGAATTCCTGAAACGTCTTTTCCAGCGTCACAGCTGCGACGCGTGCTTTTTTCGCCAGCAGATCGTACGGAAACTCTTCGCTGTCCTCGAACAGATCGAGCGGCGGCAGCGTGTAGGTCGTCTCGCAACCTGACTGGCTGGCCGCATCCAGACTCGCCATGACTGCGGCTCGATGTGCCGTCGCAGTGATGGGCGGATTGACCTTGATCTCGCCGCGCGGCACTGGGACAGCTGCTTCGTCCACCTGATCAGCGATCTCGGCATCCGCTCCTGCGGTGGACCTAGACTGCTGTTTCTGCGTGGATTCGCGATGGCTCAGCGCTCCGCGACGGTCGATTGCCTCCACGTCCGAAGCACGGGGACGACTCAGCCACCCGAACACAACTCGATGCAGGATGATGGCCGGCAGCAACACAAGGCGAAGCCCACGGGTGACGACGTTTGTATCAGTTGCGAGGATCAACCCAGCCGCAAATGTTGAGGTCAGCAGGAGGAGCGTTCCGGCAATTGCGAATTGTGACTCAAGCACAGCAACACCCGCGGCACCCAGCCAGCCACCGCTCCCTACGATCTGTCCGCCACCCAGGCCAGGAGCAAGCAGCTGCAGCGTGACGCAGATCGACACGGTCAGCAGACAGCCCCCGACAGCTCGTTGGCGAAACGCCTTATCAGAGCCGCGAGACAACAGTCGGACATCGACGACACCAAGGGCCAGGACAACAAACCAGGCTCCCAGCCCGAACGCCGCCCGCATGTAATACGCGAGTTCCGCACCCAGTCGTCCGCAGAGATTGACCGGAGTATCGCGCGCCGGGAAAACCATGCTTGCCGGTGGATCGGCCGGGTCAAAGCTGATCATGCTCAGCGCGATAAACAGCGTCCCGGCGAACAGGCCGAGCGATGTCAAATCGGTTCTCAGACGGCGGAAGTCCCACATGGTAAGTCGCACACTTCTCCGACGGGCAGGGAACAGGACACAGAGCAGAAGAGGCTGCACACTCGCCCGACGCGAAGACCTGGCCCGGCGACTAAGGTTGCAGTGACACGCAAACGTAGCACGAAAAAACAGCGAAGGCGGGAATTGCCGTGTTGAAACGACGCGCTTCCTGCGTGACCTGTCTGGAAGATTCGAATCATCCCGACTGAGCCGGGTCTGTGGGTGACCGTGTCGTTTCGGAATGGTCCGCCTGTGCGGTTCCTTACGAAAACAGAGTCACTTTGGCGGGAGAAGCATTTGGCAGCCGGCCAGCCAGACGGATACGCTGGTGCGAGCGGTCTGAAGATGCTCGCGCGATCCGAGTCGAATAAAGGACGTTGAGTGGCGGCAGAAATTCGGCCTGTTGATGCACCGATTGTGGAAGCCTCTCCTGAGCCGGAGAGTGTCGGCTTCGCTGCGCGCCTCAACGACGACCGTTTGCTGGTGCCATGTGCTGTCTCCACTGCCGTGCATCTTGCTGTGCTTGCAGTGATTGCCGTTGTCTGGTGGACGATCCCGACGACGCCAGCGGGTGATCTTCCCACACTTCTGGCCATCGACACCACGCTGGACAATCTCGAAATCCAGCGTTTCACGGAGATGCCCGAATTACTCCCCGTTTCAGCGACGGAGACCCTCACTCTGCCCAGCGGCGGGGCGGCAGCGGCGGTGGTTCAAGCGACACTGTCGGCCGAGTCACTGGCTCCCGCCAATCAGAGTGCAATGCTGACTGCGTCCGCCGCCTGGCAGAGCTGGATGACGGATGACATGTCTTCCGCAGCAAAGCTTGCCGCACGTCGAGTTGGCGCAGGAAACGGAACGGGCAAAGGGGTCGGCGCGGATAGTGGGGACTCCTTCTTCGGTGTGTCGCCCCAGGGGCGTCGATTCGTATACGTGCTGGATTGCTCGCGCAGCATGAACCATCCGCACAACACGGAAGCGAAGACTCGATTCAAACGAATGAAGCTGGAACTGATCCGGTCGGTTGGCAGCCTGTCATCCGAGCAGGAGTTTTTTCTCATCTTCTTCAACGACTTGCCGATTGGCATGCCGGCTCCGGCGCCGGTTCTGGCAACGCCACATGTTAAGCAGCACTATCTTCAATGGATGAGCACTCTTAAGGCCGAAAGCCACACTGATCCATTGGCGGCCCTGCAGATTGCTCTGAGCATGCGGCCGGACGTGATCTACTTCCTGACCGATGGCAGTTTCTCTTACCGCGTCGAACACGGGATTCTTGGTCTGAGGACCGGTCGGACAAAGATCAACACGTTCGTGTTCGACGAGCCGATGTCGCCCGAGATGCGACGTGCATTCGAGTTCTTGAAGCAGGAGAAAGGCGCCCGTGCGCGACAGCAGGTTGAGACGAAAAAGGACTTCGAAAAAGTCGTCGCTGCATGGAAGGCGCACCGATTTCTGCGGAACATGGCCAAACGGCACAAGGGCACGTTTCAGATCATCCCCGACAACGGATGACCTTAATCAAAGCTGGCACCCACGTGCAGTTGCCCGAGTTCGCACTCAATCAGCAGCCAGACTGAATCGCGATCCGGTGGAAAATGCTCAGTGAGTGAATCGGCCGACAGGGACTCCGGCTGAAAATCAAGTCTGTTACGCCCAGACGCGAAAGCGCACGGCTGGCGATCCACTGCGAGAATTCACACATGGCACCGGAAGTGTGAAGAGTTATTTCACCCACTTCGCCCAGCACCATTGCCGACAGGGAATGCGCCGTCTCGGTCGACATCGCTACAGCGAACGTCCCCGGAGTCTGGCCCCCCGTCCGGCAGATCCCCGCACGATCATGAGTGTCGTCGCGTTCGGCCAGGGGTAGAGACTGAAGCGACGTCAAGACAGCGACCGACGGCGGATTGAGCGAATTCTCGACCACTTCCAGTAGTAATGATCCCACCACATCCGTGAGGGCCGCATAAAGCGAGTGCCGTTCCATATCTCATGAACCTGGCCAGAGTTACGTCTGTCTGTCGTGCGACGGCACACTCGGCGCCGGTGCGGTGGCGAGTGAGCGAGGTGAAACGGCACAATATCGCGAGCGTGTGACATCCAAGACCCATTCATTCAGACCCGTCCATTCCTCGGCCGTCACACAAAGACTGAGAGGCGATCGGTGTTGCTGTCCAGGAGCGCGTCGACAGCTTTCCGCGAGGGCAGTGACGGAACGGCACCGCGGCATGTGACCGACAGGGCCGCGGCGGCACTGGCAAAGTGCGCCGCGCGGCGCAGGAGCTGGCCTTCAGCCAGTGCGGTCGCCAAGGCACCCGTGAAGCAGTCACCCGCGCCAGTCGTGTCGACGGCTTCGACAGCGAAGGCCGGCACCAGACTGGGGTCACCGACCTCTTCTTTCACAATGCAGCCACGTGATCCGCGCGTGACCACCACCTGGCGGCTGCCTCTTTGCTGAAGCTGCTCGCACCAGATGCACACATCCTCAAGATCTTCAAGCACATCCCAGCCACTGAGGAACGTGGCTTCCGGCTCGTTCGGTGTCAGGACATCCGCGAGCTGCAGAAACTTCGGGTCCTTGACCTCTTCACAGGCCGGGGCAGGGTTGAGAATAGTCAGCAACCCGGCATCCTTCGCCCGGCGCAGTCCCGCTGCAACGGTGTCCTGCGGCGATTCGAGGCACGCCACAAAAACCTTCGCCTCGGAGAAGAACTCGTCGTCAATCGCAGCAACGTGCTCTGCAGTGAGGCCGGCGTTGGCACCCGAAGCCACACTGATCTGATTCTCACCCTGTTCGTCCACCATAATCAGGGCGACCCCTGTCGCCTGATCGTCGAGCATCCGAATGTGCTGTGTGAGGATGCCCTCCTTGCGAAGCTGACGTATGGACGTTTTGCCGAATTCGTCATTGCCCACTGCAGCGATGAAGCCAACCACACCGTTAGATGTCCGGGCTGCCGCGACGGCCTGATTCGCGCCCTTCCCACCACCCGCCTGATAGAACTCTCCGCCGACAACTGTCTCCCCGGCGCCGGGAAGCCTGGCCGAGCGCAGAACCAGATCGATGTTGATGGAGCCGAGGACGATGACTTCCGGATTCGGCATGGTCTAAGAGGGTCGTTCTTTGATCTGAAGACGGAGTTTCTCACGCAGCTCATTCCGGGCGCGATGGATTCGGCTGCGGATGGTGCCGATCGGGCAACCGACGGCTGCGGCCGCCTCTTCGTAGGACATCCCTTCGATTTCTGTCAGCACGAGCGCCGTACGGAATTCTTCAGACAACTCGCCCAGCGCCCGCCGCACGACCTGCTGAGTTTCCTGTGTCTCGATCTGACTCGACGGGCTGGCGTCGATATTCTGATCAGGCGGCTCGGAGCCGGCGGCATCCTTGAGCGTGTCGAGTGATGCCGATTTCTGCCGCACGGCGCGACGCCGAAAGCTGATTGCGGCATTGACCGCGATCCGAAACAGCCAGGTGTAAAACGCGGCGTCTCCACGGAAGGAATCGAGCTTTCGGAAGGCGTGTACGAAGGCTTCCTGCGCAAGGTCCCGGGCGTCTTCCGGGGAATCGACTATCAGCATCAGTGAGTTATAAAGGCGGTCCTGATAACGGATCACCAGCTCACCGAATGCTTCGGTATTCCCCGAGAGGCACTGCTGAATCAGTTGCTGATCGTCTGCGGTACTCAACGGGAACGCCAGCTGATCGGGATTGGTGCTCGGTGCGGGATGATTGCCGCCCGACGAATCGGCGAGGGAAACTGAACTGATCACGGAGGACTCTCACGGCATAATCTTGGAATGTCTGGCCTTACACTCCCGAAACGCGAGGGCTCTCCGCCAATTCCCGTCAACGGGCGGCGGTGGCAGCGTCCGATGGTAATTGCGGCGAACGGTGATACCAACTCCACCTCGCCAGCAGCAGCCCCAGTCCCGCAACTCCCAGGCTGACAAGCTGAGAAATCGTCAGCCCGGTTCCCAGCTGCCCGGTTTCATCCCAGCGGATGATTTCCAGACCGAATCGCGACAGCGGATACATAATGAGCGCCAGTGCTACGACCGAGCCATCACCTGTTCGATAGCGATAATATGCTGCCGTCAGGGCCGCCAGAACCAGCCCGTTAATCGAGCTGTACACCTGAGTCGGATGCAGTGACATCGTCTGAATCGCGTTTTCGGGCAGGAATCCGCGCCCAACCAGAGCCGACCAGGCCGCGCTGCCCTGCGGAAAGCTGACCGCCCACGGCAGATCGGATCGGCCGCCATAGCAGCAGCCGTTCAGAAAACAGCCCAGGCGACCAAATGCAATTCCGACAAACACAGCCGGGACGGCGGCATCGGCGAAGCGGACCGCATGCACTTTGTTTTTGTGGCAGATCCACAGGTACGTCAGGCTCGCGAGGATCAGACCGCCATACAACGTCAGTCCGCCATCAGGCAGCATGCCGGCGGCCTTAAGGTAGTCCACCAGCGTCACGCACCCTTTGAAAATGCGATCGTGGTGCAGGATGACGTGGAACAGACGCGCGCCAACGACACCGGAAAGCACGAGCCAGATCGTCAGATCGCGCGCGAACTGCGGATCGACACCCACCAGCTTCGCTCGTCGGCCGCCAACCCACATCGAACCAACAACGCCCGCAACGAGTGCCGCCCCATAACCGAACACCGGCAACCGTTCGATTGGCCGAACCTGGCCGATGAAAAAGATTGCGCCAGCAAACAGAGCACAGAAAACCAGCGTCGATTTGAATTCCGAGCTGAATCCACCTGTCTGCTGCCATGTCCGGCGCAACGAAAACGCAGCAAACACCCCCCACGCCAGCAGCATGAGCACGTAACCGGGTGGCCCAAGCGGTGAGTCTGCGTGAATCGGAATGTAAACTAGGACCTGTCGCATTTCAGACTCCAATAACGCGGCCCCAGCACAAGTCCCCTCTCCCCTCTGGGG
>CAYSJO010000231.1:0-21255 GCA_964431285.1 uncultured Planctomycetaceae bacterium
GCGGGCGGTGTTCGAACCGGCGTATGACTGGAAGAACTGGCGCGGTCCGGGTGGGCGGCTCATTTCGCAATGGACGAAGGAAACCCGAGACCTGGCCGCAACAGTCGACAAAGAGGTGGCCAGACTCCAGCAGTTACACAATGCGGAACTCGACGCGGCCGCGGACCAGGTCATTGAGGAGCGGGTCATCGCAAATCTCCCGGAAGAGCTTCGGGAAAAGGCTCGCGCCGCCCGCAAGACGCCGGAAGACAAACGAACGGACGAACAGAAAAAGCTGGTCGAGGAGCACCCGTTCCTCAAAATCAAAGGCGGCTCGCTTGCCGAGATTGACGGTGCGCCGAAAGCGAGGATTGACAAAAAGTGGAAACCAGTAATCGATGCCGCGGCGGCGAAGCGACCGGCTCGCGACATGCTGATGTGCCTAAGCGAAGTGCCCGGCAAAGTGCCGACGACGTTTCTGTTTGCTCGTGGTGACTTCAAGCAGCCGCGGGACGAAGTCGCTCCCGGCGAACTGAGCATCCTCAATCGGGACGGGTTTGAGATTCCGTCAAACAACCCGGAGCTGCCGACGACGGGCCGTCGTCTGGCTTGGGCGCGGCACCTGACCAACGACCGGCATCCACTGGTGGCTCGCGTCCTTGTGAACCGGTTCTGGATGCATCACTTCGGCAAGGGGCTGGTCGCGACACCCGCCGACTTTGGTTTCCAGGGGGAGCGGCCGTCGCATTCGGAACTGCTCGACTGGCTGGCCGCCGAGTTCATGGAGAGCGGCTGGAATCTGAAGCACCTGCATCGGCTGATTCTCACTTCGACCGCGTATCGTCAGGCCGCGACGCGACGCACAGAACTCGATGCAGTCGATCCCGACAATCGCCTGCTGGGACGGATGCCGGTTCGTCGCCTGGAAACCGAAGCGGTTCGCGACTCGCTGCTGGCATTGAGCGGACGACTGTCGACGCGGATGCATGGTCCGCCGTCGCCGGTCAGTCTCGATTCGGTCGGCCAGCGTGTGATCATCTCAGCCAACCAGTACGACCCTACTGGTCGATTGCTCCGCAACGTGAAGGCACTCGGCGAAGAAACCGTGCGACGGACGATCTATGTGCAGGTCCGCCGCTCGATGCCACTGGGTGTTCTGGTGCCGTTCAATCCACCGGCCATGAAGCCCAACTGTGAACAGCGGACCTCGTCGACTGACTCGACACAATCGCTGATGATGATGAACGACCCGTTTGTGATCGACCAGGTCAACGCACTGGCCGCGCGAGTGGTACGCGAGGCAGGCGAAAAAGTTGAGTCGCGTTTCCGACGTGCGTGGCGACTCGTGCTCGGACGGGCACCGGACGATGACGAAGTGCGTGGCGGGTTAGAGTTTCTCAATGGACAAACGGCTGCCATTCGCGATTCGTTACCCGACCTTTCCGATCCTGACGTGGTCGCGATGGCTCATCTGTGTCACGCTCTGGTCAGTTCCAATGCGTTCCTGTACGTCGATTAAAACCGTAATTCATCCTCTCTCTGCGCCTTGGCGACTTTGCGTGACAATTACGGAATAGATCACGCAAAGTCGCCAAGACGCAAAGGGGAATACGATGACGGAGAATGAGATTGCAAAGGTGATTGTGGATGTTGCTTACCACGTGCATGTACGGCTTGGACCAGGGCTGCTGGAGTCGGTTTAACAGGAAGTGATGGCTCATGAACTGACGAAGCGACGGCTGAATATTCTGAAGAAAGAGCCAGCACCGATTGTTTATGACGATCTGCGTTTCGACAAAGGATACGAGGCCGACCTGATCGTCGAGAACAAAGTGATCGTCGAACTCAAATCTGTCGAGACTGGTTCACCCAGTTCACAAGAAACAACGCCTAACTTACCTGCGTCTCGCGGATAGACAGCTCGGTTTGATGATCAACTTCGGCGAGGCACTCATCAAAGACGGCATCACGCGCGTCGTCAATCGACTTGAAGAATAGCGCTGCTGTGAACTGACCATAAGCACGTCTTGTTCAGGCCCAACTGCGTTGCAAATGCGTACTGTTTCATTTTTGACAAGTTCTTGGTGATGGTCACGTCAAGGCGCAAAGACGGAGAAATCCACGGACGACTCAAACGTAACGGCAAAACGGAATGTCATCCTTCCTTTGCGCCTTGGCGACTTTGCGTGACAATCGCGAGTTTAGGTTTCGATTTAACGGGCACGAAATCGACGAATAGTAAAACAAGGTGTCAAAACATGTCGCATTTCACTCGCCGTCACTTTCTCGCTCAGCAGGCATTCGGCATCGGCGGTCTTGCGTTTGCGTCGCTGCTCAAGGATGACGGCCTGCTCGCCGCGCCGGCCAAGCCTGATCTGCAACAGCGGCCGTTCGACCTGAAGCCCCGTCAGCCGACGCACGAACCACAGGCGACGGCCATGATCTCGATGTTTATGCAGGGTGGTCCAAGTCAGATGGACCTCTGCGATCCAAAGCCGGAACTCACCAAACGTCATCTGCAGACGTTTGGGGGCGAGGTCCACTTCGACAACACAGTTCAGAAGAGCCGCAAGTTGTTTGCCGGTCCGTGGAAGTTCCGCAAGTACGGCGAGTGCGGAATGGACTTCAGCGAGTTGCTGCCGAATCACGGGCGAATCGCGGACGACATCTGTCTGATCCGCTCGATGCACACCGGGATCAGCGGGCATGAGACCGGCATCAGCGCCATGAACACCGGCCGCCAGCAGCGTGGCCGGCCCGTTTTCGGTTCCTGGCTGGTATATGCGCTGGGATCTGAGAATCAGAATCTGCCGGCCTACATGGTGCTGCGTGACCCGGACAGCCTGCCGGTGCTGGGACCCGAGAACTGGCAGAACACGTGGCTGCCATCCGCGTGCGCCGGCACGGTCGTGCACGCCCACAAGCCGCGCATCGCCAACCTGCAACCGCCGCCGAGTCTCCGCGGCGCCAACCAGCAACGGATTCTCTCTTACCTGCAACAGCTCAATCGCAATCACCTCAAGCGGCACCCTGGTGAGTCGGAACTGGCCGCGCGCATGCAGAGTTACACGCTGGCGGCGAGCATGCAGGTTGAAGCACGCGACGCACTCGACATCTCAAGTGAAACGAAGGAGACACACAAGCTGTACGGAATTGACGATCCGGTCACGCAGGACTTCGGTACGCGTTGTTTGATCGCACGGCGACTGGTCGAACGTGGCGTACGATTTGTGCAGGTTCTGTCCGGCGATCAGGACTGGGACCATCACGGCGGCATCGTCACCAGTTTGCCCAGGAGCTGCCGACAGATCGACAAGCCCGCCGCCGCCCTGACCCTCGATCTGAACCAACGCGGGCTCCTTGACACCACGCTCGTCCACTGGGGCGGCGAAATCGGTCGGCTGCCGGTGATTCAGAACGAAGCCAACATCGGCCGTGACCACAACGGTGTCGGATTCAGCATGTGGCTGGCCGGAGGCGGCATCAAACGCGGCCACATTCACGGAGCGACCGACGAATTGGGGCATCGGGCGGTGACCGACATCGTCAATCACTACGACTACCACGCCACGCTGTTCCACCTCTTCGGATTCGACATTGCCAGCGTCACGTTTCAGCGCCCGACCGGCGACACCACTCTTACCGACGGTCAGCCCGGCAAAGTTGTCTCGAGCATTTTGCAGAGTCCGCCATTGTCAGCGTGACGGACCGTCACGCCGAAGACCGAGTCCCATTTTCAAAACTGGTTTCAGGACCGAGTGTCTGAGCCAGCATTGGAGTACGAGAGCGATGAAACTGAATGCTGCGATGCTGATCAGCCTGCTGGCCATTTCACCGCTGTGTGCAGACGAATCGATCGACATCGGCTCTCGGCGTGAGCTACTGATCGACGACTACCTCATCGAGTCGATGAGCGATTCGTTGCGGCTTCAGTTGCACAAGCCTGTGCGACGCAACGTGGCTCTGGTCACCGATGCACCGTGGGAGGGCAATGCGTGTGCCTACAGTTCGCTGTTCAAGGACGGCGATCGATACCGCATGTATTTCACCGCCAACCACTACGTGAATCATGAGGGGCGGATCGAGGAACTTCACGGACGACACCTTTGCTACGCCGAGAGTGTCGACGGCATTCATTTTACGAAGCCGAAACTGGGGCTCGTTGAGTTTGACGGCTCGAAGAAAAACAACATCGTCCTTGGGCCCGACACCATTCCCGGCGTCCGAATCGATCCCGGACATACCACGATCCTCAAAGACACAAACCCGGACTGCTCGCCGGATGCTCAATACAAAGCCATCGTTCGATCGCCCGTTAAAGGCGAACTCGGTCTGTTCGTGCTCAAATCGCCGGACGGGTTCCGTTTCTCACGGCTCGGCAACAAGCTGATCATCACCGACGGGTACTTCGATTCGGAGAACCTCGCGTTCTGGGATTCGGTTCGCGGCGAATACCGAGCCTACTTTCGTGACTTCCACGACGGCTCGCCCGGCGGCGGCGGAATTCGCGGCATCAAGACCGCTACCTCGCCCGACTTCATTACATGGAGCAAGGCGGAATGGCTGGAGTATCCCGGTGCCCCGCACGAACATCTTTACACAAACCAGATCGCGCCGTACGCGCGTGCTCCGCACATCTTCATCGGCTTCCCGAAACGTTACATCGACCGAGGCTGGGTCGATTCGACCGGAAAACTACCGGGCCTCGAAGAACGAAAGGCACGCGCCAAAGCATCCCCGCGTTACGGCAGCGTGGTCACAGACGCCCTGATGATGAGCAGCCGCGACGGCCTGACATTCAAACGCTGGGGCGAAGCGATCATTCGTCCCGGCCCGTCACGAACCAATTCGTGGGTCTATGGCGACAACATCATCTCGTGGGGCATCCTCCCAACAAAGTCTGACCTGCCACAGTCGCCCGACGAGCTTTCGATCTACGCCATCGAAGGCTACTGGATGGGCAAGAGCCAGAACTTCCGCCGCTACTCGATCCGCGTTGACGGCTTCGTCTCCGCCCAGGCGCCTCTGAGCGGCGGTGAGTTCGTCACTAAACCGATCGTTTTCAAAGGCAGCCAACTGGAAATCAACTACTCCACCTCAGCGGCCGGCAACATTCATGTCGAAATCCAGGACGCCGAAGGAAAGCCGATTCCCGGTCACACACTGGCTGACTGCCACGAGATCTTCGGCGACGAAATCCAGCGCACTGTCGCATGGAAAAACGGCGAGAGCGTGAAACAGGTGGAGGACGCTCCCGTGCGACTCCGATTCGTGCTGAAGGATGCCGATCTGTATTCGTTCCGCTTTCACTAAGCCGGGAGATGCATTTCCCGATGTGGGCCTCAGCCGAACGCACCATGTGCTGCAACCTCTTCGGCCAGATCCCCCGCCACGTGCATTGTCCCAGAGCACTGCGACGAGCATGAAGGGACTTGAAGCTGCGAGAGGCCAAGTAGGCCAGATCAAGGAGCACAACCGATGGTTGATTGTCTTCGGCGCCGACAAACGGAAAGCAGCCCAAAGATACGCATCGGTTGTGCAGCGACGCATCTCCGGCAATGGGATGAATGGTGAGAATGGTTTATCCTGCGCACTGCCGGAACGGCGTGGCCGTAGGGTCAAAAAACTCCCTTGGGACCAAAGATCAGGGAACTGCATGAGCACGCCTTCGCTCTTTCAGTTTCAGACGGTGAGATCGACTGGTACTCACGTTGTGCTGCGTTTCAGGCAATTCGACGGGCCGTGTTGCGTGAGTCCGTGCTGCTGCGTCTTCTGCCAACAAAGCACGAACGCCACGACTCTGGATGGGGTGAATTGCTCGTTGAGAAGTTCTTCGAGCCACTTCCGAATCAGCGTGAGAGCACGGCGGATCGAATCTGCGCCTTCCTCGAAGACCTGCTCGCGGCAAGCGGATCCCTTTGGGATCAGGAGTCAGCTCGCTTTGCTTTGTTCGACGCTACACGACTTCGCGATCAGAAATTCGTTGCACTCGTATCCGGCACACATGGTTCTAAGGACAAGAAGACTCGCGAACGCGTATTCTCGGGATTCAACACGCCGTTGTTACCGGAAATCCTCATCTGCACTTCAGTCGGGCAGGATGGCATCGATCTGCATCGCCACTGCCGCCATGTCGTTCATTTCGACCTGGCGTGGAACCCCGCCGTCATGGAGCAACGCACAGGCCGAACCGACCGGATTGGCAGCAAGACGTTTCGAGAGCGGTCGCTGTCGAGTGGCCTGTCCGACACATTCCTTGAAATTGGCGTGCCATACCTCGCAGGCACATACGACGAAAGGATGTACGAAGAGCTGCGACTCCGCGCCCAGACCTTCGAGGTGCTAACCGGCGGCGATCTCGCTGCTGACCATGCAGAGGGTCACGACGATCAGAAACAGGCCGAGGGAAAAGAATCGACCACTCGCTACATCCCGCTGCCAGACTCGATGGTCGAAGCCATGCGCGTGAATCTGCACGTCTGGACGGAGAAACTGCAACTCGGTAGCGATCAATAGAAGTCGCTTCCGAATCCCGAAGCAATAGTCCCATCAGAGTGGGGCAACCACCATGGAGGTGCGTTATGAGAAGTAGTCAATTGATTGATTCCGCCCGACTCGTAGTCCTGCTGCTGACATTGTCATCAACAGTTCGAGCAGACGCCGTCACGTTGCTAAGGTTCCGCGATCCGAAACCGCAGCACTATCGACTGACGGCCAGAGCCAGCGATATTGATGATCGGGTCAAAGCTCATCCAGAGATCGAGTTTCTGATCTCGGGCAAAGACGGCAAACCCGCCGATATCCAGCATGCCGCCGTCGACACGCGAGTGAAACCGCGAGGCAAGCTGGTCATCTGGCTGATGGGCCACAATGAGAAGCTGTTTGACCGGATCAATTCCTATGGGTTGCATGCCATACGGGTTCACTATGCCAACCGCTGGTTCTCTATTTGCTGCCGTGAGAACCCCGTGGGTGAGCATTGCCGAGGCAACA
Organism: uncultured Planctomycetaceae bacterium; assembly: GCA_964431285.1. Classification (GTDB taxonomy): domain Bacteria; phylum Planctomycetota; class Planctomycetia; order Planctomycetales; family Planctomycetaceae; genus CAUZFZ01. The sequence goes on from CAYSJO010000231.1 coordinate 6,973, forward strand.
TTCGGCTCGAAGCGGCCACGGGGATTGACTTCAGTGAAGATGTCGACATCCCAGGTCCCGACGGCATGATGGAGCGGGCCGTGCAGTTCGTGAAGTGGCTGGCGAAGCGAAATCCACAGGGTGGTTGGGACTACTTCCTGACGCAGGATGGCAAAGGACTGCGGTGGGAAGACGTGATCATGTCCGGCAGCTCGCATGGCTCTACGACTGCGTCCCGGTTTGCAAAGTACAAGAAAGTCAGCCGCGTCGTGGCATTTTGCGGACCGCGCGATCAGTTTCAGTCCTGGCAGTCACTCCCGTCTGCAACTCCGGAAAACCGTTACTTCGGCTTCTCGCATGTGCTGGACGGTGGCTGGGTTGGCAATCACTACTGCCGGAGCTGGGAGCTGATGGGACTCCATAAGTTCGGCCCGATTGTCAACGTCGACAAATCACGTTCGCCGTTTGAGAACACGCGACGACTCATTACAGATTTCGATGTGGGTGGAGATGCTCGACGGGCACACAGCTCTGTCGTTCCAGGAAGTCGCGCAAGAACAAACGCCAAGGGTGAGTTCCTGCACGAAGACGTCTGGCGTTACATGTTCACCCATTCGGTGGGTGCCGTGGGCAAGGCCGTTCCAAAGGACGACGCATGCGCTAAGGATCAGCGATGACAATCGATCCTGAACGCTACGAGAGGAAGGCCGACAATGTGTTTTGAAACGCTCACGGGTTTTGCTGAGGAGTCTGGTCAGCAGGTTCGGTCGCAACTCACACTTGACGGCGAAACGCTTACATCAAAAGCCAACGGTCGAAGCATGCGCTGCGGTCGCCTGGAAACACCGACCTTCGGTGAGCTTCGGTCCAGAGTCTCCGAAGCGGAATCAACGTCCGGCAAAACGCGGCTGCGAGAAGTCGTCGCTGACGTCCAGACACTGCACGCAGATTCCGAGAACGCCGGCGCGATGTTTCAGGTTGCGTCGCAGTTCAACCTGTTGGAAATGGTCTCGCCGTCTGTTTCACCCGAAGACGGTATTGCCGGGTATGAGTATGACCGCACTCAGGGGCCAGCCTGTGCCATTGCCTGTGGTGCGGGAACGATCTATCGGAATTACTTCGTTGACGTCGGTGGCCAACAAGGCCAAACCGCAGACCGACAGATTGACTGCCTCGCAGATATTGGACGAGCTTTGGGAAACGATGGCGACCGGCTTTGGACCATGCGAAACGGGTATGCCCTCGCGACTGCGGAAGGGCTCCGGGAAATCTCCTCGCGGCTGTCAGCGATGGACGACAAGGGGCGAGACGAATTACGACTTCTGCTTCGCATCGGGATTCAATGGGACACGCAGGTAACCCTGAACGACGCGTCCCATCTGGTGTCGCAGGTCTACGGATCAGCGTTGCCGGTAGCGTATTCAAGTCATTCGTCGGACTTGTGGTCAGCTTTCGGACAGTTAGTTCTGGAAGCATCCTACGAAGCCGCATTGCTTGCGGGAGTCATCAACTGTTTGAAGACCGCCAACCGCACAGTTTACCTCACGCTGCTCTGTGGTGGGGCTTTCGGCAATGCTGACAGCTGGATTGCGGCTGCAATTCGGCGGGCGTTGAGAATAGTTGCCAGCCACGATCTGGAGGTTGTCGTTGTCAGCTACAGTCAGTCCAAGCCACTCGTTCAGGACCTCATTCGAGATCGGCGACAATAGACGCATCATCGAAACAGCTTGCTCGTTACATACGGCAACATTGAGCTACGGTGGCGGACACCAATGAGTGAATTGAGCAATCTACAATCCGACAGGTCGGGGGCAGCCACTTGGGCCGGCCTCGTTGCTTTTCTCGTAGTCTGCCTGGGAGCCGGCGGCCTGGGGGCTTTCGCGACAACGCCAGAAATTGATGGCTGGTATCGGACCATCGCGAAACCAGACTGGAACCCTCCCGATCAGGTCTTCGGCCCTGTCTGGACGACCCTGTTCGTGATGATGGCCGTCGCTGGCTGGTTGATCTGGAAGCCCTCGGTCTTCAAAGACGCGGGGCAACAGTTGAGTCTGTTCGGAGTGCAGTTGGTATTAAACGTCGCGTGGTCTTGGATTTTCTTCGCTCTGCATCAGCCGGGCTGGGCGTTCGTCGAGATCGTGATTTTGTGGGTGACCATTGCGCTGACGATTCGATCGTTCGCTCACCAGTCAAGACCAGCAGCATGGCTGCTGGTCCCGTATCTCGCCTGGGTCAGTTTTGCCTGTTTGCTGAACTTCTCGATCTGGCAACTCAACGCCACATAAGTCCCGGTGTTCTCGTTGAACCAAATAGCAGTTGAGTCCATTTCGTTGCCTTACTCGTTGGCAGACTTTGTTACGACAACGGTCACAGGCGGTGACGTCACGACGAATCTCTTCAGTTTGCCGGTCGGCTTTGGCTGACCAGGAAACAACTGAGGCAAGTGCGGCGGAAGGTTTTCGTAGACCGGATAGCTGGCGGAGATTTGATACTCACCGGGCTTTGTCCAGTACACGTGGTCAAAGTCGAGTCCCTGAGGATTCAGGGAGCGGATGCGAACACGGAATGTCTTACCAGGCTGTATGACGGGCTGGGGCGTTGTGCTGCCGCCGCTACCGCCACCACCCTGCAGGCTTTCAGGGCGTACAAGTCCATCTCCTTCGATGATGACTTCTGGATCGTCGACATGCCCACGGCGCCAGACTGCAAGTGGTCGGTTGCTTGTGTTCTTCAATTCAAGAGTCAGTCGCACGCGTGGTGACGGCGGCAACTTTCCAACTTCCTGTTCCTTCTGAATGCGTTCGCGTAATTCAGCGGTCTGAAACTCGTCCGGCAACTCATAGGTCTTCTGATTAACGAGCAGTCTGGCTGTGACCGGTGGCGGCTCCTGCCGCGCCCATTCGTCCCAGACAGGGAGAATCTCAGCCTCCGTCAAACGACCATCTTCGCTCTTGTCGAAATTCGCGAAGGCTCTCATCGCCCGTTCCTTGTTTGCGATGCCCGAGCCAGTATTGAATTCTTCTCTAGTCACATTCGAGTCGTCATTCCGGTCCATCCTTCCGAATATGGATATCGCCTCGTCCCGAATGAGCTGATGCCAGTTGAACTCGTCGTGCGAAAGCATTCCGCTGCCGTCCGTGTCGGCGGAATCGAACTGCTTTTTGGAGATTGGCTCATCCGACGGGCGGCACGCTTCGTCGATCGTCAGTTCCCAGTCCTTATTGGTGTCGAGCTGGCGGAACGACTTGAGATAACGCTTCCTCGCATCCTTGTCAGGAACGACGAACTGGCCGTGAGCCCCCATTTCGCTCAAGACTTGATGCCCCAGCTGACCCGGTTCTGCCGAATGTGCAATTGCCGTACATACCAGTGATAAGAGCAGCATGGACGAACTTGTCAAAGCGTGAATTCGCATGGTGCGGTCTTCACGTGGTGACTGAAGAAGCAAGGACCATTCTAGCGGACGAACCCGATCGGCGCCGCATCCAGGGAATCGTCGAACCCTGCCGCTATCATTAGCAGCATGAAGACTCCAGCTTGCCTGATCGCCGTTGTTTTGTCGGTTCACTCAGTCGCTACTTCGGCTGATTCTGAACGCCCCAACATTGTCCTTTTTCTCGTTGATGACATGGGATGGCAGGACACCTCTGTTCCGTTTCATACGGACATGACGGCGTTTAATCAGCGCTATCGTACGCCGAATATGGAACGACTCGCACGGAGCGGCATGAAGTTCACTCAGGCGTATGCGTGCAGTGTTTGCTCGCCAACGCGAGTCAGCCTGATGACGGGCTTGAATGCGGCTCGACATCGAGTCACGAACTGGACACTCCGAAAGAATGCCAGCAACGATCGCCGTCATCCGACTCTCAGCTTTCCGAAGTGGAACGTGAACGGCTTGAGTCAAGAGGCCGGTGTCGAAAGGACAGTCCATGCAAAGGCGTTACCCGCGTTCTTACAGGATGCGGGCTATCGCACGATCCACGTTGGCAAGGCGCACTTCGGCGCGATCGGTACACCAGGCTCCGACCCTCGAAACGTCGGCTTTGACGTGAACATTGGAGGTCACGCCGCGGGAGGTCCGGGCAGTTTTCTTGGCACGCAGAACTTCAGTGCCGTCTGGAGAAAAGGGGACCGAGTGTGGGATGTGCCCGGCCTCGACAAGTATCACGGAAAGGACGTATTTCTCACTGAAGCCCTGACCCTCGAAGCCAATCGGACCGTCGACGAAGCGGTGGCCAGCGACAAACCGTTCTTTCTTTACATGTCGCATTACGCGGTCCACGTGCCCTTCGCGAAGGATGAACGCTTCTACCAGAGATATCGTGATGAAGGACTCGATCACACAGAGGCCATGTACGCAGCCATGGTTGAAGGAATGGACAAGTCACTGGGCGATATCCTTTCCAACGTGCGGCGACATGGTCTAACCGACAACACCGTCGTGCTCTTCATGTCGGACAACGGCGGCCTCAGTGCGAGCGGTCGAGGTGGCAAACGCCACACGCACAACAAGCCTCTCTCCAGCGGTAAAGGTTCGGCTCATGAAGGCGGCGTGCGAGTGCCAATGATCGCTCACTGGCCAGGAGCCACAAAACCCGGTTCAGTCTGTTCGCAGCCTGTGATCATCGAAGACTTCTTTCCCACGATTCTCGAACTCGCTGGTGTCGGTAACGCACAACAGATCGGAGGCGTGATCGACGGTAAGAGTTTTGTTTCATTGCTACGCGGCCAGCGGGATGACAGTCGGGATGAGCGACCACTTGTGTGGCATTTTCCGAACAATTGGGGGCCGAAAGGGCCAGGAATCGGCCCGTCCAGCAGCATTCGTCGTGGGGCATGGAAACTGATTTACTACTACGACGGTCGCCGCTTCGAGATGTTCAACGTCGCTAAGGACATCGATGAACAACACGATCTCGCGGACGACTATCCGGCGATGCGAATCGAACTTGCAGACGAGCTGGGATCTTACCTCGAAGAAGTTGAAGCACAGTTCCCTATCGACAACAAAACCGGACAGCCCTTGCTGGTGCCGGGAAATGAGGAAAGAGCACGCGACTGACGATGGTCGCGGTATCCAAAGCGTGATCATCAATCACGCGAAGATAGGACAACCAATGAGCCGTGCGCTGCTAGTTATTGACGTTCAGAACGAATACTTCACTGGGGCTTTGCCTATCACTTATCCGGTCGGTCACCTCGAACAGATACTTGCCGCCATGGACGCCGCTGCGGGACGAATCCCCGTCGTTGTCGTACAGCATCATTTTTCGGATCCCGAGAAACCATTCTTTCAGAAGGGGACACCGGGCTGGGAACTCCATCCCGAAGTTAAGAGTCGCTCACATGATCTGCTGATCGAGAAAACGATGCCGGGTAGTTTCACGGGTACACCTCTGGAAGACTGGTTGCGTGAACGCGATGTGAGCACGGTGACGATCGCGGGCTACATGACTCACATGTGCTGCGACACGACGGCCCGTCAGGCTGTTCACCGGGGATTCACGGTCGAGTTTCTCCGCGACGCGACGGGTACGCTTGCCTTGTCGAATGAAGCTGGTGAGGTCTCCGCTGAAGAGCTTCATCGCTCGATACTTTGCGCCCAGCAAATGATGCTTAGCGAAGTGATCGACGTGGAGACCTGGACCGAACGGCTGTGATTCGCGCGGAAGGTCCGGTCAAGTTTGCCAAAAAGTATGTGGGCGTTCCGAATCCCTTGAGTGTAGAAGTGGAAACTCCATGCGAGTCACCGTTGCCATTCTTCCTCTGTTGCTTGTGAGTGTCTCGCTACCCAGCGTCACCTTTGCGGATGAGAAGTCCGAACGCATTGTCGCCATGGAGAAGATCGCCGACCTTGCGCTCGTGCCGCCGACACTCAATACGTCTCCGTTGCCGCAGTACGACTACGACAAACTCGACTACGGCATGACTATTGGAATCGAGCGAACTCCTGGTGGCCGTCTGTGGGCGTGCTGGGTCGCCGGCGGTGACAGTCCGAAGGCCTTCTTCGTTCTGGCGACCAGTGACGACGATGAGGAATCATGGTCCAAGCCACGTCTGGTGATCGACGCCCACGCAAAGGAGTTACCGAGACCGCGCAGCATTCTCGTTGGCAACCTCTGGACCGATCCACTCGGCCGCTTGTGGCTGATTTTCGACCAGTCAATGGACATGTTTGACGGTCGCGCCGGGGTCTGGGCTGCGGTCTGTGAGAACCCGGACGCGGAGACGCCACTCTGGTCGAAGCCACGACGCATCTGGCACGGTGTTACGCTCAACAAGCCGACTGTGCTCTCCAATGGCGAATGGATGCTTCCTGTCTCGCTGGATCAGCGTGGTGGGTTTGGCCCCTTCAAGGGCTGCTTTGCCGAACTGGATTCGCTTCGCGGTGCGAATGTGTTTGTCTCGAACGACAAAGGCGCGACGTGGCAGCGTCGAGGTTGCGTGCAGTTTCCCAACCCAAACTGGCACGAACACATGGTTGTCGAGCGGAAGGATGGCACGCTGTGGATGCTGGCCCGAACAGCGAACGGGATCATGGAGAGCAGTTCGTCCGATCGTGGAAAAACCTGGTCGAAGCCGGTGGCTTCAGCCATCAAACATCCCGTGGCTCGGTTTTTCATTCGACGGCTGGCATCAGGAAATATCCTGCTGGTGAAACACGGGAAGACAATCGATTCCCATGAGGGACGCAGCCAACTGACAGCCTGGCTCTCGGACGATGAAGGCCAGACCTGGCAAGGCGGTTTAATGCTCGACGAACGCAAGCGCATCTCGTACCCGGATGGCTTCCAGTCGCCGGATGGGACGCTCTATATCTCGTATGACCGCAACCGTTCGACGGACGGAGTAATCCTGCTGGCTCGGTTCTCTGAAGATGACATCCTCTCCCGCAAGCTCAAAGGGACAAGCTCGAAGTTGCGCATGCTTATCAGTCGGCCACTCGCAGCCAAGAAGGACGAATAGCCGCCCTGGTCGAATGGGCTCGTACCAGAGCAATAGAATTCGTGGTTCTGGACCACACAACATTGAGAGACACCACCATGACACGCCTCGCCGTCATCCTCTTGCTGCTGATTACTACTGAATGCCGGGCAGACGTTCGTCTGCCGAAGATTCTCGGATCGCACATGGTGCTGCAGCGCGAGTCGGATGTGACGGTCTGGGGTTGGGCCGAGCCCGGGGAACAAGTCACGGTCACATGCGATTGGCTCGACACTGTGACATCAGTCAAAGCAAACGAGGATGGGCAGTGGCTGGTCGCACTTCGGACGGGAAAGGCTGGCGGCCCTCACTCCATTACTGTTTCAGCCGATAACCGCATCACACTCGATGACATTCTGTTTGGCGAGGTGTGGATTGGCTCGGGCCAGTCAAACATGGAAATGCCGTTGGTGAAGGTCTCCGGAGCATATACCGGCATCAAGGACGCGGAGCAGGAAGTCGCTGCCGCGAACCACCCGGAAATCCGCTTGTTCCAGGCCGGCAACTTCAGCAGCAAGGAGTCGCTGGAAGACGTCGAATCGGGAATCACGATGTACGGGATTCCTCAAGCGAAGTGCGAATGGTCTGCCTGTACTCCAAAGACCGTCCCAACATTTGCATCAACGGCTTATTTCTTCGCTCGTGAGCTTCATCAGCAATTGAAGGTACCGATCGGAATCATCGACTCGTCGTGGGGCGGGACTCCGGCCGAAGCATGGACGCCCACTGCTGGACTGGAAAAACTGGGCTATCAGGCTGAACTCGATCAGGCCGCGAACCTGCCGCAGAAGCCCGATCAGAAAGTGCCGACCCGTCTCTACAACGGGATGATCCATCCGCTGCGGAAGTTCCATATCCGTGGAGTCGTGTGGTATCAGGGCGAAGGCAACTCGCGACGAGCCGACAAGTATTGCGAGCTGTTCTCAACGATGATTACGGAGTGGCGATCGGCATTCGGGTATGACTTCCCGTTCTACTATGTGCAGATTTCGCCATTCAATTATCGTGGACTCAATTCCGCATTCCTGCGCGAGGCACAGTTCGACACGCTGTCGGTGAAGAAGACGGGAATGGCCGTCACGATGGACATCGGGAACCTGACCGACATCCACCCGAAGAACAAGCAGGAAGTCGGCCGCCGGCTCGCACTCTGGGCACTGGCGAAAGACTATGGTCGCGATGTCGATTATTCCGGACCGCTCTATAAGTCGAGTGTCATTCAGGATGGAACTGTTCGACTGATATTCACGCACGCAGCTGGTCTGAAAACGAGTGACGGAAAAGCTCCCACTCATTTTGAAGTTGCTGGCGGTGACGATGTGTTTCACCCCGCGAGCGCGAAGATCGACGGCAATGAAGTGGTCGTCTCGTCCGAGAAGGTTCCCGAACCCAAGTCCGTTCGATTTGCCTTCTCCAATGACGCGATGCCCAATGTGACAAACGCGGCGGGGCTGCCAGCAAGCTCGTTCCGCACCGATTCTGTACCACAGACTCCCTGGTCCGCGCGTCTGGAGATCGTCGCGAAATTCCAAAGTAGACGCGGCCAGTTCAACTACGACGAAGCCAAGGTTCCACAGTACAAGCTACCGGACCCATTGGTCGCGACCGACGGATCAAGAATCTCAACGGTCGAAGACTGGAACAGCGGACGACGTGATGAACTCATGGAGCTGTTTCGGAGCAAAGTCTACGGGCGACGTCCTGAGGTCGAATGCTCCGTGCAATTTGAACAGACGGGGATTCGGGAAGACGTCTTCGACGGCGCTGCGACCGGCCGCAGTATGAAAGCAACGGTAAGGATTGGTGAGCGGTCCTTCTCGTTCCCATTCGTGGTTTTCGTCCCAAACAAGCGACGCGAGGCGGTTCCAGGCGTTGTGCATATCAACAACCGCAACTTCGTCCCGCTTGAGAAAGCTGCCAGTGAAGACGATCCATTCTGGCCCGCCAGATCGATCATCGAACGGGGGTATGCCACCGCGTCGTTTCATACGTCGGATGTGGACCCGGACCGAAAAGACGGCTATTCGGACGGAATCCGCGCATTCTTCGCGAACGGCCAGCCAGCAACAGACGATGCGTGGAGAAGCCTGTCGGCCTGGGGCTGGGCGGCGAGTCGAGTCCTCGATCATCTCGACTCACTGGATGAAGTGGATGGGAGTCGGGTTGCCGTCGTGGGGCACTCACGTGGCGGCAAAACCTCACTCTGGGCGGCGTGTGAGGATACTCGGTTCGCGATCGCCTACAGCAACAACTCCGGATGCGGTGGAGCAGCACTCTCACGTCGTGCCTACGGAGAGACGGTCGGGCGCATCACCACCAGCTTTCCTCACTGGTTCTGTAAACCGTTTTCGAAATTCGCCGGTCGTGAAGGAGAACTTCCCGTCGATCAGCATGCAGTCATTTCACTGATTGCTCCCCGCGGTGTGTATGTCGCAAGCGCTGATGAAGACTTGTGGGCGGATCCTCGCGGAGAGTACGCCTCGTTGATTGCCGCTGCTCCGGTGTTTCGACTCCTCGGGAAGAAATCTATAGCAACTCAGCAGATGCCAGCACTCAACCAGCCCCGAATCAGCGGACAGACTGGATACCACGTCCGCACCGGCGGCCATGGGTTGGGCAATCCGGACTGGAAGTGGTTTCTCGATTTCGCCGACCGATTACTGAAGTAGGCAAGAGTCGTACCGACGGGACGGACCGAATTGCACGTCGAAGATGCAGGTTAGAAGGGCCAATGAGGCGCATGACAGAACCAACACCACACCGGCAGCTCGATGGGATGATCACGGGATACTGGATTTCCCAGGCAATCTATGCTGTAGCGAAGTTCAGCATTGCCGATCACCTGAAGGACGGTCCAAGGTCCATTGAAGAACTGGCGGAGATGACATCTGCCGACCCCGGGGCTCTGTACCGCCTGCTGCGAGCCCTGGCGAGCAAAGGGATCTTTGCCGAGGGCGAACCCCGTCAGTTTTCATTGACGCCTCTGGCCGATCTCCTGCGAAGTGACGCCCCGGGATCGAAGCGGGCGTTGGCATTGATGTCCGGTGATGAGCAGTTCCGGGCATGGGCCGAAATCGACTACAGCATCCAGACTGGTGAGATCGCGTTTGAGAAAGTTTTCGGTAAGCCAATCTTCGATTACCTGGGAGAAAATCCAGACAAAGCTCAGGTATTTGACGCAGCGATGGTCGGCATCCATGGTCGCGAGTCCGAAGCCATTCTGAACGCCTACGATTTCTCCGATGTCGGCATTCTGGCCGATATTGGTGGCGGAAACGGCTCGCAGATAACCGGCATGCTGCAACGTCACGGGGCCATGAGGGGAATTCTCTTCGATCTGCCTCATGTGATCGATCGTGCAAAGGAACCAATAGAAGCTGCGGGTCTGTCAGACCGATGCGACCTCGTCAGCGGGAACTTCTTCGATGCAGTTCCCGGAGGGGCAGACGCCTACATGATGCGACACATCGTTCACGACTGGTCTGATGAGAAGTCACTGACGATTCTTCGCAATTGCCATCAGGCAATGTCGTCAGACAGCCGGTTGCTTCTCGTCGAGAGCGTGATTCCGCCGGGCAATGAGCCATTTGGTGGTAAGTTCCTCGACCTCGTCATGATGCTCATTCCCGGTGGCATGGAACGAACTGAGGAAGAATACAGATCGCTGCTGGGTGACGCTGGGTTCGACCTGACTCGGGTCATCCCAACAGACACAGAGATCAGCATCGTTGAGGCGAGAAAACGGTCGTGACTCAACTGCAGAATACGTCAATGAAACGCAGTGAGCAGAGTCGTAACTGTTGCCTGAATCTGTAAGAGAATTACTGTTCCAGGGTCAGTGTTTCCGATGACCAGAACTGCCCCTCGTCATTCTTCAGGAGTAGTCGAACTCGCAGCGTCTCCTTCGGAGCCAGGCCTCGAATGACGTGCTGGTTGACGCCTTCGCGCGGGTGGCTGACCTTCTCCTTGTGCTTCCGCCGACCCATAAACGTCAAGCCTTCGTCGCGTCCCCAGTAGATTGTGACTTCGGGATTCTTTCCCGCATTCCGAATGTCGAAAGTGACACTGGCAACGTCATTGTCGCGATCAATCTTTGTTGCCGTGATATCGCACGGGATCGCCTTCAGAAACGCCAAGCCCTCGGGGTCGAGATAGTCAACCTGCGATTTCTCGGCAGACGAGTCCAACTCCAAGGCCTTGCCCCCATTTGGCGGTTTGCGGAAGGTCCAGCCGCCGGTCTGCATAAAGAACCAGTCATCGCGCGTTACTCCACGATCCGTGTGAGTGAAGCCCGTCTTGCGATCGATGTTACCGTTCGCCATTCGGTCAATTGAGTGCAATCGATTGTCAGCGTCCATCACCCAGCCGCGGTAGCGCATTCGGCGTTCGTTGAGGCCAGTCCGCTGGACCTGTGGCGGACCAGGAACCTCGACAAAGCTGCCGACCCAGAGTGATTTGATCGGCTTGCGTTTGTTGTACTTCTTCCCGGCTCCGAACAGCCGCCAGCGATCTTCATCGGTTGCGAAGAAGTAGCTGTAGTAAGTGTCGTAGATGTCGCCAGGTTCAACGCGCAATGCAAACGCCTGCCGCTGACCTTGGCGTCCCTTCAGCGGTTCCCAGTCACGGATTTTCACACCAGTTCCCTCGTGACCGAATCCGCCGAACTTCGCATCAGGATTTCCGATCGCGATCAGATGAGACAGTTGCTCGACAGGTGGCTCCGGTTGATTGCGCCCGTAGGACCACAGGGAGAAATTGAATCCTGTATTCACCGTGCCATCAGCGTTCCAGGTTGGACCGTAGTAGCCGAATGGTGTTGTGACCGGGCTGTAGAAACCCAGCTCGCCTGGCACTGCATCCATCTCCATGATCCACAGACGGACGTCACTGGGCTCGCTCGAACTCCAGAACTTTGTGTGCGCGGCGGCCGGTCGCCAGCGTTTGCGAATCACGGCGGCCCCGTTGGCTGCATCGCCGATGATTTCAATTCGGCGAAACACGGGCGTCTTACCTCGGCTTTCGCATTGGAGACGCAGCGACTGTTGTCCGGCAGCGGCGACTTGGAACGTCATTTGACGTCCGGGCGTTACTGTCTTCGCCTGATCGCCAAGAGCCAGGGAAAACTGGCCACCATCCAATGCCACCGTGAGTTGAATTTGACCTCCGCACGGAAACCACAGGCCCCATTCAGCTTGCTTCCCTTTGCTCCAGCCTCGAATCTCCGCGAACGACTTGCCGCCGTTCAGATTCGCGACATCCTCGACGGCACCTTCGCCCTCGGCTCTCAGGCCGAGTTTCGGGAAGAACGCTTCGTTCGGTGTGAGAATCAGTCGACCGTCGCGGGTCTTCTGCGCCATCCAGAATCGATCGGGCTCGTCCGGTACCGGAATCCACTCGATGGGTGCTCCAAGTTGCCCCTCAGCTCCACTGCTCAGTGTCGCGAGGCTCAGGAGCAGAATCAGAAATGCGGCTGTGAAGACGAACTGAACGAATCTCATGTCGCTGATTCTTTTGAGTCTGATTCGATGAGGGATTCCTTCGCCGTGCGTGAAAGTGCCTTGATGGCCAGCTCCCGTTTCAACGCGGCACTCTTATGGCGTTGCGCTTCCCAATACACGATCTCGACCGGCAAACGACTGCGCGTGTATCGCGAAGCCACGCCGTCATTGTGCTGCTTCAAGCGTCTTTCCAGGTCATTTGTGATGCCAGTGTAAAGCGAGCCGTCCGAACATCGCAGGATATAGACAGTCCATTGTTCGCTGAGTTGCTTCTTCAGTTTCAGGACGGCGACTTCTTTCGCCTTCGCCTCAACTTCGACCGTCAGATTCCTCTCACGCCAGCACTCGGGAAAATCGCGAATGTCGATGAAGTCATGATGTCGACGAGGCTTTGGTCCGTCCCAGCCTTCAATCGGACTCGATATGTGGAACAGGGGCTCCCGATCCCATGTCGCCAAAGCCTGATCCGTGGCCACTTCGGCGGTGAGTTCATCTGAATTGCAGCGATGATGATGAACGTCGTAGACCAGCGGAATGCCCGTGCTACGGCAAAGCGGAAGCAGATCGGCAGGCGTGTAGGTCACGTCGTCGTTCTCGACAGTCAGCCGCGTACGTGCTCGATCGGACAGGCGGTCCAGATTCTTCGCGAACGCTTGAAGGGCAGCGGATTTGTCACCGTACGCTCCGCCTCCGTGAATGTTGATCACGTCAGCATTGACCCAATCCGCGACCTGAGCCTGATACTCCAGCTCGGCAATCGATCGGCTCACAACTTCCGGCTTCGGCGAGTTCAGAACGACAAACTGGTCTGGATGGAAGCACGTGCGGATGTGGTGATCTCTCGCGAACTGTCCACAGGCTTTGAACCGTAAAATCACTTCATTGCCGTCGGGCAGATCAGCCAGCTCGTAGCCGCACTCATCGTGCGTCTTCACAGGAAGAATCTGGCTGTTGATGCGAAAGCACCCAATTCCGTTGCTGTCGCAAAACGTCAGAGCTGCCAGCAGAGCGTCGGCGTTCGCGAGACAAAGTGTCGACAGCTTCTCCAGAGCCGCGTCCCTGTCCATACTCCTGAGGGACCTGACGGTCGTGTTCCGGAACTTGATCGGCTCGTCGCGAAAGATGCAGCAGAGGCCAAGGCGGAGCGTTTTCGATGGCTCAGATTGCCGGTTGAGAGGGGCGGACACGGGTGATTCTGGGACGCTCCATTCTCCCAAAGGTATCACCGAGGGTATCACCGCCGAAAATAGCCAAAGGTATCACGAGGAAATCCATCGCAAGTCGTTGCCTTGCAAGGGGTTATGAGTGGACGATACTGGACTCGAACCAGTGACCTCCACGATGTCAACGCATTGCTGGACTGGCCAAATCAGCGAGAAACCACGTAAAACGATAGGTTTGGACGATAGCCGCTCTTGCAGGCGAGTGCATCCCTTTTCAGTGAATTGCAGGGTGCTTTATTTAAAAGTGGTAGAAGTGTGGTAGTAACTCTCAGCACGCATTGCGGTGTTCAAGGGCCAAGACTGAACGCTCATCAGGAGCGGGTCAGCGCTGCGAACGGAATCACTGGGGCTGGTCGATCTCAGTGGGGACTGCGAAGCCATTCTGAGCGGTCACTCCCGCAGCCTGCTGGCACAGTTCGGGCTGAAGCCGAAGTCCAGACACGGGCTGGCTGCGGGGGATGCGGTGGAAGCACTGGATGCGTTGTGATGCACTCTGGAACTGGTTGCGGTTAAGGGGGGCAGGTCACTGTGCGAATCGGTGTTGCTGCCACGACAATCCTGTGGGGCCCAACCAGCCGCTCCGAAGTGCGGGTGTC
>CAYSJO010000232.1:0-16476 GCA_964431285.1 uncultured Planctomycetaceae bacterium
GCGACGCTGGGCGCGGCACGAGGAAGCTCGCGAACTGCTGGCGCGTGAAGAGCTGGTCGATCTGCTCAACGTTGCGCTGGATCGACTCGGCCAAGACAATCAGTCAGGGACACAATGAGCCGCCGGCACTCGGTCTTAGTAACTGGGAACCAATTGATTCCCACTTTCTTAGAACGGAATTCGCAGTCCGTCGTAAGCCAGTTCGACGTTGCCTGGCAGCCGGGCGCATGTGGTTTCGTGTTCCACCGAGTGCGAAATGTGTGTCAGGAACGCACGCTTTGGATTCACGCGGTCGATCACTTCCAAAGCCTGATCGATACTGAAGTGAGTCGGGTGCGGTTTGTCCCGCAACGCGTCGAGGATCAGAACGTCGAGTCCTTCAAGCAGTGGCCGGCTGGCGTCCGGTATGGAACTCACGTCCGTGCAGAAAGCCACGTTGTTGAAGCGGAATCCCAGAACCGGCAATCGACCGTGTAGCAGGCGTATGGGCTGGACGTGCTGGCCCAGCAATTCGAAGGGTTGCTCGCCAATACGCAGCATCTCGAACTGCGGGAGGGCTCCTGGATGTGCTTCGCGCGGCGGCGGAAGGAAGGCATACCGGTACGCGGACCGGATATTGTCCTCTGTCCCGGACTCGCAGTAGAGCGGAAGCGCGTGATTCAGCCGGTGGGCGAACAGACGTGTGTCGTCCAGACCGAAAATGTGATCGGCATGGCCATGTGTGAAGACGACCGCGTGTGCCAGCCGAATCCGCTCACGCAGTAGTTGCAGTCGCAGTTCCGGCCCCGTGTCGATCAGAATCGTGCCCTCTGGTGCGTGAACGGCGACGCCGGACCGGGTTCGTTGATTACGCGGGTTGGGAGACAGGCACACTTCGCACTCGCAGCCGATCACCGGCACACCAGTGCTTGTTCCCGTACCCAGCATCACGAGTTCAGACGTCCGGAGAATCTTCTCAGGCATCGTTCCTGCCGAATGCATCAATGCTGTGAATCAAGGCGACGATCGATCCAGGCTGGATCAACGAATCGTTTGAGCAGCCAGCGTAGCGTGTGTTCGATTCGCTCGCGCGTCCGACGGATCTCCTCTTCCGTGCAGTCCGATTGCCACTCGAAGCCGTGCCAGTCAAGTGTGGCCGACCATTTCTCGTGAGCCGCTGAAGCATTGGTTCTGTCCATCACACGTTTTGCCCACACCATTCCGTAAGTATCGACAAAGTCCAGCCACAGGATATTGAAGACATCACTCGGAGGCTGACCCGCTGCTGCACGAACGGCTGCAATCGTGCTCGCCAAGAGCAACGCGAGTGATGCCAGCAAATGTGACGTTGTTCGATCCGGAGAGAAGTCCAGTACCGTCGCCGAAAGGGGCGCCACCAGCAGAATCAGCCCGGCGGCATACAGGATCGCCGGCAATGTGAATCGCGTCCCGATCCAGTTTCCAATGGCCATGATCAGGACCAGTCCAAAGCCGATGACAGCAGGCTCTTCAAGTTCCAGGGGCGAACCGACGGACAGCACGCGCGTTGAGGCCACAGCCGGCCATGCCAGAACCAGCACCAGTGGCAACAGCACAAAGAATCCCCAGGCCGCTGCGCCAGGACGGCGGGCTCCCAGAACAGCGATGCCCGGACAAAGCAGCATGATGGCGGCGGCATACCACGCAAGATCGCGCCAGCCGGTGTGATTTGTCTGAACCGTTATGTCCAGGACTCCAGCCGTAAGCGCGACGCAGATCGCGGCGATCGACCACGAGCACGCAGTTGTGAGTGTTGTTTCCCGCAGCCGACGTCGGGCGCGCGCGGTGATCAGCAGCGTGATCAGCAATGCGGCAATCGTCAGAGCAGGCATGAGTCGTTCAATCCGATGGTCGGTGCCGAATGTACTGGCTGAGTCGATCCGGGCAACTGCTCCGCTCAGACCCGGACTGTCACACTGGTCGGGAGTCTTTGCGTCAACGGCCCCGTTTTCCCTGAAGTCGCATTCGAAAAACTCCTCAATGTGAAGACAACCTTGTTTGACAGACCTGACACGTGGCCTAGGTTTCGGGTGCGAGACATTCGGGGACGGAATTCGTCAGGCAGGGGGCCTGGCCGGATCCTCTCCCATGGAATTCCCCGTCGCCTGTTTCACACGACCCTTGGGCGGGACGCGTGAAAACTGAAAGGGCGTCAGTCCCGATCTCGCAATGCACGGGCATGACGGAGTGCAGGAGGCTCTGCCCCGGGATGTTTTTTGTCGAAGTTCTCTTCGTATCAGTCTCAGAGACGGACGGTGAGAATCTGTAACTCCGAACGGTACTGGTTTCAGTCCAATCGAGTCAGGTTCGATGCCTGCGCAGTCTCGCGACGTAAAGGCAGAGTGTCATGCAAGCGAAACAGATTCTGACAACGGGTGAAATCGCGAAGTACTGCGGTGTCAATTTTCGCACAGTGATTCGTTGGATTGAGCGGGGGCGGCTGCAGGCTTATCAGCTTCCTGGTCGCGGTGACAATCGAGTGACCGTTGAGGACTTCATCGAGTTCCTCAAAGAAAACCACATGCCGATTCCGGAAGACTTCTCGCAACGTGAACGTCGCGTGCTGATCGTCGTTGGCGATCCGACTCTGGCGAACAACATCGAGGGTGCTCTGCAGGATAGCGGTTATGCAACGACCATCGCATCGGACGGTTTCCATGCGGGTTCGCTGCTGGGCACATTCAAGCCTTCAGTGATGCTGCTGGACCTCCGTATTCCCGGCCTGAGTCCACAGGACGTTGTGAGCTTTGTGGAAAGTGCCGGCGGAATGGAACGGATCAAGGTCATGATCATGTCGAACGACGACAACGAGCCGGTTGCGAACACGGCGGATGACTGCATTCGGCAGCCGTTCTCCAGCGAAGAACTGGTTACGCGAGTGAACCAGCTGCTCGCCCCCAGCTTCGTCTAACACGACGCAACGATTTCGGCCCGGCGCACCAGACTATCCGGTGCGCCGGGCTTTTTTTGTGCGCGGTCAGTCCGTCAGACACCACACCTTCGCGCAACCGGCCGAATTAATTCGATGGAGGCGATCACCGTCGAATTCACAGCTGGTGAGCGGCGTTTGGGCTCACTGAACGCTTGAATGCACTAAATTGATTCGATACTGGATGAAACATTCCAGTGCCTTCCGCGGCCGATTTCACAGTCATCGCGAATCAAATCCACTGGTCAGAACATGGGCCGGTGGCGCGTGGGCTTCGACTTCAACCGGCAGTGTCTCGTCCCAGCCGTAAACCCACGCCAAAGGGTCGAACTTGTGCTGCCCCATATCACCCAATCCGCCGCCGTCGTAGTCCCAGTAACCGCGATGCATCCCGCCAAATCGCGAGGGCTGGAACGGCTTCAATGGTGACGGTCCACAGTACAAATCCCAATCGAGACTTGCCGGGACTTCACGCGGTGTGACATTCAACGGGCCGGACCACTGTTTCACCTTGAGTCCGCCGCGATGCACATGTCGCACGCCTTTGCCTTTGGCCAGGCCCGCTCGCATGATCTTGCGGGTCTGCAGGTCATTCCTGGACTGACGTCCGAAACGGCCGTACGTTCCGACCTGGTAGATTCGTCCGGTTCGTTTGGCGACATCAGCCACAGCACGGCCCTCGCCAACGAATCGAGTCATCGGCTTTTCACACAACACGTCCTTGCCAGCTTCCATCGCCGCAATCGAGATCAACGCGTGCCAGTGAGGAGGCGTGGCGATGGCGACAATGTCCAGGTCGCTCCGTTCCAGCAAGCGACGAAAATCGGTGTATCGAGTTTTGTTATCTGCCTTGCCGACCCACTTGACGTCGCACTGAGCAATGTCGCGGATCGCCAGACCGTGCTTTTTGCTCAGGTCGCGATAAGTACCGGGACCTCGACCTCCAACCCCAATCAGAGCGGCGCCGAAGGTCTCGCTGGGCGGTGTCTTGTCAGGTCCACCCAGAACATGCCGTGGAACGATGTGAAGCACGGCCGGAGCCGCAGCCGCCAGAAATGCGCGACGGTCGACTCCAGCATTTTTCCCAGTCGCATGGTTTTCGCTCGACATTCTCAGCCCTCCAGGTTGGTGGCATCGATTCAGTGACGTGTCGCTGGTCTCGTGGGGATGTTTGCACGAAGCGAGGTGGAAAGCCGACCGGTTAAACAGCACCGTGTCCTGGTGGTCAAGCCCGATCGACACCCGTGCCCTGTCTATCTTCCTGGTGGAAGACCATCATAGGGGCACATTGCTCGTTTCCGCTGAGACGGCTGACTGTTTCTGACCTGATTTCTTGCGGTCCGTGACCGTGTCGAGGTTCATCCCGTGAAGATGTTTCGGACTGGAGTAAGAACGGGTTGCCTGGCAGTCTTCCTGCTGGCAAGTTCGGCATCAGCATTCGAATATCAGCAGCTCTTCAAACAGCACTGCGTCAAGTGCCACGGGGCCACCACGCAGAAGGCGGAACTGCGTCTCGACAGACTCCCGGCCCCGGCCACCAGCGAGTCAGCGGAACTCTGGTCCTCAGTTGCCGACATGATTGAATCTGGTGATATGCCGCCGGACGATGAGCCCCCTGCCGCAGACGTCAAGCGTCTGCTCAGCTGGATCAGCGGCGAGCTCGAACAGGCTTCCAGACCCATACCAGCTTTACGATGACTCAATCGCAGCGAGTACGAACATACGGTTCATGATCTCCTTGGCATCGAGACTTCGCTGGCATCTCTCCTGCCCGAAGACAACAGCGTTCAAGGGTTTGACAACGTCGCAGGCGGACTCGGTATTTCGTCCATTCTGATGGAACGTTACCTGGAAGCAGCGAACGTCGCGTTCGACGGTGTCATTCGCCGAATCAAACCGCTCCCCCCAAGACGCGTCGCGCAGTTTTGATGGAGGGCAAGGAGAACATCAGCTCGGTCAAAGGGAAGAAAGGCGGCGTCATCGAATCGGAAGGGGCCTTTGTCGATTTCACTCCGGTCTGGCCACCGGCGAGAGTCGATCCCGCACACCCGATTGAAGACGGCGTCTACCGCTGCCGCGCCGCTGTCTGGCCTTATCAGGCCGGTAAGCATCGTACGTTGTCCGTGGCTGTGTTTGTCGGTCCCCTGTTCGGTGCCGGAAAACGCCGCTTCATGGGGATGTATGACGTAACGGGCACGGCGAAGAATCCGCGGATCATCGAGTTCACGACGCACATGCGCGAAGCACACGCTTTGCACATTCTGCCGTGGGTCTATCCGCAACACGTCACATGGCGGGACAAGGAAGAACCGCGCCCTGGTGTCGCGATCGCCTGGGCCGAAACTCATGGGCCACTCGATCAGAGCTTTCCATCCGATGCGTCCCAGAGCCTGTTCGGTCAGACGGACTCGATCACCATGAAGGCAGGCGCATCGGTCTACATCCGTCATCGACGAGGCGTGAAGTCTCATTACGTCGAGTCCGCGACCCCTCGTGAAGATGCCGCGCGGATTGTCCGCGAACTGGTCCCGTGAGCGTTTCGGCGTCCGGTCGACGAAAGCGTGGTGGAGCAGTTTGTGGAGTTGACACTGGCCCGCCTGGACCAGGGACGAACTTTCGAACAGGCCGTTCGTGCGGGAGTTACGGCCGTTCTCTGCTCGCCGCATTTTCTTCTCGTCAATCAGGAACCGACTGTCGACGACTACACGCTGGCGGCGCGACTGTGGCTTTTCCTGTGGTCATCGATGCCGGATGGCGAGTTGATGCAGCTTGCATCCGAAGGAAAGTTGAGCGATCCCCGCGTGCGACGTGCGCAGGTCGACCGCATGATTCGTGATCCGAAAATCGATCGATTCGTCGAGAACTTCACGGGACAGTGGCTCGATCTGCGCGACATCGAATTCACCACTCCGGACCAGAAACTGTATCCGGAATACGACGAGCTGTTTCTGCGCTCGATCAAGGCAGAAACTCACGGCTTCTTCCGCCACATTCTGACGAACAACCTGACCGTGTTGAATTTCGTCGATTCCGACTTTGCCGTGGTGAACCAGCGACTGGCGACTCACTACGGCATTCCTGGTGTTCGGGGACACGAACATTTCCGCGTAGTAAAGCTTCCGGACGACAACATCCGGGGTGGCGTCCTGAAAGTCACGGCCAACGGCACGACAACCTCACCCGTCGTACGCGGCGCCTGGGTACTGGACAATCTGTTGGGACAGCCGTCACCACCACCGCCCGCCGGTGTTCCCGCAGTCGAACCGGACATTCGCGGTGCGACCACAATTCGGGAGCAGTTGGATTTGCACCGTGCAAACGAATCGTGCGCCCGGTGTCATTCACGAATCGATCCGCCAGGATTCGCCCTGGAAGAATTCGATGTCATCGGGGGTCAGCGAGACTGGTATCGATCGTTAGGAAAGACGGGTGACCGCGTTGCGAAGACCAACTACCGAGTCGGGCCTCCCGTGCAGAAAGGATGCGTCCTGTTCGGCGGCCGTCCTTTCACCGGTTTTGTCGAATTCCGGCAGCGTCTGATGGAAACGCCCGACACCATTGCACGGGCACTGGCCACGAAACTTCTCGTGTATGGTTGCGGTCGACCGGTCACGACGTCAGATCGAAAGGTCGTCGATTCCGTCGTGGATTCAGCAAGACAGAACAACTTCGGCTTGCGCTCGATGATCCACGCGGTGGTCGACAGCGAGCTGTTTCTCAGTCCATGAAGCAGGATTAATCAACATGTCGTCTGCACAACTCTCACGGCGCACATTCCTCCGGGCGTCTGGAGTCACACTCGGGCTGCCATTGCTGCAATGCATGGCGGACACGGCTCCGAAGCGCAGTGCTCGACGCATGGTGGCGATTTGCGCTCCCCTCGGAATTCACACGCCGTACTTCTTTCCGCAGACAGCCGGCAAAGATTACGAAGTCACTCCCTACCTGGAACCTCTGCAGTCTGTCCGCGAGAAGTTCAGCGTCGTGTCCGGATTGATGCATCCGATGGTCGATGGCGGGCACTCAGCGGAAAAGAGTTTCCTTACGGGCGCCGCCCATCCGTCACAGCCAAGTTTTCGTAACACGATCTCCGTAGACCAGTTCGCCGCCGAGCGGATCGGCCACGAAACCCGATTCCCCTTTCTGACACTCTCGGCGGACGGCCGCGGTATTTCCTACACACGGTCTGGCGTCCAGATTCCTGCCGAGTCGCGATCGTCACGGGTCTTTAATCGACTCTTTCTGGAAGGCACTAAAGAGCAGAAAACCGACCAGATACGTCGTATCCGGGACGGTCAGAGCATTCTGGATCTCGTCGGCAGCCAGTTGAATTCAATCCAGTGCAAGACCAGCCGGGCGGATCACCAGACGCTGGACCTGTACGCCACGAGTGTCCGCGAACTCGAACAGCGACTGGTCCTCGCGGAAGACTGGGCAAAGCGCCCCAAGCCAGTCATTGATCAGAAGCCACCGACTGATATCGAGGACCGGGCCAACTTCACGGGGCGCATGCAATTAATTTTGGAACTGATGTTCCTGGCACTGCAAACCGACTCGACCCGTCTCATCACGTTGAAGGGACCGGGCGGAAGCGAAGTGGTGAATCTGAAGGGTGTCGATGACGGCTGGCACAATCTCAGCCACCACGGAAAAGACCCGGCGAAGATCGGGCAGCTGGCAATCATCGAGAAGGAAGAGATGCGACTGTTTGGTGAGTTCCTGCAGAAGCTGGATGGAGTCCGTGAAGGCGATTCCACATTGCTCGACCAGACGGCGATTCTCATGGGATCGAATCTCGGCAACGCCTCCAGCCACAACAACACAAACCTGCCCATCGTCACAGCCGGAGGACACTTCCGACACGGACAGCATCTTGCCTTCGGACAGGACCGGACACCGCCGCTGGCGAATCTGCTGGTGTCATATCTCCAGCATCTTGAGCTGGAAGTCGATCGATTCTCCACCGGGACCGGCGAGCTGCCCGGCTTGCAGCTCACTTAGATGTTGCGATAGCCGATCACTCCTCGCGTCGTTCCACAATCGGCGAGGAGAACTCCGTCGCGGTCCCTTTGGCGTAGAGCCCGATGTAACGAATGGACTTCAGGGTCTCGGGCAGGGCAAACTCCATCGATGCACCGTTGGTGGTTGCTGTCCCGGTTCGTTCTTCGACATCCAGTCGGACTTCGACTGTGAACGTGTCAGTCGGTCGCAGGCTGATCTTCTTCGCAGCAGCGCTGCCGACGTTGCCCCAGCCGCCCTGAAACGCGACATGTTCGCTCAGACCAATCGCTGTACCAATCTTAAAGCTGGCGGCGTTGGTAGCGTCGGCCGCGATGACGACCGCACCATTCCTGGTCGTTTGCTGCCGGTCTTCGACCGCACTTCGATACTTAAGTCGAATCGTTGCCTGGCCGGTGATCGCCTTGTCGAGTTTCTGAAACGCCAGTCCCTCTCCAACAGGATCCAATATGTAGCCAAAGTCTGTTGCTCGAACGTTCGTGCCAAGCACGCTGTCGAAGTCCCCCGTCAGATCCTTGCCTGGTTTCGGTTCGGACGTCTTCTTTCCACCTCGCCGTGAACGGTCGGATTTGTCCTGCTTCCACCAGTCGGGACCTTCCTTCAGTACGGCTGCATCATGTGCAATTAAGCGTTTCTTTAACTCAGCGAATCGGTCGGGATGTGACTCGGCAAGGTTCTCTTCTTCCTGCCAGTCCTGGACGATGTTGTAGAGTTCGAACGACGTCAGATCATCGGATCCCACGATCTTCCAGTCGCCGATTCGCATGCCGACTCTGTACTGACTCGGTGCCAGGTGATTTCGCCAGTACAGGGGCTGTTGTCGCTCGATGGGTTTGTCCTGGAACAACGGCAACAGACTCGTTCCGTCAATTGTCCGGTCGTTGGGCAAAGGGATATCAACGATTTCACAAATGGTCGAAAAAATGTCGGAGCCGATCACCGGTTGAGCACTCACTGACCCGGCTTCGATCTGACCTGGCCAGCGAACAATGCCAGGCACGCGAATGCCGCCTTCATGCGTGTGCCGTTTGCGACCGCGCAGACCGCCGGTTGATCCCCGAGTCCGCCCGCTCGTGCCATTGCCTTCCGGACCATTGTCGGACGTGAAGAACACACACGTGTTGTCGCGATAGCCCATTTCGTCGACGGCGGACATCAGTTTTCCAAAGGCGTCATCCAGTTGAGTGACATTGCCATGGTGCTGACGCAGTCCCTCGTCTTCGATGTCGGCGTAATGCTGCATGTATTTCGGCGCAGATTCGATGGGTAAGTGTGGCTCGTGAGTCCACACGGTGATGAAGAACGGAGTATCCGACTTCTCTCGGGATTTCAGCCAGGCGATCGCTTCATTAGCGGCAATCACAGCACTGGGGCCTTCCATCTTCCCGACGGCCTCGCGATTACGGACATAATTCGTGGGATTCATGTGATTGGGAGCTGCATTGTTCTGAGTCGCCAGCCAGTGATCGTAACCGTGGTCATCCGGCTGTGGCTGCTCCGTCGAATTGAATTTCCCGTTCAGGTGCCACTTACCCGCGTGACAGGTCTCGTAGTCTCGTTGTTTCAGCAGTGTGGCGATGGTGATTTCACTTGTACGGAGGTGGTACATGCTACCACTGGGTATCCATCGCCACACTCCGTTTCGATAAGGAGTCCGCCCCGTCAGGATTGCGGACCGTGATGGAGAACAGACCGAACAGCCCGCATAGCATTGCGTCAATCGGAGCCCTTCGGACGCGAATCGATCCAGATTTGGCGACTTGATGACGGGGTGCCCATAGCATGCCAGGTCGCCCCAGCCCTGGTCATCCGTGAGAAAAACGATGAAGTTGGGCGTGGATGCCGCGCGGGCTGATGACGCCAGAAGTAGAAACAGCAGAGGCAGCACAGCACATCGAGAACGTAGCATGTGGGAATCCTTGTGGAAACAGCGTGCCGGCTCGCGATGCCAAAGCGGCCTGGTCATTTTGGCGTGACGGGCAGTTCGAGTTTAATCGGCGCGTGGCCGTGCCAGTCGGCCGTTTCCGGCATGTGGCGCATCGCGAATGATGTCTGGATCGGGTAGTTGCAAACGCAGCCAGCCGAGAAGCAGGGGACGTTCAACAGCCCGTCCGCGGCCACCAGACTGTTGCTGCAACCCGAGCGGAGACTCCGCAGATTGAATTGCTTCCCGCTCTTCACGTCGACGTATGCGGCGCAGTTTGAGCGAAGGAACAGCAGGTTCATGTTGCCCACCGCGTAGTTGCAGCCGCCTCGCCGGAACAGTGCAGAGCCATTGAGCAGCTTGCCCGTCTTGGTTTCATACGTGTGACCCGTCTGACTGATGAAGGTGTCCGGGCCAAGGATCAGCGGCTGATTCCCTCTCCGGGGCGCCTGCCACACATCCTCGCCAGTCGACGCGTTGACTGCGTAAGTGAATTCACCTTTCCCTGCGATGATTAGGTCATGGTCACTGGAACACTCCAGCCAGTCATCGCGCGTGCGCAGGCTCATGAAATGCAGCGTGTCCATGACGGCTGGCTGCTGCGTCGAAACCTTCTTCCACACCTCGGTTCCAGTTCGAGCGTCAAGGGCGATGAGGGTGGACGGCAGTTTGCCAACTTCGATACCGCGTCGTTTCATCGCTCCAATCTGTTCTGGCGAATGCGAGTCGATGCAGAAAACCTTGCCCTGGGCGATTGCAAGCGACGCGGTGTTGTACCGATGCTCTGCCTGGCGGCTCCATAACTGTCTTCCAGACGCGCGGTCGAGGGACACAATCAACTCGCTGTTCCAGCGGCCCTTAGGGATGGAGTTCTCCTTGTTGAATCGTACTCCGATAACAACAACAGCTCCGTCCACTCGCACGTCTGTCACACTGACGGGCACGTCGTCCGACCGCCCTACATCCAGCGCGAACGTATTGACTGTCTTGCCACTGGCGGAATCCAGCACGAGGCAGTTGCGCTCATCGCCAACGTAGACCGCTTCCGGCATCGATACATATCGAGCTGAGCCTCCCACTTTCCGCGTCCACAGGAGGCGTCCCGTGTATGCATCCACCGCGTGCAATGTGCTGGTAGCAATCTGCAACGCAAACATTCGCCCGCCAGCGCCCTGAGGTTTGACTCCGTGGCCATAGTCCTTGCGTTTGTAGAAACCGTGGTCCGGACCGTCTCCGTACCAGAGAACACCCAGGGGCGCTTTCACAAGCTCGTCGCGTGAGAAGAATGAGCGTGAGGCATCTCCTGTTTCGTGAGACCAGATGGCACTTCCTTTGAGTGGGCCTTCTCGCTTGAGCATGACCAGATCATCGGTCGTGGCTGTCTTAACACCGGACAGAACACCGGGCGAAGCATGTTGCAGCACGCTGGCTTGCTGGCCTTTCGGTCTCACGATGCAGGCTGTGCCACCGTACGGACGCAGGACTTCGAACACCCGTTTGACCCGTTCGTCCGAGTCCAGCTTCATACTTGCATTAGCCGACACAATCATCAGGCTGGCCAGATAAGGCGGCAGATCGACCGTGTTTGGGTCGCCGGTAACAAACTGCAATCGGTTGGAAAATGTGCCGTTCGTGATCAACCGCTCTCGGAGTTCATTCACTCGATCGGAGTCATCATCGACGGCGATGACGCGAAGTTGCGATCGCAGCAGCAGTTCTTCAATCAGTCGTTCCTGATCGAGACCAAGTACGACCGAGTAGCCATCCGTCGCTCCAGATTCGGCAAGAACTGACTGCGCAAGATCACCTGCATCGGTCTGTTGCGGGGCAATGGGCTCTGGCGCGAGACGGTGCGCCAGTGGTGTGGAGATCGATTTACCGAAGCAATGCAACGTGCCATTCAGGGTCGAGACGATTAGTCGGCCGGATGCAGCGATAAAACTGCCGGGCACGTCTGGTAATTCGTGAGTCCAGACCACGGTCGCCGTCTTACCATCGCCATCTGGTGGATCGATGGCTAACAGCGTTTTCCCACAGTGCGAATAAACCCGGCCGCCGGCCATGATCACACTGTTTGTCGTCAGTTTTTTTCCGGCGAATGGAGTTGCCAGTTTCCACTTCAGAGGGGCGTCCCATCGAGCTGGCTTCAGGTCGCGACCATTCTGTTGCTTTTCGTAGCGAGTGACCTGGGAGTTGCTCAGGTCGTAAGCGTAGACCGTCCCATATTCGACTCCGTACGCGATTCCCTCTGAGATGGCTGAGCGATAGTCGCAGCCGGAAATGAACTTGTACGGAAGCAGCGGAGCTTCGAAGAGATCCCAGTCCCAGCTCCAGCCCTTCGGAGCTTTATCGCCAGCCTGAGCCCACAGACTGGCAATCTCGCGGCCGTCTTTCATGCTGACGACGCCCGTCGCCCCAACCAGGGCCATGTCGCCACTGATAGACACTCGGCTGTCACCGTTGCGATAACCCTGCACAAAGTACTTCAGTTTGCCCGTCTTGCGGTCGAGTCGAGCCGGCATCGAGCGTCCATTGGGAACAACAACCATGTCTTCAGAAAGAAGAAGGTGACCCTGCGGAGAAATACCACCTTCATGTGAGTAGTTGTGGTCAATCCGCAGGTTCTCAATCGCGTGGCTGTCGCCGTTGGTCCAGATGACATCACCCGTTCTGGCATCGGCAGCCCGCACGAAGACGCCCATTGTTGGCCAGCTGCCCGCGCCAAAGTAAACGACTCCGTCATCACCCACCGGGCCACCGCGAACAGGCCAGAATGAAATCAATCGCCCGTTACCAAGGTGGCGTCGTTGCCCTCGATCTTCCGGCGCCCCCGACAGCTTCCACAGTAGCTTTCCCGAATTTGCTTCCAGGCAGTACAGAAACCCGTCGTCGGACCCAAAGTAAACACGGCCGTAAGCAACAGCCGGTGCAAGCCGAACGGGACCATCCGAGTAGAAACGCCAGTTCTCGCGACCTGTTTCCAGAATGAAAGCCGCAAGACTGCCGTCCACCATCGAGCCAACGAACAGTCGCCCGCCGACAGCGACCGGTTCGTACGTCGCGTCAAAGTGCAGGCGCGACTCGTTGGGCCACGCAGGTTTCGGTCCGTCCAGTTCCCTCGACCACTGCAGCTTGAGTTCTACAGATAGATTCTCGGGCGATGTGCCATTCCGCTTCAGCCCATGCCGCCACATGGGCCAGTCGGCAGCTTGTGACGTATCGACGCTGGCTGCGGCTACAAGTGCCAATGCCGTCGAGACAATTCGCGTGCTGAGCATGAGGGCATTCCGTCGTTAGATTCAGAAGGACAGTGATCTGCAACTCGTGTCACACGGATGCCATTGGCGCGAGTCTACTTTGTTGCCAACGCCGCAACGTTCTTGCGCACTTTGGCAGATTGATCCGCGTCGAGATAATCCCAGCACGCCAGTCCGTTCCCGACGAGTTCGTACTCGTTAAATTCCCAGACCACTTTGCGATCTTTGTTGAGTTCAAACACCTGTGGGCTATCGGGACCAGCGTGGCAGTTGCCGATCAGCAAGTGCCCGTTCGGGAGTTCCTTCAAACAGGCTGTCCATTTGAGCGTGATGTCCGTCTCCGGCACGCTGGTCTTTATCTCCCATACGATCTTCTTCTCGGGTGAAACTTCGACGACCGAATTGCCTGACCCAGAGCAAATCAATGTGTTGCCATTCTTCAGCCGGATCGCTCCATACACGCGTGTCTTTAACTCGTACTCCCAGACAATCTCGCCTTTGGGATTATATTCAGTAACTGTGCCGGGACGTTCGGCGCAGACGAGATAGTTGCCGTTGTCGAGAACCTCTGCTTGCCGCGTGCTGCCGCGCCCATCTTTGCCAAGTGGCGTTTCGCTGACGAGTTGACCGGCCTTGTCCACGACAATGATCCGACCGGTACCGGACTCCGCGATCATGGTGTTTCCATCGGCCAGTCTGGTAAATGCATGCACGTTCGAGCTCTTGTAGCTCCAGACGACTGTGCCATCGAGTTTCATCTCCTTGACTGTGTTCCAGTCGTCATGGAACAGAATGTTGCCGTTGTCGAGCATCTGCACTTCGTGATGTCCGGCATGACCTCGCGTGCCGCCCAGAGTCTTGAACTTCCAGAGAACCGTGCCGTCCCGTTCGCAAAGAGCAATGACGTTCTTTCCGTACGATGCGCTGACGAGCAACAGACTCTGCGCATGCACGACTGATGCAAAGAACATTAAGACGAGCAGAGTGAGTGTGAAACGCAGTGTCATAGGTGGTTCCTGATGGAGTTACGTCAGAGGCGAGGTGCGGTGAAGCCCCGTTTGTACCGACCTGACACCGGAATTTCACCGCTCGGAATGCGGATGTTCGGCACCAGGATTGCCACCCGGCCTGTTGGCGGGCCAGACGCGTGGATGTTCGATGCAGTCCGGTGCGACAGCGTCGTGTCACAGTATCTCTGCAACTGTGCCGTCGTTGTCGGCGAACCTTTCTGTCTTGACACCGAGTCCCTGCAACATCGTCACGAACAGGTTTGACAGTGGCTCGTCGATGTGTGTGGCCTTTTTCTGCCATGGCTCTGTTCTGCCGTCCCACGGTCCACCCTGGGCATTGGCTCCCACCTGGTTAAGGTATCGGCCATGCTTAAACCCCATGTTCTTTCCGCCGGTGAGTATCAGCGGGTAGTTGCGGGAAAGGTGAAAAGCACTGGAAGCCGAGCCGAAGAAAAGCAGCGTGTTGTCGAGCATGCTTCCTTCTCCTGCTGGTTCGGGAGTCTGCTTGAGTTTCGTGGCGAACCGGCCGTACTCCTCGTTCAGAAAACGGCAGTAGATCCCGAATCTCTTCCACCCGTCCGCGTTCTTTGTTTCGTGTGACAGCTGGTGGGACAGGTTGAAGCCGACTGCTCGCGCCAAATGATCACTCTTCCCGACGCCGTTTTCCCGACCAATCTGGTACGTGGCCACACGCGTCGAATCGGTCTTGAAGGCCAGATAGATCAACTCGAACATTGTCTGCAGATAGAGACGTGGCTCATCGGGATTCAACTCAAGGTTGAGGTGGTCTGCTTTCACTGTTGGTAAGGGCGTATTGATCCAGCGCTTCGCCTTCGCAACCTTGATCTCTGCCTCACGCACAGAATCCAGATATTCGTCCAGGCTTTTCTGGTCCCGTGAGGAGAGTCTTTTCCGCAGTCGCCGGGCATCTGCAAGCAGATCGTCCAGCGCGCTCTTGCTCAGCGCCAATCGGCGAGCGGCATCTCCGTCGCTCTTCACGAACAGCTTGTCGAAGACTCGCTTCGGCCGATGTTCGGCGGGGATCGCTCTGCCGCTTCGATTAAACGAAAGCGTGTGAGCACCGCGGGGCGTTCCCGTGCCTCCATCCGTCGACATCACCAATGACGAAAAGCGGGTCTGGTCTCCGACGTGTGCCGCATAGAACTGGTCCAGTGAAATTGTGTTTTTGTACGGCCCGTCATAGGCAGTTGCGGCGCCAGTCAGAAACTGATCAGCATTTGAATGACCGTGAACGCTGCGCACTGCCGGGTGAGAAAAACCGGACAACACGGTCAGGTAGTTGCGTAGTGGTTCAAGCGGCTCAAAAACCTTCGTAAAGGTGAATTCTGTCCCATTGCCCCGTGGGAACCAGGCCCAGTCCTTGTACGCCGGGTCTTCTGGGAGTGGCATAGGGACACCATCCGGGAAGTAGAAGCAGGCCAGGCGTCGGGGATCGGAGGATTCGGTCGCTCCGGCCGATGGCCTTGCGAACGTCTCGAACAGAGGCAGAGCCAGTCCCACACCAGCGCCACGAAGAAATCGACGACGATCAAGTGAATTCAGTTTGAGGGTCATGTCAGTATGTTTCCTATTGTCTGCAGGCTGGGTCTATGACCCGACGAACACGGAATGGAGCAGGCCGGGACGAGTCCTGCCCTGCTTCTACTTCGACCGAAACAATTCACTCACAGCCACCAGACGTACCATTGTCGCCAGGCCGTCACCCTGCCGACGGACATCCACTGTTATTGTGTCGATGCTCGAGTGATCGGCAAAGGTCAGCGGTCGCCCCAGAGCGTAAGTCGTCAATTTGTGGACCATCGCGCGAACAAACTGGTCCTGGCGATGCTCCAGCAGAAACCGTTTAAGCCCGTCCATCCCGTCGAGCTTCTGGTTGTTGAACAACACACTGGTCGCATCGACGGGTTTCCCCTTGATCTGATCCCGCCACCGCCCGGCCGCGTCGTAGTTCTCGAAAGCGATTCCCCACGGATCAATCTTTGCGTGACAAGACCTGCATGCGGCATGGTTCCGATGATCTTCGAGCCGCTGTTTCAGAGTCATCTTCGCAATCTCAGGATCAGCGAGATCGATTTCCGGTACGGCTGGCGGAGGCGGCGGAGGCGGATCATTGAGGATGCTTTCCAGAAGCCAGATCCCACGCTTAAGTGGGTGGGAGTCAGTGCCGTCCGAATTCATCGCGAGGAGCCCCGCCTGGGTCAACAGCCCGCCGCGCCTCTGATTGTTATGAAGTTCAATGCGCAGAAGAAGATTGCCGTGGACACCGGGCTATCAGTTATGCATCGCAAGGCGTTCATT
>CAYSJO010000233.1:0-13413 GCA_964431285.1 uncultured Planctomycetaceae bacterium
TGCTTCCAGCCTCAAGCCAGCCGGATGCTAATTCGCGGATCTGCCCCCCGCAAGGATTGCATTCAAGCCGCGCGGAGATGGACTTCTGGGGGCAAGAATCCAATTGCGTCGTTTTTTGAACGACCGGTACAATTGAATCAATCCCCCGTATCGGCGTCCGCCGATGAAATCTTCAGTCCCTTGTCCCGTTTCACCATCTCGTTCTGTCCGCGGCAACGTTGAGACATTCCTTTGCAGAATTCCCACTGGGGATTCTTTGTTCGCGGACTCTTGAATTCCCGCTGGTGGACATTGTCCGGCAATGGTGAGTTCGGGGGGTGTGCTTTGGCCATCCCTCTCCCGTTCACCGGTCGGTTGCCTTCCGTCAGCGACGCAAGGAGAACCGAATGATCCCGTTGATGACCGGTGAAGAAGCTCTGCGGCGTCTTTTCTCCGCTTTGACCGAGCACACGTTTCAGGTGGAATTGGGGGTCGCGGACCCGCCGCTGACCGACTACCTCGTGGAAATGCTCGTTCGATTCACGCGCTCAGCGGACATTGTCCGCTTTCGGGACGCTGAAGGTCGGCGACTGATGGAAGTCGTCGACATGCTGGAAGAAGCACAGTTCCGGCAATCACGGCCCCAACGCGACCTGCACCGTCACATCGGCGACTACACGCTTTTCTGGACCGGTGTCTATCCCGAGGCGCTACCGCGCCTGCAATCGTCCAACCAGAAAGATCACCTCATTGATTTTGAGGCTCAGGGGCGCGAATCGTACCTGATTGCCAGTCGGTTCGAAGAGGAGCCATTCGAAGAAGAAGCTCCTGTCCTGAAACGACTCAGCAAGGACTTCGAGCTGTGCCGGACCGGATTGAATCGCGTGCGGGAAGAATGGGATCGTCTACCGGCCGAGACTCTGCAGCTCTATCAGCCGGATGAATCGGACGACGACTGAAAGTCGTCACACATCCGATGGACAGATTCAGTCCTTGCACGAAAAAGCGAGCCTCCCCTGGGACCGTTTCTGCAAGGCGGCAATACTGCCGTCGGACTGTCTCTGCCCGGGGGATGGTCAACTGCCAATTATGTCTGGATATGTTCGGTTAATCGCAGACCGTTGTTTTTGACTCTACAAAAACTCATTGAGTTGTAAATTTACAGGTATCCGGCAATCTCTGCCATCAGGCGTTCCCTGAGTTTTTCCGGCGAGAACCCTGAAACACAGCCTGAATGTGCCAGCAGAGGGCATTATCTGCACTCGAATATGGCAGCCCGCACATGTTTTCTGACATGTTCATCTGGCGCTGATCACGCGTTTGCCATGCGTTCCTGGTAGAGCCGCTGGATGTCTTCGACCGTGACGGTGATCTCTCGGGTGAAGCCCGTGTGAGCCCGCTCGTAGTGAATTCGGCTTGCCAGTTCCGGTGACTGCTGGATCGCCGCGGCCAGCCATTCACGGTCCTCGTCCGAAAGGCCCCCGACTGCAGCATCCCAGAATGTCTTGGTTTCCACGACCAGGTCTTCGATGCGAGGGTCGTATTTCTCGTATCTGGCCATTTGTATTCCTGCGTTATCACGTTGTGAGTGACCGATTGGGTCGTTTGCGACCCAGGCTCCGAATGGGACGGATTTTAGCGAGCGTTTGAATCGAATTCAGCCAACTCGAACCATCGACTGGAGTCTGCCGGAGGGTTCTCGAACTTCACCAGACACGACAGCTCGTAAAACCGGCATATTTTCACAAGTTGTGGGGTGCGTCTGGTCGATAGAACGAATGCGTGCGTTTTCAGCGAGTGTTCCTGTCCGCACGTATTTGAACGGCAATTGCCCTGTTCCAGGATGGAACTCATGAAACGGAATTCTGCCTACGCCCTGCTCGCCCTGATGGCGGTGACGATGTCCGGCTGCAAGATCGTCGGCGGCTTTCTCGGCACAACTCTGCATCTGTCGAGTTTCTGGGGGACGACGCCTCCGATCCCCGTCAGCCCCTACTACAGCCAGTTGATTGAAGACACCTATCACGAAGAAGAACGCTACGGAAAAGTGCCGATCCTGGACCCTGTTGAGGGTGACAACGCTCCGTTGTACTGTCTCGATCCGCCAAGTGCCGACGAGGTCGTTCGATCGCTGCCAGCGGCGGTTAAGGGAGCCGGCGGTTTCGCATTCATCGCCGAAAAGAACCTCAACAACGTGCGCATCGTGAAAGAACTGATCGTCGACCGTGTTGATGAATGCCGCTTCGTTCCGCTGGTAGGTCCCGCACGGTTACATCACTGTCACTACAAGTGCACGGTGTACTTCGACAAAACGATCCGATCCGACTGGCCCATTCCGTACACGTTCACGGACGAAAGTCAGGAAGTGGTTTACATCGACCACGACCATCTGATTCGCTGCACAGGCCCGGCCGCACGATAATCACGGTCGCTTGCGAATCTGGAGCTGTGCTTTCAAGTGCTCGTCTGAATCCGCAACCTTGCGGGCATAGGACCAACGATCTGCTTCGTTGTCGTAGATAACGACTTTGCTTGTGTGAGCCACATGCGGAACCGTGAGCAGCAAGTCCGTGACGCGGAGCACATTGAGGAAGATCGGGCCCTCGCGATGTGATGCTGGCAGATCGTACAAGTCCAGCCGCGTCACTTTCCCCGGCTCAAACAGGGCGGCGTACAGAGCCACTCCCGACATCACGCCCTGCGCCTGCAGCCACAGCGGCACCTCTTTGTATCCCTCAACTGCCTGCAGAGCGTTTATGGCGCGGCGGACATCCCAGACACGCATACTGTCCTGCGTCTGACCGAGCAGCATGAATCGACGGCGATGCTGTGTCTGCTTGCGTTTACTTTTGTCCCAGGCAGTCGGCCCGATTCCGCGAGGGCAGACGTATGCCATGCCCCAGGGCAGTGATGTCAGCATCTTCGACGTCGATTTCCACGCATCCGTGTTCGTCTCGACCGCCACTTCTCCTTTGAACTGACTCGCGAAATCGACGCCGACTTCCGATAGGAAGTCCACCCAACCAGATTCATCGAGCACATTAAGCACGACGAGTTTCAAGTCTTGAGGCGCTGTCTCTGCGGACCGCAGCAGGTACAGACTCAGATCGATGTCAGGCTCGGGCGTAAACGTGAATTGAGACAGAAGCACGCCGTTCTTCTGCTGC
This sequence comes from uncultured Planctomycetaceae bacterium, assembly GCA_964431285.1. GTDB lineage: Bacteria > Planctomycetota > Planctomycetia > Planctomycetales > Planctomycetaceae > CAUZFZ01. Next base: position 3,147 of record CAYSJO010000233.1, read on the forward strand.
GTCGGTCCAGCATGCAGCGATATCGGCTGCGAGTCTCCCGAACTCGGCCAACCGCGGAAGCACTTCTCGAGTAACTGCCGACGGTATGACTCGGACGACTCGTCGTTGATCCGGACATCAACCGGCTCGGGCAGTGTGGCCACTTGTGTGAACGACTCGTCGATCGTCGTGTTCTGCTCATCGGCCGGCAATTCGGAGAAGACGCGAAGTTGCTCTGGTTCGAAGAACTTCACGGCTGTCGTCTCGATCAACGGGTCTTCTCCCTTCAGGAATTTGTTGAACCAGTGAAACGCATGGACGCGCAACTCCTGCGTGTCCTTGTGCGGTCCTTCCGTGATCTGCAGGCCAATGTTCTTCAACTTGCCGTGAAGCTCGTAAATGCGGCGGACTTTGTTGTAGACGTCGACCACTCCATCGAGCGGGAAAATCCCGTCCTTGTCGGTGTTCGATATCAGTAGTGGTCGTGGAGCAACCAGTGCCGCAACCTGTGCGTAATCCCAACGATAGGTGTTGACCATGAACATGCAGTCGCAGTGGCCCTCAACACAGCCATCGACAACGTGATTGTGCAGACTTGTGATTCCGGCAACGGGCACCGCAACCTTGATCCGCTCGTCGAGCGCGGCGATCCACCAAGAATAGGCGCCACCACCGGAACGCCCCGTTACTCCGATGCGATCGCCGTCGACCTCGTCCCGCGACTGCAGATAATCGAGCGAGCGGATGCAGTTCCACGCCTCGACACCGGCTGAAGAATAGCCGCGGGCGTTCCACCACCACCGGTCATGGTTGTAGGTCCCGTGGTGGATTCCCTCGATTTCACCCAGTTGCAGTGTGTCAATCGTCAGGCACACGTAGCCGTTTCGAGCGAACCACGCTCCGTGATGCTGATAATGAGCTTTGTTGCCATAGCTGGTGTCGCCTTTCTTCACACGGCCATGGCCGCAAACATACAGAATGGCCGGCAAAGGGCCGTCCTGAGACATCGGGCGGTACAGGTTTCCGGTCACATACAGACCGGGCTGCGACTGAAAGTGCAATCGCTCCACGATGAATTCGTCGTGCTCAACAGTGCCGGTAACGACCGGCTTAAGTGGTGTCTTTTCCGGTATTGGGTCGAGCGAGAGCATTTCGAAAAGCTGCTGACGCAGTTCCGCCTGTCGGGCCTGCCAGTCTTCAAGTGACTGGAATTCCGCGAGACAGCGATCGGCAAGCTTCTGCGTCCGGCTGGCAAAATAAGCCGCGATCATGCGGTCTCCGCGAGTCGTATCGCGGTCCTGACCGGAAGCCGAGTCGATCAAAACCGACGTGATTGTGAATGCCAGCACAACGGTAAAACTTCGAGTGGGTCGAATCATGTCAGGACTTTCTATGGATGCAACTCGGGCTTCAGCCAGACGAAGCTCTTGCCGAGGCGGCCACCGTAATTGCCGGCAGTAATGCGTACCAAGCCGGGCGAGTCGACTGACGACGCGATCGCCGCCTGTGTCGCATCGGAAATCGCCTGCAGACTCCGACCATTGATCACGATTTCCATGATCGAATTGACGTTGTCGGGAAGACGCGTCTCAAGTCCCGGCTCATTCCGCAGAGTCGGGCAGTATTCCGCATAGGTGCTGGCGATCAAGAATGAGTATCGACTGCCCGCTTTGGAAGCGCTGGCCGCGATTCCGCCGGGGAACGTCATGACGGCCCCAGGCGTTGCGTTCACGGCTTCAACACCTCGTTCTGTGGCGGTGATTGCGGACTCCTCTGATTCGCCCATGAACCACAAGTTGCCGCCCATGACGCCATCCGAGTATCCAAAGCGGCGATCCAGCACGAAGTCGCCACCCATCGTCGGGATCGTCCACACCTTGCGGTCGAAACGGATTTCGCGTTTCTGAAAGCCGTCACCAAAGAACGCAACTTTGCGGCCCAGTTTGAAATACGGATCGCTGTCAATCAGATTGAAGCACCGTGCTGTCGGGCATGTCAGTACGTTCTGACTGATGCGGACGAGCAGCGACTTCTCGAGCGCTGCGACACGGTCTTTGCGAAAACGTGGCACGTGGACTTGTATGACGGCTCCGGGTCGGCCGTCGGGTGTTTCAACGGATTCATCGCCACCCGGTCCAACGTATTGATCCAGACCAGCCTCACAGTCGCACAGGATCGTGCTGGAAGCGTTGCCAGTCGCTTCGCGTAACGCATGATCAAGCCACTTGCGATCGCGAGCCGTGATCAGGAATTCGGCGAACAGACTCCGGAAACCCTCGGCGTAAGTATCCTCGATTTCGGCTCGGTGTCCCGTGGTCATGGATCGGTCCGATGGGGTTGATTCAGGGTGAGGCGAAGTGAGGCCTCTCGCGTGCGCATAAAAAACGGCGGTCGCATTGGACCGCCGTCAGCCTGGGTATTCAAGAACAGCTGGTCACTCTTCTTCTTCGTCCGCCGGCTCTGTGTCATCGTCGTCGTCGTCGTCATCGTCTTCCGCGAAGTCCGCTTCCAGATCGACGTCCAAAGCGTCCTCGCTATCGGCTGCCTTCTTTTCTTCCGCATCTGGATCGACGACGACGGGGGCTTCGTCGAGTTCCGGGTCCGATGAGACCGGCACAATAGGCGTCGCGCTGTCGGTAATCAGCTCCTTGACCAGCTGCATGAAATACAGTTTTTTGCCTCGGTTCTGCAGCACCGTCAGGCGCGCATCGGCTGCTTCCTTCTGGTCGTATGCAAAGCGGCCCTCCTCTTTCATGCTGCCGCTGTACAACACCCACACAACGCGTTTGCGTTCCGGAGCCTTTTCGCGAGTCCGACGGGCGGCGGTTTTGCGCTTAGCCGCTTTCTTTTTTGGCTTTGCTTTGGTGGTTGCAGCACCATCCTCATCCTGAATGTCAGCGGCTTCAGCTTCACGCCGCATCTGGAGGCGACTTTTTCCCATTGAACCTTCTCATTGCTCTGAAACTGGAATTCTCGCGAATTTGGGCCACGAGAGCCGTCACACCGGTCTGGATTCGTATTGCGTATCAGCGCGCACAGAACGGACCCCAGACCGGGCCGGTGAAGCGACAGAGGATAACAGCCGGTCCGACGGCTGACCACGTATCCACGACCCGAATCTGCCGTTACCTCCGTATTGACACCGGTTTCTGACGAGTCGTATAAGTTCGCGCCCGTGGAACGATAAGACTGAATTGTCTCGGTCGCCTTCCGCCCGGTGACACTCGACCCCTCACGCATCACCCCAACATGTCCGACTGGCTTGCAGCTCCCCCGGAAAGCGGTGTCGCAGCAGGATTCCGGCTGCTTTGTGTCGGGCCCACCGAGCCCGACTGGATCGGTTTGACGCTGCAACTGGACGCGATCGGCTGCCACGACCCCCGATTTCGCTGGGTCAGCACGCCGTCAGAGACAATGTCGTTGCTGCGGCAGGACAACTTCGACTGCATCATCATCGAATGTGTTCAAACCAGGCAGGATGACGACGATGAATGGAACGGAATCTCGCTTCTTCAGGCGATTCGGGCATCCGGATGTGACGATCCGCTTATTCTGTTGAGTCGACGTCCTGATGACGGCCTGGTAGTCGATGCGTGCCGGTTTCAATGCGAGTTGCTGGTGTCGTCAGCTCTGTGGAGTTCCCGGGCGCTCGTCAATGTCATGCAGCGCACAATCAAACAGGTGCTGGCGGTGAGAGAGAACCACCAGCACACAGTGGCTAATCACCGACGACTGGTCCGCGAACGCGACGAAGCGGACCACCTGCTCCGACAGCAGCGGGACATCATCAGTGAGCTGGAAGTACTCACACACGGTGTTTCAGCCGATCAGGGCGGCAATCTCACTCCGCCGATCGTCTCCGGGACCGACGAGAATTCGGGAGCCATTCCTGAACAGCGTTCCATTGCCGTGCCGGATGAGGTGAGAAATTACTATTACGAACTTTTGCGAACATATGTCATTATGGGTTCAGGTAATCTCGGAGCTGAGATTGGCCAGCTCGCACGCATTCTGGCGGAATTCGACCTCAGCCCTCGGGACACTCTGTCGCTACATCTGGAACGGGTCGAGCATGTGGTGAAGGGGCTCGGCAATCGGAGCACGCGGCATGTGATGGCCCGGGCGGATCTCTTGGCGCTGGAACTGATTATTCATCTCGGCGAGTGCTATCACCAGGCGGCATCGACGGCGCTGGTGGGACCTTGACCGCATGCCTGCGGCTCATATGATGGCTGAACGCTCTCAATCCGGCCGATGTGATGTTCGGCCTCGTACCCGTCCTGTCAGGTGGAAACGGGAACCCTGATGAATCTCGATCCGACGAAAACGCATATCGCACATCAATGGAAACACGGTCGTCCGATGATCGCGTGCTGTTTCGATCCTCAGGGACGATATCTCTTCAGCAGTTCCGAGGATTATTCGCTGCAGCGCTGGGAATTGGAATCCGGCAAAAAGACCGCGTGGCCGGCACACGAAAGCTGGATTCGCGACATCGTATTCCTGCCGGATGGAGAGACGGTCATCTCGGGTGGTTGCGACGATCGGTTGTTTTTCTGGCCGACGTCCGCCGAGAAACCAGAACCGAAGCACGAGGTCGTCGCCCATCAGGGCTGGATCCGGTCACTCGACGTCAATGCCGATGGATCGCTGATCGCATCCGGTGGAAACGACAACTTTGTCCGCACATGGTCGCCGGATGGCAAACCGGTCCGGGAATTCAAGGGGCACGAGGCCAACGTCTACAGCGTGTTCTTTCATCCAGGTGGCGAGTTTCTGTTGTCGGGCGACCTGAGTGGAAAAGTGCTCCAGTGGGAACTCAAAACGGGCAAGCTGGTCCGGACTCTCGAAGCCAAAGACCTGCACACGTATAACGGCGGCCAGAAGGTCCACTACGGCGGCATTCGTGACCTGGCCTTGAGTGCGGACGGGAAATCACTGGCCTGCATTGGCCTGCACAAGGCAACTAACCCACTGGGCGCAGTCAACGAACCGTTGATCGTGTTGTTCGACTGGGAAAAGGGAGAAGTGCTTCGCAAGCAGCCGGCGGCCGGGGTCAAGGGCATCGGCTGGCAGGTCGAGTTCCTGGCCAATGGCGTCGAGATCGGCGCTGCCGGTGGAAGTGGCGGAGGGTTCCTGCTGTTCTTCAAGCCGGCCGAGGAGAAGCCGTTTCACAAGCTGAAGCTGCCTAATACGGCTCGCGACATGTCGCTCCACCCCGATGGCCTGCAGGTGGCGACCGCTCATCACGATGGGCATGTGCGGATCAGCCGGATGTTCGAAAAGCCCGCCAAGTGACGGGCTCGAGTGGATCGTCTGAATCCATAGTTCGTTTCGATACATTTGCCTGCCGTATCTGGTACGCTGACACTCCCCCGCTCAACTCCCTCCCAGATTCCCACCATGAAACCTCGCAGTGATCTCAGCCGCCGCCAGTTCCTCGGACGCAGTGCTCAGAATGCCGCTGGCGTTGCCGCCGGAATGGTCGGTCTGTCAACAACCGTTGCTCGCGCTGACCGCAGTCAGCCGGTACGCGTTGGTGTGATCGGCGTCCGCAATCAGGGCCGCACGCTGGCCACACGTCTGGCCGGCATGGATGACGTTACGCTGGCTGCTCTGTGCGACGTCGATCTCGGTCTGCAGGCGACAGCCATGAAGTCTGTCACTGACGTGCAGGACTCCGAGCCTCAATGGGAATCCGATTTCCGCCGTCTGCTCGACGACGACTCGATTGATGCCGTGGTGATTGCCACACCAGATCACTGGCATGCAGTGATGGGAATTCTGGCGTGCCAGGCGGGGAAGGACGTCTACCTTGAAAAACCGGTGTCGCACACGATCGAGGAAGGGCGGCGTCTGGTCGACGTCGCTCGGACAACGGATAGCGTCGTGCAGACAGGATTGCAGCAGCGAAGCGGTGCTCATTTTCATTCGGCCATTGAACTGGTTCAGAGTGGTCAGCTGGGAACGGTTCGGCTCGCCAAAGCCTGGGTAGCCAACAAGCGGAAGCCGATCGGCAGCAAAGTCGACGAACCGACCCCCGAGAATGTTGATTACGACTTGTGGTTAGGTCCGGCTCCCGAGCGTGGCTTTAATGCTAACCGCTTCCATCACCACTGGCAGTGGTTTCACGATTATGGAACTGGAGAACTTGGCAACTGGGGAGTCCATCTATTGGATATTGCTCGGTGGGGTCTGCAGCTCGACTATCCGACTCGGGTAAGCGCCTCTGGCGGCAGCTATGTGTTTCACGGCGACCAGGAAATGCCCGACACATTGCAGGCCACTTTCCAATGGCCGCAGCACACGATCACGTGGGAACATCGGCTGTGGACTAACCACGGACTGGAAGGTCGCGGATCGGGTGTTTCCTTTCATGGTGAAAAGGGCACACTGGTCATTGATCGCAGTGGCTGGAAAGTTTACGACTGCAAAGAACGACTCAACGCGGATGCGAGCGAGTTGCTAGGCAGCCATCTGCGCAACTTCATCGACTGCGTCCGGACGCGGCAGCGACCCAACGCCGACATCGAGATCGGTCACACGAGCACCAATCTGTGTCACCTGGGCAACGCCGCCTGGCAACTGGGACGAGAACTCAGCTTCGACGGCGAATCCTTGTCGTTCGGTGACGACGCCGAGGCGAATGCTCTGCTGACGAAGACCTATCGCCCCCAGTGGCAGCTGCCAGAAGTGTAAATCACCGGCCGTCCGCACGACGGTCCGTCGCATCAATCACGAAGCGACTGGCCGATTGGCTCGCCCCGCAGAGCGACCAGCGTTTGCTGAAGGTCGACGGGCAGCGGCGCTTCAAGCAGCATCGGCATCCCTGCAATTGGGTGGTCGAACGCAATCGTTGCCGCATGCAGTGCGTGTCGTCGCAGCGGAAGATCGGGATTGTAGAACGGAGCCTCGATGAATGGATCGGGTTGCTGTTCCAACGGCTCGCAGATCTCCAGCGGAGTCCCGTCTTTAATCAGTCCGCCGTCGCCATAAAACTCATCGGCCAGCAGGGGAAACCCGATCTCCGCGAAATGCACTCGAATCTGATGATGTCGGCCAGTCAGCGGATGGGCTTCCACGAGCGTGTGGCCAGCAAATCGTTCCAGGACGCGAAAGCCTGTCTGCGCGGGTCGAGCGTCCACGGCGATCGGCTTGGCGCACATCAGCGTACATGTCGGATTCGGCACGGTTCCAATTGGCAGGTCGATGACCCCTGTGTCCTCCGGCGGACACCCACGCACGATGGCGACGTACGTTTTCGAGATCTCACGCTGCTCGAACTGCTGAGTCAGTCGCCTATGAGTGACATGTTCTTTGGGGCAGATCATCACTCCGCTCGTCTGCCGATCAATGCGGTGCGCGATGCCCGGGCGGATCATTCCGGGCTGTGGTGACTGTTGATCGAAATGAAACTGCAGAGCATTGATCAGTGTCCGGCCGCGGAATTCGCCGCCCGGATGTGCGATCTGTCCAGGAGGCTTATTGACCGCGATCAGCCACGGATCTTCATACAGGACTTCGACCGGTATGGATTGAGGCACCGGAGAAAGATCCGGCGGGCTGACAACGCGAACGCGCACCAGGTCATTTGGTCGAACACGGTACTCGATCGTCACCCTGGCATCGTTCACGCGGACGCAGCCCGCCTGCACCATGCGTTGAATCCGGAACGGCGACCAGTTTCTCAGGTGCTTACCGATGAAGGAGTCGATCCGCTTGCCGCCCAAGAACGACTCGACAACGAACTCGCATACCACCGAGCGGCTCGATGGGGCGTCGGTCTCGGAGTGTTTCGAATCGGCGGGCACGTGTGCAGTGTCGGCTCAGGGCTCTCAGGCAGGTAAGTCCGTACGGACCGACAACGACTACTCTTCGGCAGGTTTCTTCTCGTCGGAAGTTTGCTTGATACCCCAGTTCTCCCATGCCTGTTCAGCAAGAGACTTTAATGTCTCGTTTTCGTGCTTCAACAGGGGTCGCAGGACTTCGGTCACTTCCTCGTCTGGCTCCTTCGGCGCCATTCTGTTGAGTGACATCAGTCCGAGTCGAATTCGCCCCGGGTCGTCGGATTCCAGGAAACCGAACAGTCGCTTTTTCTGTTGTGCATTCAGAGTCACCTGTCGGACGTTTCGCTTGGGTCTGGTCTTCGCGCGTTCAGTTCGAGGTTTCGGAGCGTCAGTCCCTTCCGCCTGCTTTTTCTTACGCTCAGCGATCAGCTTCTGCAGTTGTTCCGTGCGAGCTTTACGTTCGGCAACGAGTTCAATCATTTCCGCGTCGTCGAGCAATCGATACTGAATCTTCAGCGGTGTCTCTGTTGCTTTGTCTCCCTTTCGACTTGTGACCGTCTGCTTGAATTCAAGTCGCTCGGCCACGACGCGTTCCGTGTTGAACGTGAGCATGCCCTTGCCGTGAATCTCAAACTTACCTTCACCACCTGGGGTGGTCAGATCGTAGGTCTTGGCAATGACGGCCTTCCCGGCTTCAGAACCCTGGAGGTTGTAAGTGGTGACCTCTTCAGCCTTCGTGTGTTTGACACTGCCGCGACCTGGTCCCGGTCGTGGAACTCGGCTGTTTGATTCCGTAATTGCGATGTCGGTTTTCACGGTCCATGTTCGCCCGCCATTCTCCGGCAACCGCTCGATCAGCAGATGCGACAGATTTCCCAATAGAAACGGAAGCTGCGAATCACCCTTGGCCTCGACAACTTCTCCGGTCGGCAGAATCGTGAGTTGATTGCGTGCATTCGAGATTCCCGTGAACGGCGACCGAGGCGAGATCAGTCGGGAAGGACCACGGCATCGCCCCCCTGAACTTGCCTGTTTCAGCTTCAGGCCGCCCTGGAAGGCCAGAGCAATCTTCTGGCCCGTCGATTCGACTTGGTACGTCGACCGGCCGATCAATGACGCGGTCGCGGGATCGCCGCCGATGGCGATCGTTATCTCGTACCCTAACAGAGTTCCCTCTTTCGGTGAATAACGCAGTTCGTCGGCCTGCAGCGTCGGACTGATGCAGCAAGACAGAGACAGCAACAGGCAGGACGAGAGGAATGGACGCATCGGTCTGCTCCTGAATGCTTTTCACGACTGACGCACTGCAGCCTATCGCATCGGATCGTCCATGTCCCGCCGGGATGCCCGGTCTCGGCAGCGCGGACAGGGCCCACGAAAACTGACTGAGAATTCCGGGTCAGCGTCTTAGCCGCGCGGTATCGCGCCCACAATTGTGGATGGCATGTCATCGGAATTCGAGTGCAGCATGACCTGAAAGGTGACCATGCCCAGAGTGAGCTGATCGCCGGAACTAAGCGGCGCCTCATTCACGGGGACTTCGTTGACCATCGTGCCATTGCGGCTGTTCAGGTCGCGGACAAAAAATCCGCTTCGGTCGCGTTCAATCGAGCAGTGAAAGCGACTGATCCAGTGACTGTCGATGACGGCGTCTGCTTTAGGACTGCGTCCGATCACAGCTGGTGATTCGTCAATCACAAAACCGTCGACCACTCGCGCAGCATCCACGCAAATGAGTTCCAGCCGATAGGAATGGTCGTCGTACATCGCAGAATCCTGATCGCCTTCATGGAGTCTCAGGTTCGAAATCATTCGTTTGCCCTGCTCAGGTGGCCGTCCTGGATACTCCGAGTCGCGTTTCGTCGCGGGATGCAGAACGAACTAATCAATTGGCCTCTCGCGAAATGCGGGGGGCCAGGAATGGGAGCCACTAAAACAGGGGTTTTTCGGGAGAATCAAGCCGGTGGCATATCGGTGGGGCAACAGGCGGGACAGCTGAGGGAACGTGCGTTGAGTAATGTAGTATATCGTTGTCGAGTTTTGACGGACAGCTGGCACAGTCACCAGGCTGGCTGTCATCACGCACTTTGAGGAGCATACGTCAACAGGAAGTTGTCCAACCGGAGGCAGTCTGCTTCAAGCAGTGCGAGATGGTGACTCACTGCGGGCTGACTTTGCTTCAGCCGACCGCAGATGACTCCCACGTTCAACTCAGACTCGTTCATCAGGAAGAAGACCACACGCAACCGACTGGGTTCGGCCAGCATCTTGCAGATTTGGGCAACGTCGTAGAATTCTTCGGGCAGTTCCGACGCTGTTTCCAGATCGGTTTCGGCTGTTGCGATCATCATAATTCTCCGCATGAGTAAACGTGGGCGAGAATCTACGGATGGCTTTGTAGCGGTTCAGTTGGAACTGGAGTCGGAGTCTGGACGGGTTAGCATGACCTGACTGGAGAATGATGCCATGACTCAACGACCACGTCTTCACTTTTCTGCCGA
>CAYSJO010000234.1:0-3424 GCA_964431285.1 uncultured Planctomycetaceae bacterium
AGCAGGCCGACGCGGAATTGCTGCTCACGTCGGTTCCACTCGGTAGCCTCGACAGGAAATACACGATCCCCAGCCTGGCGGCGTTCCTGAAGAATCCACTTGCTGTTCGACCCGGCGGACGCATGCCGAGTTTCAACCTCAACGATCAACAGACGCGAGACCTGGCCTGCTTTTTTTTGCGTGACATCAAAGTCCCCACGAATCTCAAGTACGCCTACTACGAAGGCAATTGGCAGAACCTGCCTGACTTCAGCCAGCTGAAACCGAAAACGACCGGTATGTCGAGCGGCTTCGATGTTGGGGTGCGGGAACGCAATGACCAGTTCGGACTGGTTTTCAGCGGTTTTCTACAGGTTCTGACGGATGGCAATTATCGATTCTTTCTGGGCTCGGACGATGGCAGCCGACTGTTGATCGACGGCAAGGAAGTCGTCCGAATCGACGGAGTTCATCCGCACACAGTTAAGGAAGGCCGACAGGTACTGAAGCAGGGAGCACGGACAGTTGTCGTCGAATACTTTGAAGGAGGTGGTCACGAGTCGCTCGGCGTTGAGTTCGAAGGGCCCGGTTTCGCTCGCCAGCCTCTTGCGTCCATCGCAACTCCGACCGAAGTACCACCGAAGACAGAGGAAGGGGATCTGGGTTTTACGCTGGATGATGATTTGGCCGAACTCGGGCAGCGTCTGTTCGCCACGCGCGGTTGTGCTTCGTGTCACGAAACGACTGTCGACGGAAAAACTGTGCGGTCCACATCGCGAGCGAAGAAACTGGCCGACCTGACCAGTATGACCGGCGGGTGTCTTGCCGAGTCGACTGTCCCCGGTGTGCCTCGCTACCAACTCAGTGAACGGCAGCGCAAACACCTTGCATCAGCCATTCAGTCGCTGCAGGAACCGGGCGCCCCCATCGATGTGTCACCCGAGGCCCGCATTCACCATTCGTTTGTACGATTCATCTGCTACGGCTGCCATCAGCGCAACAAGCTCGGTGGGCCGGAAGAAGACCGCAACGCATTCTTCCTCAGCACAATGAAAGAGATGGGTGACGAAGGTCGATTGCCCCCACCACTCGATGGTGTTGGTGACAAACTGACGGAGGCCTACCTGAAAGGTATCCTTGACAACGGGGCCGAGGATCGTCCCTACATGCTGACGGCCATGCCGAAGTTCGGCGGCGCGAGTGTGGGCCGCCTGCTGGCTGATTTCCGATCTGCCGATCTCAAGACAGAGGCCAAACTCGCCGAGATCGTACTTCCCGTCACGAAGATGAAGGCGATTGGTCGACGGCTGAGTGGTGAGAAAGGACTCGGTTGCATCAAGTGTCACACGTTCGGCAAGTACAAGGCGACGGGCATCCAGTCCATTGATTTGCAGAAGATGACACAGCGGCTCCGCGAGGACTGGTTTCACCGGTATATGGCAAGTCCGCAGGACTTCCGGCCGGGAACTCGAATGCCGGCACCCTGGCCTTTCGGCCAGGCCACGATCCGCGATGTGCTGGATGGCAATGTCGGACAACAGATGCAGGCGTCATGGCTGTATCTGACCGACGGCGCGAACGCCGGTATTCCAGCGGGCCTGACTCAGGGAGGAATCATCCTGACGCCGACCGATGAGCCGATTGTCTATCGCAACTTCATCGAAGGCGTCAGCGCACGTGGTATTGCCGTGGGATATCCCGAGCAGGCAAATCTGTGCTTCGACGCCGATCAGGTGTGTCTCGCCCTGATCTGGGAAAACGGGTTCATTGATGCCGCGAAACACTGGGTCGGCCGTGGCCCTGGCTTCCAGCGACCGCACGGAGACAACGTTCTGAGTCTCGTTCGCGGCGTCCCATTCGCGGAGCTGGCGGACATGGAAGCGTCCTGGCCAACAACTGCTCCCGCTGAACTCGGGTATCGATTCCGCGGATATCGATTCAATGCAAAACGTCAGCCCATCTTTCTGTACTCCTTCGGCAACGTCTCGATCTTTGACGAGATCGTTCCGCAAAAGAACACAAGCGGGTTGAGCGAGTTTCAGCGGACACTATTGCTCAAGTCAGACGGCGCCGCTGGAGAGATGATGTATCGAGTGGCAGCGGGCAACAGCATCGAAGAGAAGGATGACTGGTTCGTTGTCGATGAACATCTTCAAGTCCAAATCGAAGCAGCGAACGCGGCACTCACTGTGAGGAAAATCGGAGGCAAATCGGAACTGCTGCTTTTCTTCGACCTCACAAGCGGGCCGGTTGAGATTCTGCAGCGATACGCCTGGTAACAACGTGGCGACGAACGATAGAGCAGCGGCTGTGACTTAATTCCGCGTTCAAATCGAAACAGGGAATGTTTCCATGAAGTTTATACTTACGCTCACAGCATTCATCAGTTGCGTCGCGGTGACGGCATCCGCGCAGGAGTCGCCGCCAACTGAAAACGACTATTACCAGCTTGATCACTTCACGATCCCCGACGGAATCGTGCTTGAAGGCGGTGGCATCGAATGGATGGGTGACAAACTTGCTGTGTCCACGCGCCGGGGCGACATTTACACTATTCAGAATGCGCTCTTGCAGGATGTCAGTTCGGCAAAGTTTTCACCATTTGCCATCGGCATGCATGAGGTCCTTGGCCTGACTCAGAAGGACGGCTGGCTTTACGCAACGCAACGCTGCGAAGTGTCCCGATTGAAAGATGAGGACGGCGACGGCCGCGCAGACATTATCGAATCAGTGTGCGACAAGTGGGGCATCACGGGGGACTACCACGAGTACGCGTTCGGATCGAAATTCGACAAGGAGGGAAACATCTGGGTCGTGTTGTGTCTGACCGGTTCGTTCAACAGCAACACAAAGTACCGTGGCTGGTGCGTGCGCGTGACACCCGATGGCGAGATCATCCCCACCTGCAGCGGCATCCGCTCACCCGGTGGTATGGGAATTAATCATGCTGGCGACGTCTTCTACACCGACAATCAGGGACCATGGAACGGCACCTGCAGCCTGAAGTGGTTGCGTCCCGGTTCGTTTCAGGGACATCCGGGTGGCAACCGCTGGTACGACACAACAAGCGTGATCGGCCCGCGACCGGTCGAGCCCCAAAGCGGCAGTCGTATGATGGTTGAAGCGAAGAAGATTCCCGAACTCGAACCGCCCGCCGTGTATTTTCCGTATAAGAAGATGGGGCAGTCCGCGAGCGGCGTTGCCTGCGATGTCTCGGCTGGAAAGTTCGGTCCTTTCGAACATCAGTTGTTCGTGGGCGATCAGACTTTCAGCACGGTTATGCGAGTCTGTCTCGAAACGATCGACGGCCATTATCAGGGGGCGTGCTTTCCATTCCGATCAGGGATGGGTTCCGGCAGCCTGGCTGTTGAGTTCACACCGGACGGCAGCATGTTCGTGGGTGGAACCAATCGAGGCTGGGGCTCGCGGGGCAACAAGCCGTTCT
>CAYSJO010000235.1:0-6542 GCA_964431285.1 uncultured Planctomycetaceae bacterium
GTCTGAACGAGCTGATCAAACGGGAGCCACAGCCCTGGCATCACTTTCATGCGCCAGTGGTACCGCTATTGTTCTGGGCAGCGGCACACGGAGCAGAACGCCTGCTGCATCAGGAATCGTTCTGGCTGGTGCGTCTAACCGAACGACTGTCGCGCGGCGTACCTGAAAGTATGCTCCGGCGTTTGTGCTGTCTCTGTGTCTCTGCCTTGGGGCGTTCGTTGGTGCCAGTCCGCTGGGAATCCGGTTCTGGAATCCCGGCTCGTTCTACTACTGGAGATCGCTGTACGTCCCCGGCCGCCGCGCCGAGCTGTTTCCCCTGGTTCTGGAACAGATCCCACCGGACGCACGAGTCGCGTCGACGGACTTCGTGCATTCTCGATTCACTCACCACGAGCGTTCGTACGACTACAGCAACTACCGCCGCGAGGTGTCGTCCTACGAAAACTGCGTGCCAGACGATACAGACTTCATCGTGATCGATACGCGGCACCACTACAGCGAGATCCACAGTCCGGATCAGGTCCGCGAACTGCAGATCGAGCCAGAGAAATGGCAGTTACTAGACGACAGCACCGACGGATACTTCATCGTGCTCCGACGCAGATACTGAACGCCGCATATAGCCCTGGGAAGGCAAGGCTCCCGCCCGCCTCGAAACCGTCGACCACCGAATGCAGTGAATGGCGACAGGCCGACGCGCCCGTGACCGGGCATGGTCAGTTGTTGTTCTGTGGGGGTTTCGGAGCAAATGCCTGTCGAAACTCTGGTCGGTTACGAATCGGGTTGAGCGCCGTGTCAGCCTGTAGCGTTTGAGCGACGGCAGCCCGTTGGCCCGGACCGGCAGCGTTGATGGCCTGTGCGATAATCTGGATCGCTTTCACGGTGAGTTGACTGGCCAGCTTCTCTCGGTCCTCGGGCTTGCGGCGTCCATCCTGCAGCACTTTGCCCACCGCCTGAGCGTAGATCGTCGCCGCGTTGTAAATGTGCGGCCAGGCACTCGGCCCTTCGACTTCGACCTGTTTCGCCGCTCGTTTCACGGCTTCGTCCGCGTCGGCGATCGCACGCGCATAGTCGCCCAGCATGACACGGGAATAGCCACGCCCGTTCCACGCATCGGCGTTGTCCGGGTTCTTTGACACGGCGGCATCGAAATCAGCCAGAGCCAGTTGATTCGCTTCCAGCAGATAGGCCCAGCCGCGTCGCACCAGCATGTTGGCCGACGGCTCCAGCTCCAGCGCCCGTGTGTAGTCGTTCATCGCTTCGCGAAAGCGTCCCAGCTTGGAATACGCCAGAGATCTGGCTCGGTAAACGTCGCCCACCGGTGGACCGAATTCGAGACACTTCGTGAAGGCCGCGACAGCTTCCTCGTCGCGGTTCAGAGCCAGCAGGACTTCGGCCTTCAGGCGATATGTGTTCGAGTTTTTCGAATTGGCCACGATGGACTTGTCGTAGGCCTCCAGAGCCATTTCCGGTTCGTCGCCGCGGTTCCGGATATTGCCAATCTGGTAATGTGCGTCGGCCTGCGAAAGCGGATCATCGTCCAGCTCGACCACGCGTTCAAAATCGGCGCGCGCGTCGTCCGCCTTCATCAGTTGTAGTCGTGTCAGAGCGCGGATGCGATAGGCCTTGACGTTGTTCTCATCCAGCTCGACGGCTCTTGTCAGAGCGGCTTCGGAATCCGAGTACTTCTTTTGAATTCGGTAAACCTCGCCGAGGTTTACGAACGGACCAGCGTATCCCGCACGCAACTCGGCGGCTCGTTCAAAATCGGCGATGGCGTCGTGCAGTTTTTCCTGAGCCACGTAGACAGCTCCGCGATTGAGATAAACCGCGTACAGGTTTGGATCGAGTTCCCCCGCCCGGTCGAGGTCGGCCTCAGCCGCCCCGAACTGTTTCAGCGAGGCATAAGCAATACCGCGCGACAGGTAACAGATCCGCTCATCGGGTCGCCGGGCGATGCAGGCCGTGTAGCCGGCGACCGCCGCGTCCGCCTGACCACTCAGCAGATGTGTCAGCGCCATCTGATGCAACGACCAGAAGTGATCGGGTTCTGCCTGCAGCGCCAGACGGTACGACTGCAGTGCATCCTCGAACTTGCCGGAGCGACGCTGTTCCTCGCCGACCAGAAACAGGTCAAGTGCTGTCGTCGGATTGTGGCCTTCAGCGTCGGACAGCGTGAGATCACGTTGGTTGATGTCACCGGCGGCGTCGTAGTACCGGGCTCGTCTGAGAAACAGGGCCCGCGACTGGATGCCCAGTGCCTCGGCCTGCTGCAGTGCCTTAAGCGCCTTTGCTGCGGCCGCCTTGCGGGACTCTTCGTCGTCGTTCTGAACCAGCGTCAATTCCGTCTCCGCATAGATCAGCAGCAATTCGTAGGAGCCACTTCGCACCTTCTCCACTTGTGACTCCGAGAGCAACGGTGGCGCCGACGTCAGGTAATCCTCGGACAAACCACCGTAAAGTTGAAACGCCGAATCGGCAGCGTTTTGTGCGGTGCCCGCATTCTGAAGTAGGTCATCTCCGGTCGTGACCGTCGCGTAGAACCGTGCCCGATCAGCAAGGTCAAGGAACTTCTGGTACTGCTGCTGTGCCAAGGCGCGACGCTCCTGACTTTCGATCTGTTGTGTGACAGCGTTGAGTTTCGCCTCGGCCCGGCCGTGCAGTTCGGTCAGATCCGGTTCGTCCGCCAGATTCGTCACAATTGCGGTCAACGCCGCCAGGGCGTCGTTGAGTTCGTTCCTCGCCTCAATCATGTCCCGTATCAGAATCAGTTCCTGCTCGACATCGAGCGTCTGCGCGTTCAACCGGTCGCGCTCCGCAGCCTCGATCAAACCGTCGACTGCCGCCAGCGACTCTTCACCTTCGACCAGACTGTCGGCTTCGTTGAGCAGCACCTTCGCTTCGTCAAAGTCGCCGGTCCCGGACAGTTTTTTCGCTTCATCCATTTTGGATTCGACGGTGGTCTGCAGCTCGTTGAGACGCGCTGATTCCCAGCTGCTCCAGGCGAGCGAGCCGAGAATCACCACCAGCACGACAGCGGACGATGTTGTGACTAGTGTGCGATGCCGTTTGACCCAGCGGCGAGTACGCTCATACCAGGGCTCGGGATACGCGGACACGGGTTCGTCGGCGAGGTAGTCCTCGATGTCGCGTGCCAGTTCGAGCGCCGTTGTGTACCGATCCTCGCGGCGCTTGGACAGCGCCTTCAGGGCAATGGCGTCAAGTTGACGCGGCGTCGTGGGAACGATTTCGATCGGCGGCCTGATCGGTTTGTTTTTCACGTGGTCGAGCATCTGGGTCATCTTGCCGCGCGGAATGGGGGCATCGTTGGTCAGAATCTCGTAGAGAATTGCTCCCAGCGAGTAGATGTCCGTGCGCGCATCCATCAGATTCAGTTTGCCCTCGGCCTGTTCCGGAGGCATGTAGGCAGGCGTACCCATCACAGAGCCGTATTTCGTTTCCGTACCTTCGGACCGTGAGTCCGTCTTCACGGTGGCCGTGATGTGTGCGGGGGACAGCGACAGGCCTCGTGACTCGTCCATGATCTTTGTCACATTCGTCGCCTCCGAAAGATCACCGAGAGACTCTGCCGATGGTTCTTCATCGGCATCGAACTTATCGTCATAGTTACCGCTGACCTTCACGCCGCCCTCCCCGCCCGCTTCGTGCGAGTCAAGGATCTTGGCCAGACCCCAGTCAAGAACCAGTGTCTCGCCGAATCCGCCGAGCATGACGTTCTGCGGTTTCAGGTCTCGGTGCAGCACTCCCCGTTCGTGCGCAAAGGCCATCGCGTTGCATGTGTCGATCAGGCCACGCAGCAATTGAATAAACATGCGTTTGTATTCGACAGACTCCTTTGACAGCTTGTGCATCTCCTCGATGACGTCCTTCATCTCCGTACCATGAATCAACTTCATGGCGTAAAACGGCTCGCCACTTTCCTTGTTGCCCAGATCGTAAATCGGCACGATGCAGGGATGCTCCAATTGTCCGGTGATCTGTGCTTCCTGCACGAATCGTTCGACCACTCGCGGCCGCTTCAACGCTCGGGGCAACAACTCCTTGTAGGCCACGTCGCGGTGAATCCGCTGGTCATTGGCCTTCCAGATGTTCCCCATGCCACCGTGCGCAAAGTTGTCAACCAGTTCGTACCGCGGCCCCTCGGACTCAGACTTCTTCGGTTCCGCGGCCTTGCCGCGTTTCGATTTGCTGCCCTTGCCCTTAACGAAGCTCAGCCTGGATTTTGATCCGGACTGAGATTCACCTGTCGAGGTTTCCGAGACGGAATCCAATGCCTGGCTCTCGAGAACGGTCGCTGCTGGCGCACCGTCAATCATCTGTGTCGGGACTTCCTCCCTCACCATTGTCGGATCATCGTTGCCGCGCGGAGGTTCGTCGTCGTCGCCGTAGACGGTCAGGTCATCATCCTCTGACTCATCCGGCACGACTGTCAGATCATCTTCGATCGGCGGCTCGACGACTGTCGCCGGGACAGAGTCCGACACAACGGTGGCGGCCGGTTCCATGTCGGGACTGACGGTTTGATCGTCGTCGGGAAACACTGCTGCGTCATCGTCATCATCGTCCGTCACGACAGTGGCAGCATCGGTTTCTGGACTCTCGTCCGGAAACACCGTGGCGTCATCGTCGTCGAGGCCCAGTGTGGCATCAA
Organism: uncultured Planctomycetaceae bacterium; assembly: GCA_964431285.1. Taxonomy (GTDB): domain Bacteria; phylum Planctomycetota; class Planctomycetia; order Planctomycetales; family Planctomycetaceae; genus CAUZFZ01. Next base: position 4,673 of record CAYSJO010000235.1, read on the forward strand.
ATTCCGGTGCACGGTTGTCTGGGACGACTGTCGGAGCGTCATACACACCCTCGACGTCACCACCGATTGTTGGGTCCAGTTCGTTCCGCTGGCCGGGATCAGTCACGGTCAACTCCCTGTGGATACGGCATTCTGCGATGCACCACGGGCGTCCGCGGCGATGTCAACGGCGCACAGTCTGAGGCCTTTGCAGCGCGGACTCAATCTCGCCGGTGACCAGACCCACCACAATTATTCGGCAGCACTGCCGTCGTCAGTCCGGTCCGCTGCCCAAGGAGAGTCTGTCGTCAGCCTGTTTCGCTCGTTGACGTCCAGCCACGCGACGCGGCGCCGGGCCGGCGGGCGAGTCGTTGGTGCGTCTGTGTTGTCCGCTGCGCCGAGCTTCCACATCCCGTCGCGGCCAGAGCAGAGCCTTCAGATCATCAGGTATTAGCACCGATCTGTGGGTGTTGACCAGTTGAGGTCAGTTGTTTGATCAGGCTGGACTCGGTACTCGGGCGATGGCCACGATGGCTTGGCGCTGGGTGCCGATTCTGTGCAGATACGCTGGCTGGTTCCCGCTGCCATCGGATCTAGAGTCGGTCCGGCTTGTCCCTTAACTCGGAAACGCCCCGGATGGCGCGTGTAGCGGCTTCAGTGCAAAAATCGACGTTCTCTGGGGTATCGATTCCACACACTCGACCGTACCGTCCTGTAATCCCCCCCCCCGCCTCTGCGGATTAGTGATTAAGTAGCGCCAACCTTGGCGATCCTGTTCGCCTACCGTCATGAGCAGGGGGCAACGCAGCCTGGTCCGAAACGACTCCGCCAGAGTCAGTGTCACCTGAAGTGTCACCGAATTCGGTTCTGCGCCTGCCATACACAAATGAAACGGCCACTGTCCCAACGTGCAATCGCAGGCAATCAGACAGTGACCGGATGCCGATCAAACGGCGACGCTGCAACCTAAATCCTGCGCGTCTGCCAATTCCGCCTCTCTCGCACGTGTGGACCAGAGACGAGCATCCGGTCGAGCCTGCCACGATGCGTACGTTAGGCAATCGCTCTTCGGATCAACATCGACGCCAGCCGAATTGCCTGTCCGGCACGCCGTGCGACGCAACGAATGTCGCGCGGACGGGCATGATCCGGCTGGAGGCGTTTCAGTTGCCCGTTGTGCTCTTCGAAACGAAGCTGCTGCGGGTCTCTTCCGTCGATTTCGCCATCATTTTCCGCGTGAACCAGAAAAGAGCGTTCTCCATGTGTCAGTTCCCTGCCCTGCCACAGGCCGTTTGCCGCCAGTCGTTCCTGCTGCACTTTCAGGAGTCCAGACTGCGACAAGGAGCGACAGCACTTGTGCTGGGAGCGTTTCTGTGGGTCGCTCCGCAATGGACTCTCGCGGCTGCTCCTGACAAGCCAGGCAGCCGTCCGAATACCCCGGTTGCAAGCAAGCAACCGGGGCCACCCGCGTTGGCCGGCTGCAGAGTCAGCATGACCCGGCCCGGACCGCCGGTGACAGGGTTCAGCGAGCAGTTCATACGAATGCGCTCGCCGGCCGGGCGGCACGACTTGCCCGCAACCAGAGTCGTGCCGCACAGGACAGCCGCATGCCAGCGGGTAAAGCATCCGTCGTGCCGTCGTACAGACGCGATCAACCACGGCGACCGGCGGTATACCCGCACTCTGACCTTTGCGAGCGCCACGAGTGTTTGAGTTTGCGGCGAATGCGTATACGCTGGTCCGTGGAACTACTCGTCGATGGACAGGGCGCGGCGCATCAGGGGCTCGGCGTCGGGCAGCCAGTAAGTGGCCTGGAGTAACTGGGCCAGGTAGTTGAGCGCTGCGGCGGACCGGGGGTGGTCTGGTCCGTACGCATGCTCGTAGAAGGCCG